>CANPYE010000066.1 GCA_947588005.1 uncultured Lachnospiraceae bacterium | reverse complement strand
AAGTTCACGGCTGACTATGTGGCGGCATATGGTGAGGATCCCAACCAGTTCGGCGCGGATGCCTATGACGTTGTGTACGCCATCAAGAAAGCGGCCGAGACCGCAAACATCACTCCGGATATGAGTGTTTCCGATATCTGCGAAGCGATGAAGTCAGCGATGGTTGAAATCTCCGTTGACGGACTGACCGGCTCCAATATCACCTGGGACGCTTCCGGCGCACCGACTAAGGATCCGATCGTTGCCAAGATCGTAAACGGCGTATATGAGATTCAGTAACAGGCTGGATAGAATCATCTGATCCGAGGAGGGGTCGTCAGAATAGACGGCTCCTCTTTTGGATTGCGTCAGAAAACGGACAAAGCGCCAGTGACGCTTCGCTCGTATTCTCACAAAATTGATTGTGCATTGTTTGTTTCTGTGGTATACTTTGATGCAGAATATCAGGGGAAGGTGGAAGGTCCATGAGCTTTTTGTCATATTTTATCAGCGGTGTCAGCCTTGGAGCGGTCTATGCGATCATTGCTCTGGGTTATACCATGGTATACGGAATCGCCAGGATGCTGAATTTTGCCCACGGCGATGTGATCATGGTAGGCAGTTTCGTTATTTTTACGGTGGTCAGTACATTCGGCCTGAATCCTTTTATCGGTATTGCCGCAGGCGTCCTGGCCTGTACGCTTTTGGGCGTAACGGTAGAGAGGGTCGCATATCGGCCGCTCCGTGAAGCGACTTCCCTTGCTGTTCTGATCACAGCGATTGGCGTCAGTTATTTCCTGCAGAATGTTGCCCTGCTGATTTTCGGATCCAACGCGCATCAGTTTACTTCAGTGGTCAATTTGCCGAACCTGGTGCTGGCGGGAGGGGATCTGACCATATCCTCCACGGCAATTGTTACGATCATCAGCTGCATCATTATCATGATCGCGCTGACCACGTTTATTAATAAGACGAAGATCGGACAGGCCATGCTGGCGGTCTCGGAGGACCGCGGCGCGGCATCCTTAATGGGGATCGATGTAAATAAGACCATTGCGGTGACGTTTGCCATCGGTTCAGCCCTGGCGGCCATCGCCGGAGCGCTGCTCTGTTCGGCTTATCCGTCCCTGACTCCCTATACCGGTTCGATGCCCGGCATTAAGGCGTTTACGGCCGCTGTGTTCGGCGGCATCGGCTCGATCCCGGGAGCCCTGATCGGCGGCATTGTTCTGGGCGTTATCGAGAACCTGTCAAAAGCGTATATTTCCTCCCAGTTATCGGACGCGATCGTGTTCGCTGTGCTGATCATCGTACTTCTGGTACGGCCCACCGGCATCCTGGGCAGGAAGATCAACGAGAAAGTGTAGGTGACGGACATGACGAAGAATAAAGTAAGAGTTCAGAATGCAGTCACTTACGGGATGGTCATCCTGTTCTGGATCGTGATTCAGGTAATGGACAGGACCGGACATCTGACTAGTCTTTTCAAGGGGCTTTTAGTGCCGCTCTGTATGTACGCGATTCTGGCGGTATCGCTGAATCTGACCGTCGGGATCCTGGGCGAACTGAGTCTGGGACACGCGGGCTTTATGTGCCTTGGCGCGTTCTCCGGCGCGTTTTTAACGAACTGCCTGGAGACGGCGGTTCCCAGCGTGGGGCTGCGGTTCTTTATGGCGCTGATCCTGGGGGCTGTTGTGGCCGGTATATTCGGCCTGCTCATCGGCATCCCGGTCCTGCGGCTGAAGGGCGACTATCTTGCGATCGTCACGCTGGCGTTCGGCGAGATCATCAAGAATCTGATCAACGTTCTCTATGTGGGACGCGACGTGAACGGTTTTCATTTTTCCATGAAAGATACCACATCCCTGGGGATGGATAAGGAGACGGGAGTGGTTCTCATAAAGGGGGCGCAGGGGATTACGGGCACGCCCAGGGCTGCGACATTTACGATCGGGATCCTTTTGCTGCTTCTGACGCTGTTTATCGTGCTGAACCTGATCCATTCAAGGACCGGGCGGGCGATCATGTCCATCCGCGACAACCGGATCGCGGCGGAGTCCATCGGCATCCATATTACCAAATACAAGCTGATGGCCTTCTCCATCTCGGCGGCCCTGGCGGGCATGGCCGGCGTGCTTTACGCCCACAGTCTGTCTACGCTGAAGGCGTCTTCCGATAACTTCGGCTACAACAAGTCGATCCTGATCCTGGTATTCGTGGTGCTGGGCGGCCTGGGCAATATGCGCGGCTCCATCATCGCGGCCATGCTTCTGACGGCGCTTCCGGAGCTCTTGCGCGGACTGAACGACTACCGTATGCTGATCTACGCCATCGTGCTGATCGTCATGACGATCTTCAATTCCAGCCCGAAAGCCATCGAGCTGAGAAGCGTGGTCATGAGCAGGCTTCGCGGCGGCGTGAAGAAGGAGGTGGCGTGAAATGGCGGACAGTAAGTCTGTGAAGATGACGGACAGCGCGGCGAAAAGCGGCGCAGCCGCGGGACAGGCGGCTGTCGGAGAGAAGACCGGCGCGGCTGCCGTGCAGACAGCCGGAGCGGAGAAGACCGGCGCGGTCCCGACTCTGGAGGTCAAAAATCTCAGCATTTCCTTCGGAGGCTTAAAAGCCGTGGACGGCTTTAACGTGGTCATCGAGAAAGGCCAGCTCTACGGCCTGATCGGCCCCAACGGCGCAGGAAAGACCACCGTATTTAACCTTCTGACCGGCGTATATAAGCCGGATACCGGCGTGATCCTTCTGGACGGCAAGAACATTACCGGCAAAAAGACCATTGAGATCAACCAGGAAGGCATCGCCAGGACATTCCAGAACATCCGGCTTTTTAAGGATCTGAGCGTTTTGGATAATGTCAAGGCAGGCCTGCATAACCATCATAAGTATTCGACGCTTGAGGGGATCCTTCGTCTTCCGTCCTTCTATAAGGTGGAGAAGGAGATGAACGAGCGGGCGATGGAGCTTCTGTCCGTCTTCGATCTGGACAAGGAGTGCGATTACAAGGCCTCCAACCTTCCCTACGGCAAGCAGCGGAAGCTGGAGATCGCCAGGGCGCTTGCCACGGATCCGAAGCTTCTGCTTCTGGATGAGCCGGCGGCCGGCATGAACCCCAACGAGACCGCGGAGCTGATGGAGACTATCCGCTTCGTCCGTGAGAAGTTCGATATGACGATCCTTCTGATCGAGCATGATATGAAGCTGGTGGCCGGCATCTGCGAGAGGCTGACGGTGCTTAACTTCGGCCAGGTGCTGACCCAGGGCGAGACCTCGGAAGTGCTGAACGACCGCCGCGTGATCACGGCGTATCTCGGAGAGTAGGAGGAGAGGACATGGCGATATTAGAGGTCAGGGACCTGGAGGTCTATTACGGCGTGATCCAGGCCATTAAGGGAATCTCCTTCGAAGTGAATCAGGGAGAGATCATCGCGCTGATCGGCGCCAACGGCGCCGGCAAGACCACGACGCTGCAGACCATCACGGGACTGATCCCGGCCAAGGCCGGCAGGATCATTTATAACGGAACCGATATCACGAAGACGCCCGGCTATAAGCTGGTATCCATGGGCATCGCCCATGTGCCGGAGGGGCGGCGGGTCTTCGCGGAGATGACGGTTTTACAGAATCTGCGCATGGGCGCTTATACACGCAGGGACAAGGCGGAGGTAGACGAGACCTTAAAAAGCATTTACCAGCGTTTCCCGCGTCTGGAGGAGCGCAGGAACCAGCCGGCCGGAACCTTAAGCGGCGGCGAACAGCAGATGCTTGCGATGGGCCGGGCCCTGATGTCCAGACCGAAGTTAATGCTGATGGATGAGCCGTCGATGGGCCTGTCGCCGATCTATGTGAATGAGATCTTTGATATTATAAAGGAGATCCATAAGAGCGGCACCACGGTCCTTCTGGTGGAGCAGAACGCGAAGAAGGCGCTGTCCATTGCCGATAAGGCGTACGTGCTGGAGACCGGCAGGATCGTCTTAAGCGGCGACGCCCGTGAGATGATGGACAACGAACAGGTCAGAAAGGCGTACTTAAGCGAATAAAACAGTCATACGGTTTTCCCCTTGCTGCATATATTTGTACCACCACAGCAAGGGGGTTATTTTTATGGAAATGTATTCGGTATACCGGGATATCAAGGCCCGGACCGGCGGCGAGATCTATCTGGGCGTGGTCGGCCCGGTGCGCACCGGAAAGTCCACATTTATCAAGAGATTCATGGAGCTGATGGTGCTCCCCGGTATGGAAGACGAGCATGCCAGGACCCAGACCAGGGATGAACTGCCCCAGAGCGCTGCGGGCAAAATGATCATGACGACGGAACCAAAATTTATTCCGAAGGAGGCCGCGCAGATTAAGCTTGACGACGCCGTATCCGCCAAGGTGCGCCTGATCGACTGCGTCGGCTTCATGGTGGACGGAGCCGCGGGACATTTGGAAAATGACAGCGAGCGTCTGGTGCGGACGCCCTGGTTTGATTATCAGATTCCGTTTGCGAAGGCGGCGGAGATCGGGACGCGGAAGGTAATCACGGATCATTCCACGATCGGCCTGGTGGTGACGACGGACGGAACCATCGGCGATATCAGGCGGGCGGCTTACGAGCCGGCGGAGGAGCAGACGATCGGGGAGCTTAAGGAGATAGGGAAACCGTTTTTGGTACTTCTTAATTCTGTAAAGCCCTACTCGGACGAGACGGTGAAGCTGGCGGCGGAGATGGAAGGAAAATACGGCGTGTCGGTATTTCCGGTCAACTGCGAACAGCTCAGGAAGGAAGACATTTTCCGGATCCTCCAGATGGTTTTAAATGAATTTCCGGTGACGCAGCTGAACTTTAAGATACCCAAATGGATGGAGATCCTGCCCGCGGATCACTGGCTGAAGGCCGGAGTGATCACTGCGGTGAAGGAGCTGATGGGCAAGGTGGCCCAGATGAAGGACGTAGCCGCGGCGCTTGCCGAGGCGGCCGCGGAAGCGGTGCGGGGCATGAAGGCGGAACGGATGGATCTGTCGGACGGAACGGTGGACGTGGCCGTCGATGTGGACGACGGATATTATTATCAGATCTTAAGCGACTATGTCGGACTGCCCATCGACGGCGAGTGGCAGCTGATGCAGACGCTTTACAGCTTGGCGAAGATGAAGAAGGAGTACGATAAGGTGCAGAATGCGCTCTCGCAGGTCCGCCTGCGCGGGTATGGCGTGGTGACGCCGGAGAAGTCGGAGATCGTCCTGGACGAACCGCAGGTGATCCGCCACGGAAACAAATTCGGCGTGAAAATGCGGGCGGAGGCGCCCTCCATCAATATGATCAAGGCTCATATCGAGACGGAGATCGCGCCGATCGTCGGAAGCCAGCAGCAGGCGGAGGATCTGATTGCTTACATAAAACAGAACGCGGCGGAGAGCGAGGAAGGGGTCTGGAAGACCAATATTTTCGGAAAGTCCATCGAGCAGATCGTGGAAGACGGAATTCAGGCCAAGGTGGCGCAGCTCACCGAGGAATGCCAGGTAAAGCTCCAGGACGCGCTGCAGAAGATTATTAACGACTCCAATGGAGGGATGATCTGCATTATTATCTGAGGGATAGATATGCGGACGGCTGAGAGATTTATATCCATGGGCTATCTATGGTCGCGGAGGGTACGCGGTCGGAAGACCCGGCGGCTGCGCTCATGGTTACGGAGGGAAGACGATCTAAGACAAAAAAGAACCGGTTTGGGGGCACTGTCAAATTCGCGGGAATTTCTGAAGAAATTCCCGCTCAGGTTGACACTGCGGCCATGACTTGTGGTCATGCCCGCAGACCCCCAAACCGGCCCTTTTTTGCCTAAGATCCTCTAACCCTCCTCCACAAATCGCGCATCCGCCGGGTCTTCCGACCGCTGTGCTTTCGCAGACGCGGGGATGAAATGCTGTACCTTGCTCCCGAAAAAACAGCAATCGCGAGAGCAGCTTGTTGGATCCCAGGGTATAATCTACCTCTCTTTCAGAAAAGACATAATATATCTTGCTTCCTTCGCGTTTCTTCCGCGAACATGTACAATTCATTTTCGGAACATTACATCCTCTCGTAAAAATACATTTTTCGCTATCTTTTTCGCCGCTTATGCGTTATACTCTCTAAGGAGGCGCGGAGACCATACGAAAAAAGAGACCACAGTTGAAACGGTATCCGCAGATAAAGAATATGAACAGAGATTCCGGAAGGAATACAGATCAAAGAAACCAAAGAAGAACCCCGAAAGCGCCAGAGCCGGAGCTGAATCTGGACATGCTGTGGCCGCCGGAAAACGACGCCGATTATCTGGACGATGATGACGCGGAGGAAATGTATCTGGATGAGGACTATCCGGATGAGGACTACGAAGATGAAGAATACGCGGACAGAGACTATCCAGATGAGGATTACGAGGATGAAGAATACGCAGACGGAGCGTATCCGGACGAAGACTATCCGGATGAAGCGTATCCGGCCGAGGATTATAAGCCGGCGAAAAAGCGGCGGAAGAAAAAGCGTTTCCATCCCGGAAGGCTTCTTCTGCTTCTTCTCCTGCTTGCGGCTGCGGCGGCCGGGTTCTGGGTTTTCACGGTTAATACAGTATATGACCGGATGCATTATGATCCCATCGAGTCCGTACAATACGCGTCCATGGAGACGGAAGGCGTCACCAATATCCTCCTGATCGGCAACGACTCCCGGGAAAACGGCGACGACGGACGCTCGGACGCCATGCTTTTGGTATCCGTGAATAACCGGACAAAGAAGATCCATATGACTTCCTTCCTGCGGGATATGTATGTGGAGATACCGGGCCATAAGAATAACCGCTTAAACGAGGCGTATTCCTTCGGCGGCCCGGAGCTTCTGATGGAAACGATCCGGCTGAATTTCGGCGTTGAGGTGAACCGGTATATGCTCGTGAATTTCCAGGCGTTCGCCCATCTGGTGGACGCGGCGGGAGGCGTCGATCTGGAGCTTACGAACGGCGAGGTGATCTATGTCAACGGCTATCTGGCGGAGTACAATGCGCTGGAAAACCGGCCGGCCGGTACGGACTATCTGGACGAGACATTAAGCGGCATGATCCATCTGAACGGCCCGCAGGCTCTGGCTTACTGCCGGAACCGCTATATCGGCACGGATTTTGCGCGGACCGGACGGCAGAGAAAGGTGCTGTCCGCGCTGGTGGAGAAGGCGCCGGCGATCCTGGCCGGCCATTTTATGGAGCTGATCCGCGATCTGCCCGCGGACCTGACGACGAACCTTACGAAGGAGGAATGTATGCGCCTAAGCCTTATGGCGCCTGCGGCGGTTGTCTACGGGATCGAGCAGGAGAGCATTCCCATTCAGGGAAGCTATGCGGACGCGAGGATCCGCGATATGGCGGTGCTTGAGGTGGATTTTGAGCAGAACAGGCAGTTTTTGCGCGAGAGCATTTACGGGGATGGAGAATAAGACTTGGAATAATGCTGTATATTCCTGCGGCCTGGGTATTTTTATCCGCAGAAACGGCAGCTTCAAAACAACAGCAGCAGAGGCTATGAAAAAACGGAACGTAATTGTAAAATCAGCGTTGGCGTGCTATACTGATTATAGCACAGGAAAACCGGAGAGTGCCGCGTAAAATCAAATGCTGATGGAAAGCGGCGCGGCGGGCCGTGCAGAGAATCGGAGAAGAAAGCGGGGACAGGCATATGAAGCTTACGTTTATCGGGGCGGATCATGAAGTGACGGGAAGCTGCCATTATCTGGAATGCGGGCAGACGAAGCTCCTTGTGGACTGCGGTATGGAGCAGGGAGTGAATGTGTATGAGAACGCCGAGCTGCCGGTCAGTTACGCGCAGATCGACTATGTGCTGGTGACCCACGCCCATGTGGATCATACGGGCTATCTGCCGCTCATTTATGCGAGAGGCTTTAAGGGTGAGATCCTCACTACGGTGGCCACCGGCGATCTGTGCGGGATCATGCTTCGTGACAGCGCGCACATTCAGGAGATGGAAGCGGAGTGGAAGAATCGGAAGGCCTTACGCGCCGGCCGGCCGGAGGTAGAGCCGCTCTATACGGTAAATGATGCGGAAGGCGTGATCCGGCTGATCCGGCCCTGCGAATACGATGAGATCGTGAAGCTGAACGACGATATTTCCCTGCGGTTCACAGACGCTGGGCATCTGCTTGGCTCGGCGTCCATCGAGGTCTGGTGCAGGGAGAACGGCGCGGAGAAGAAGATCGTCTTCTCCGGCGATATCGGCAATAAGCATAAGCCTCTGATCCGCGATCCGCAGTATATCGACGAGGCAGACTATGTAGTCATGGAATGTACCTACGGCGACCGCAGCCATGAGGTGGAAGGCGGCAAAAAGACCACGGAGGAGCATATCGAGCGCTTTGCGGAGATCCTCCAGGAGACGTTAGATAAGGGCGGCAATGTAGTGATCCCGGCGTTCGCGGTGGGGCGCACGCAGGAGCTTCTGTATTTCCTGCGCAGGATCAAGCTGGATCACAGGATCAAAGGGCATGACGGCTTCGAGGTCTATGTGGACAGCCCTCTGGCAATCGAAGCGACCCATGTATTTAAGAAGAATCTTCTGCGATGCTACGACGAGGAGACGAAGGAACTGGTGGAGCAGGGGGTCAATCCCATCGAGTTCCCCGGCCTGAAGCTGGCGGTGACCAGCGATGAGTCCAAGGCGATCAATTTCGATACGAAGCCGAAGGTGATCATTTCGGCGGCCGGCATGTGCGACGCGGGCCGGATTCGCCATCATCTGAAGCATAATCTGTGGCGGCCGGAGTGCTGCGTGGTATTCGCCGGCTATCAGGCGGCGGCGACCCTGGGACGGGCCCTGGTGGACGGGGCGTCGTCCGTGAAGATATTCGGCGAGACGATCGATGTAAAGGCGCGGATCGCCGAGCTTCCGGGCTTAAGCGGCCACGCGGATCGGGAAGGGCTCCTGGAATGGATCCGTGCGTTTAAAAAGAAGCCGCAGATGGTGTTCATGGTCCATGGCGAGGACAAGGTCTGCGATGTGTTTGCGGAACAGTTAAACCGGGCGGAGAAACTGACCGCGTCGGCGCCGTTTTCCGGCTCCGTCTATGATCTGGCCGCCGGGCAGTGGCTTTTGGAAACTGAGGGCGTGCCGGTCGTGAAGGAGACCGCCGGTAAGAAACGCGCCGACAGCGTATTCGCCAGACTCGTGGCGGCTGCGGAACGTCTCATGCAGGTCGTCCGGAAGAATGAAGGCGTATCGAATAAGGACCTGGCGAAGTTCGCCGATCAGATCCATTCGCTGTGCGATAAGTGGGACCGGTAGAGACAGACGCAGCGATAAGCGTGATCGGCAGAGACGCAGCGATAAGCGTGATCGGTAAAGACGCAGCGATGGCAGAGATGCATGCGGCAGAAGCCGGACGGTAAGGCAGAATAAGGGAGACAAGTGATATGGGAAAGGTAATGATCTATACGGACGGAGCCGCCCGGGGCAATCCCGACGGACCCGGAGGCTATGGCACCATTTTGCAGTATACGGACAGAAAAGGCGACTTATATGAGAAATGCATTTCCGCAGGCTACGAGCGCACGACCAACAACCGGATGGAGCTGATGGCCGCGATCGTTGGCTTAGAGGCGCTTAACCGCCCATGCGAGGTGGAGATCTATTCGGATTCCAAATATCTGACCGACGCTTTTAACCAGGGCTGGATCGATAACTGGGTCAGCAATAACTGGAGACGCGGTAAAAGCGGACCGGTTAAGAATATCGATCTGTGGGAACGGCTTCTGGCCGCCAAGCGCTGCCACCGGGTGACATTTACCTGGGTGAAAGGACACGCGGGGAATCCCTTAAATGAACGGTGCGACCTTCTGGCGACTTCGGCGGCGGACGGCGACGGCCTTTTGGTGGACGAGGGCGTGGAGGAAGCGCTGTAACGTATTCGTGCAAACAAAACGTTGTTGGCGTTCTGTTTGTAAGGAGATACAGAAAGTGTGCTGCCGGCATCCTTTCAGCATCAAAATATAAAATATCTATGCAGGAGTAGAGGAATCGGTATGCTGTTTAATTCGCTGGAGTTCCTGATCTTTTTCCCGATCGCTGCGATCGTCTTTTTTGTTGTCCCGAAAAGGTGGAAGAATCTGTGGCTTCTGGCGGCCAGCTATTATTTTTATATGTGCTGGAACGCAAGATACGCCCTGCTTTTACTGTTTTCCACCGTGGTTACCTATTTAAGCGGACTTTTCCTGGATCGGGTGCGGGAAAGCGGTATGCCCGAAAGAAGAAAGAAGAATTGGAAGAAGGCGGTCGTAGCCGTCAGCTTCTTTCTGAACCTGTTTATCCTTTTTTATTTCAAATACATAAATTTTGCCCTGGAGACGCTTGGGCAGCTGCTTTCGATCATCCATATTAAGCTGCGTGTGCCGTTCTTCGATGTGCTTCTTCCGGTCGGAATCTCATTCTATACCTTTCAGGCGCTCGGCTATACCATGGATGTGTACCGTGAAAAGGTTCCGGCCGAGAGAAATTTCCTTCAATACGCGCTTTTTGTCTCGTTCTTTCCGCAGCTGGTGGCGGGACCCATCGAGCGTTCCGATCATCTCCTTGGGCAGCTAAGGGAACCGAAGCCGTTTAACTATGAGTCGGTTCGTACCGGCCTTCTTCTGATGCTCTGGGGGCTGTTTTTAAAGGTGGTGATCAGCGACCGGTGCGCGGTTTTAGTCAATACCGTTTACGGCGATTATCAGAGCTTTCAGGGATATGCACTTATTCTTGCCAACCTCCTTTTCGGCGTACAGATATACTGCGATTTTATGGGATATTCGGTCGTCGCGAAGGGCGCGGCCTGCGTGATGGGATATGAGCTGATGGACAATTTTTCACAGCCGTATCTGGCTGCGTCCGTTCGTGATTTCTGGCGGCGCTGGCATATATCCTTAAGCTCCTGGCTGCGGGATTATCTTTATATTCCGCTTGGCGGGAGCCGGGGAGGACGTCTGAAAAAATACAGAAACCTCCTGATCACATTTCTCGTAAGCGGACTGTGGCATGGGGCGAAACTGACGTTTTTGTTCTGGGGCGGTCTGCACGGCGTCTTTCAGATCGCGGAGGATTTTGCGGCTCCTTTTTGGGCGAAGCTCCGGCGGCTTCTTAGGATGCGGGACGGCAATGCATTCTGCCGGGTCCTCGGCACGCTTAAGACCTTTATTCTCGTAGAAGTCGGATGGGTGTTTTTCCGTGCGGAGTCGGTATCTTCCGCGCTCTGGATCCTGAGAAACAGTTTTGTTCTGCAGGATTTTACCTGGTTCCTTTCGACAGACCGCCTGCGGCTGGGACTTAACGGCACGAATCTGCTGATCCTGTTTCTGGCGGTGTGCGTCCTCGCGGTTACGGAGATCATGAAGGAAAGGAAGATTCAGCTGCTTAAATGGCTCTCGTCCAGGAATTTCCTGATCCGTTACGGCGTCTATTGGGGCGCGATGCTGTTCCTTCTGGCTTCCATGAATATCATGGGACAGGAATTTATCTATTTTCAGTTCTAGGGAGGGGCGGCATGAAGAATCTGCTTAAGCTTACAGCTAAATGCTTTCTGGTCTGCCTTCCGATGATCGCGGTGACCGTTTATTTGCGTTGGCAGCCGTTCAATTATATGGATGGAGAGGCTCCTTACTATATATGGAACCGCGATCAGGCCAGGCAGGAATCGGAGACTTACTATGAGACGCTCATCCTGGGCGATTCCGTGGCCAATTCCGCTTTTCTGCCGGAGGTGCTCTCGGACGGTACGCTCAATATGGCCCTCGGCGGAATGACGCCTGTCGAGAGTTACTATGTGCTGGAGGAATGGATGGACAGTCACCCGGCTCCGAAGGCATGCTATATCGCCTACCAGGATCTTCACCTTCAGCAGGATGAATGCTTCTGGCCCCGATTTATGTATTCCCACAGGCTCACTCCGTCGCAGAGCCTTGAGATCCTGGCCTGCGCGCGCCGGTATGACTGCAGCGGGATCACATCTTCGGCGCCTTTTTCCGATTTTCTTTCCTACGAGCTCTATCTGCCGAACAAATATATGACATCGCTCGTAAGCGCCGGGCTGAAAGGACGGCGCGCCTATAATGAGCTCGTATACCGGATAAATGAACTGCACAGGGGCAGGTATATCGGAAGCTATTTTCAGGACTATCAGGAAGGGACGGTACCGGCTCTTTATGAGCACTTTCAGATCGATCCCATGATCGATTTCTATTACAGAAAGCTGATCGGGCTGTGTCTGGCAAATGGGATCCGGGTGCGGCTGTTTCGGGCCCCGATGCCGGATAATTCCATCTGCACCGATTCCTACCGTGAAGAATTTTGGGCATATTACGACGGGCTGAAAGAAGCCTATCCGGAAATTACGGTCGACTGGTACGAACCCTGCGGGACAGTCTTTTTTTCGGATGCCGTACACATGAATCCAAGAGGCGCCTTAAAGCTCTGCGAGGAGATTAAAGATCGTTATCCGGAGGACTTTTCCGGTCAGGAGCTTTCGGAAAGACAGAAGGAAGGGCTTAACGATTATATAAGATACGAAAAGCTGCCGGACCAGCTGCGGCCGTGGCTCGAGAACCGGGATTATATTCTGCTGTGCTGGGATGCGGACGGAATCTTCCCTGTGGGGGAGTGGGAAACGGTGCTTCCGTATGTGAGCGCTTACTATGGAAATGTATTCGCGGAGGGAGGGCTGCAGCTCGCTCTTACGGATGACGGCGGGACGGCCGAGGTGTGGTGCGAGGGTATGGAGGAGCCTGTTTTCTGGACAAGACCGGAGCCGGAGACCTTCAGCATGATGGTTCTGGATCCGGAACGGCAGGTCGTACACTGGCGGGATTTCCGTCGGGACGGGGAGCAGTATGTTGTCTGCGCCGAACGTATGCCGGAGTAAAAGGAATGCAAAAATTTAAGATTGGATTACAAAATATTACTATTTAAATTGAGGAATAAGAATGAGGGAGCGTAAAATATTGTTTATATTGCTTCTGACGGTTGCGGTCGGAAGCGCTGTTACGCTGTGTACCGGCTTTTTGACCGGCGGTATGGACTGGGCCGGACAGGTGACGGTCACGCTGGAGGACGGCGCGGAGACTGGGGAGAAGCTAACCGGCGGTGACGGCGGGCCGGCTGCGCGTATGCCGGTATACGCTGCCGGGGAACTGCCGGAGGATAGAGAGCCGGCGGCGCAGACAGAGGCCGCAGGGGCGGCTGCCGGCGCGGGCGAAAGTGTCCGGATATCAGAAGTCTGGCCGCAGGATGAAGCTGAGAAGCGGGCGGAAGACGAGACGCCCGCGGACGCTGCACAGACGGAAAGCGGAGCGGAAATGGCGGCGGATGGAGAATCCGAAGAAGAAGCGGTGAAAGGAGAAACCGCAGAAGAAGCGGCGGCAGATAAAACATCGGGTGGGGAAGAAACCGCAAGCGAAAAGGCGGCGGATGGCGGCCCAGGTTCTGTGAAGGCTCCGACCGAAACTGTTGCGGCTGCGGATGCGGAAACCGCAGAGAAAGCGGAAGAACAGGAGCAGCCCGGAAACATGCAGATTTATGCAAAGAGCGGCACGCAGCAGGTGGCGCTTTCGCCGCTGGAAACGGCCGCCGCGGAAACGGATCCTTCCGTCATGATCATCGCGGAGCCTGCCGGCGAGGCGGACGGGGGGGGCATCTTTAGAGGAGAATCCGTATTATATCCGTCTGACGGAGCTGGACGCGCAGATACAGAAGAACCGCGCCGCCCAGAACGCGGCGAATACGGCCGCCGCGGACAGCGCCCTTGCCAGGAATACGGCCGATAACGAACTGAAGCTGTGGGACAGCGAGCTGAACGCGATCTATAATGCGATCTTAAAGTCTCTCGATGAAAAGCAGACCCAGGAGCTGGTGGCGGCGGAGCGCCGGTGGATGAAGAACCGCGATGCGGCGGCGGTAGAAGCTGCGAAAAATTCCGCGGGCGGTTCGCATGAAAGCGTGGAATACACGGCGTCATTGGCGCAGAGTACCAGAACGCGGGCGTATGAACTGGTGAATCTGTACGCGTCGGTTCTGGCGGAGTGAAAAGCGGAAAACCGTGTTCATGAGGCGGCCCCGGGAGGCCGCCTTTATCAGATGGACTTTTTTCGTTCCCTGTCTTGCTAAATCCGATTTCTTGTGATAGGATAGGGGATGATTGGAAATCTGGCAGCACAGACAGAAAAGGAGGCAGAGCGTATGGCGGCAATTCTTGGAAGCATCGTGAGCAATCTGATCAAGATGGTCATATTAGGAGCCGTAGCGGTGGCCGGCGTGATCTGCGGCCGGAAGTTCCGCGATAAGAAGGATGCCGAGAAAGCAGCGAAAGCCGCGTCCGGATCGGAGAAGGAATAGCTTCGCGGACGGAATAACGATAACTGGAGGATTGGACAATTGGAAAAGTATGGTGTAAATGAACTCAGGAAGATGTTCCTGGAATTTTTTGAAAGCAAGGGCCATCTGGCGATGAAAAGCTTCTCGCTGGTGCCCCATAATGATAACAGTCTTTTGCTGATCAATTCCGGCATGGCTCCGTTAAAGCCCTATTTCACGGGCCAGGAGATCCCGCCGCGCCGCCGCGTTACCACCTGCCAGAAGTGCATCCGTACCGGCGACATCGAGAACATCGGCAAGACTGCCCGCCACGGCACCTTCTTCGAGATGCTGGGCAATTTCTCGTTCGGCGATTATTTTAAGAACGAGGCCATCGCCTGGTCCTGGGAGTTTCTGACCGAGGTGGTCGGACTGGATCCGGACCGTCTTTATCCGTCGGTCTACATGGATGACGACGAGGCTTACGAGATCTGGAACAAGAAGATCGGCGTGCCGGCGGAGAAGATCTTCCGCTTCGGCAAGGAGGACAACTTCTGGGAGCATGGCGCGGGACCCTGCGGCCCCTGCTCCGAGATCTACTATGACCGCGGTGAGAAATACGGCTGCGGCAAGCCGACCTGCACCGTGGGCTGCGACTGCGACCGCTATATCGAGGTCTGGAACAACGTATTTACCCAGTTCGACAATGACGGCCACGGCAATTATACGGAGCTTAGGCAGAAGAATATCGACACAGGCATGGGACTGGAGCGTCTGGCTGTGGTGGTCCAGGACGTGGATTCCCTGTTTACCGTGGATACGAACAAGGCGCTTTTGGACGAGGTCTGCGCCATGGCCCATACGTCTTATCTGGCAGATGAGAAGAAGGACGTGTCCCTGCGTATCATAGCGGATCACGTAAAGAGCTGTACCTTCATGATCTCCGACGGCATCATGCCCAGCAACGAGGGCCGCGGCTATGTGCTGCGCCGCCTTCTGCGCCGCGCCGCCCGTCACGGACGGATTCTCGGCATCGAAGGCCGCTTTATGGCGGAGCTGGCCAAGACAGTCATTGAACTGTCGAAGGACGGTTATCCGGAGCTGGAAGAAAAGAAGGCCATGATCCTGAAGGTTCTCTCCGAGGAGGAGGAGAAATTCAATAAGACCATTGACCAGGGACTTGAGATCTTAAGCGAGATGGAGCAGAAGATGGTGGCGGAAGGCGGCACGGTTCTGTCCGGCGGCGACGCGTTCAAGCTCTATGACACATACGGCTTCCCGCTGGATCTGACGATTGAGATCCTGGCGG
>CANPYE010000065.1 GCA_947588005.1 uncultured Lachnospiraceae bacterium | reverse complement strand
CGCATCCCGGTAAGCGAAGCGGACGTTGCGGAAGGAATAATTCCCCTCCAGACTGTCCACCTCCAGCTTGCCGTCATTGACCTCCACATCGTCGGAGGCCAGCACCTCTCCGATGGACGTGATGGATTCCAGCCCGCGGGTCAGGATCGGCAGCAGATTGATGCACGACGTGAACTGGTTCACCACCTGGGTAAAGCTTGTCTGGTAAAAGGTAATATCTCCGACCAGGATCCGTCCCCGCAGCGCCATAAGTCCGGAAAATCCAAGACACAGGGCCTGGAACATCTGGAACACGCACCAGCTGACCGCCCCGAAATGGGACTGCACCATATCCAGGCGGTAGCCCTTCTCCGCCGTCTCCTCCAGCTGTCCCCAGATCCGCTTCTCCTCGCTCTGCTCCAGCGCGTGGGCGCGGGTCACCGGCACCAGCTCCACCATTTCCATGACTCTGGCGCTGGTCGCCTCCATCTCCCGGCGGAACGCCCGGTTCTCGCCGCGGATCTTCTGGCGGAACGCCACCACTGTTACAGCGGCGATCGGCGCCACCAGCACGAAGAACAGCAGGATGATCCGGTTCTTGACCGCGGTGATCGAGAGCGTGATCGTCAGGCTGATGGAAATGTTCATCAGCTGGACCAAAAGCTGCTCGGAAAGCGTCTCCACCGCTTCTACGTCGCGCATGATCTTGGACTGGAGCCGTCCGGACTGCATCTCCGTATGGTAGGGAATCGACAGTTCCTGCAGCTTCTTCACAAGCGCCCCCCGAAGGCCGGCCTCTGTCTGGCGGATCACACGATTCTTATACATGCTGTAAAGCCAGTTGGCCGGCAGATGGACCGCCAGAAGCCCCAGCCAAATCCCTACATTCGTATAGATCGCCCGGACCGCGGTATCGTCGCCCGCCATCACGCCGTTGATCACGTTGGCCACAAGAAGCGATGTGAACAGCGCCGGCGAATGCTTGATCACAAAGAAAAACGTGGAGATCAGGAAGCGGTGATACTGTCCCTTGTAGAACCCGAGAAGCACCAGGATCGTATTGCCGCCGTGTCTGCGGTAGCTCTCAACGAAACGCTCCCCCATCTCCTCATAATGATTGGTCTTATCTGTTTCCATTTCAAAGCACCTGGTTTCTAAGAAAATATATTGCCGGCCAAATGCTCACCGGTCAAATGCTCACGCTCCGGGCTGACGGAAGATTCCGCTTCGGCTTTCCCAGTCAGCAAGCGTATCGAAAATTCTGCTACACGCGGCCGTACGCAGTATTTGTGCGCACAGGCTGACGCGGTGCAAAAAGCGTGGTCCGGCGCCTGCACCGGCATATCGGCATAATTATGTACCGTCCGCAATCTCCGCTCCGGCCACAATGAATCCCACATCCGACACGGAGCCGCCGGCCGCGATCTTTCCGTTATATGATTTGGAAGTGACGGTCAGCGCATGTCCGGACACCGTATAATCTCCGTTCCAGCTGTCCGTCAGGCGAAAGCTTCCGGTAAATGGGATCGTGACGGTCCACTGATCTGCCGACGAACCGGACGTATTCTCCAGTTTCATCGTATAATGCGTATATGCTTCACCGCCGGAAGTCCATCGGTTCACGACTGTGGCCGTGACGCGGATATTTCCGCTCTGAATGACCTTACTGTCCCCGGACGGCGCGCCGCCTGCCAAACCGCTGTCGGTGCTCTCTCCGCTGTTTCCAAGCGGGCCGCCGCTGTTCTGACTGCCGCTCTGTCCTGCGCCCTGCGCAGCTGTCGCCCCATTCCGGCTTTCTGACGCACCGGCGGCGCTCATCAGCATATTACGGAGCCATTTGCCGGAAGCGCTCAGATCGCTGTCGGTAAATCCGCTTTTCTTCGTGCTTCCGCTCTGGATAATGGCCGAGGTCTCCGCCTTATTTGACAGATTCCACGCTACATAACTGACGCCGTACTGGTTCATCGTACGGATCCACTGGTTCGCGCTGGCCTCGTCAATGCCGCCGTTTCCGCTGGCGTCGCAGATTCCGTACTCCGTGACGAATACAGGCAGTCCCTTCTGAACCGCTCCCACCATTCTCGTCCGCAGGTCGTCCTTATGAGTCGCGGCGTAGAAATGCAGGGCGTACATGATATTATCATAGCCGGTGATCGGATCCGCAGCGGCCTGATCCACATGCTGGGACCAGTTCGGCGTACCCACAATGATGACCGCATCCCTGTCGTTCGCGCGGATCACCGGGATGATCTCGTTCGCGTAGGCCTTGATCTGCTGCCAGGTGGTACCGCCGTTGGGCTCGTTGCAGATCTCGTAGAGCACATTGTTATTCGCGGCGAACTCCTTCGCCATCTCGGCGAAAAATGCTTTCGCGTCTTCCTTATGGGTGTTCGGATCGCCGTCGGAAAGGATGTGCCAGTCAATGATCACATACAGATCCTGGGCCGTGGCATAACGGACGCCGTCACGGACCAGATTCTTAAGCTGCGTCTTATCGCCGCCGGAACAGTAGCCGCCGTACTCCGCCGTGTACATGGCGAGACGAACCACATTGGCGCCCCACTCAGTGCGGAACTGCCGAAACGCGGCTTCATTGATATAATCTGGGAACCAGGCGATGCCGTGAGTGCTGATACCGCGCAGCTGCACCGGCTGGCCGTCGCTGCCCACAAGCTTTGCGCCTTCTACATGGAGCGCGCCGGATGTGGACGGCGCCGAGGACCCGGTTCCGGAGCTGGCCTGACCGGTTCCGACACCTGCAAGACCGGTTCCGGATCCCGCCAAAGCGGTTGTCGGCCCCGCCGCGTACGCGGAAATCTCCGCACATCTCAAAGAAACAGCGCCCACAAAGAGAATCATGATTCCCATCAAAAGCGCTGCTTTCGCAGCGCTGTAATTATATTCTTTCATGTCCGCCTCCAACTGCTGGATTTTCTTCCTGCAACCGATAACCATTATACTACAGTATCAATCGTATATGCAATACAAAAAGAACTCCTTTTAGAGCAGAAAGTCAACCCGTGCTTTTCTCTCTGACGAAATCAATCGACAGAGTGTCTCTTATTTTGAGATAAACATAAATAAATTCGATTAACCCAATAAAAAATCATGTTGAGAAATGAGTTATTTCTGAGTATAATATTGATAGAGGAGGGAGATTATATGCGAATCTATTTGGACAATTGCTGTTTCAACCGTCCCTATGATGATCAGAAACAGATCAGTGTTTCGCTTGACTCACAGGCTAAACTTTACGTTCAAGATAAAATTAAAAATTCTTTTTGACCACGGATAAGCGGCTATTGAAGTTTAAGACGGATCAACTGGAGTTGATAGCGCCTGTTGAATTTGTGAGAAGACTGGAGGAGCAGATATGAAGTACAATACAGCTGAAATTATGGACAGAGGTATGGCCTGCCTGGTAGAAAAATTAGGCGTTGTGGAAGCAGAGCATTTTATTTCTGTTATACTGCGCGAAAGCTTTGATTATACAAAGTGGCAGCGCGAGCATTTTGATAACGTAAATCCGGATGAGTTTTTGAAGGCAGCATTTGCCTACGATGACGCCCATCCGATTCGGTAATTTTATTTGAATTGCAGTCAGAAAAAAGCAGAGGCACATTCCACGATGCAGACCTCTGCTTTTTGTTTTACATTATAGAGCGTTTTACAGCAGACCATTCAGGCACAATATTTCGACGCCTGCGTGCGGAACATTTCCGCATAGATCCCATCCTTCCGCATCAGTTCGTCGTGGTTCCCGCTCTCCGCCACTCTCCCGCCGTCCAGAACATAGATGCGGTCCGCCATGCGCGTAGTGGAAAGGCGGTGCGAGATGAAGAGTATGGTCCGGTCCTCTGATTCGGCCAGAATATGGTTCAGTTCATACTCGGCCGCCGGATCCAGGGCTGCCGACGGCTCATCCATGATGATCAGGTCAAAATCCCCCGCCAGCACGCGGGATATGGCTACTTTCTGGGATTCTCCGCCGGATAAATACACGCCGTTCTCATCGAATTCTTTCGTAAGCACACTGTCAAGTCCATCCGGCATGAACCGAAGCCGGTCATCAAAGAGCATCTGCCTCAAGGCTTCCCTGATACGCCCATTCCAGGCAGGATCATTCTCTCCATTAGAAACATTTTCCGCAAGCGTCGCGGCGAACAGCTTAAAGTCCTGGAACACGGCGCCGATGCGCGAGCGGTATTCCGCCAGCCGGTATTCCGTTATTTCCCTGCCGTTGTATCTTATGCTTCCCCGCTGCGGCTCGTACAGGCGGAGGAGAAGCCTTGCCAGCGTCGTCTTGCCGGCCCCGTTTACGCCGACTATGGCGACCTTCTCGCCCTTTTCCACCTTGATAGAGACCCCGCTGAGCACATCCTGTCCGCTTCCCCGATAAGCGAATCCCACGTCCGAGACCTCCAGACTTCGAAACGGCTCCATTTTTCGCGTCCCCTCGTCATGTTCCGTCTCCGCACCGAGAAACGTGCGGAATTTCTCTATATACATGCTGTGCTCCTGCAGCCCGGCAACTCCCATGATCAGGGAATTTACCTGCATAAAAAGCTTCCAGACCGCATTCACGCCCACCGCAAAATCGCCCAGCGAGAGCAAAGGATCGACCGTGTAACGGAAGATCATATAGCCCGTTATGACGATCTGAAACACGCAGCTGACCAGTATCGACGACGCGATCTGTCCCAGCAGGATACGGGGCGCATACTTTTTCAGGCACGCTATGTCGTCATCCGCCGCCTTGCGGTAATTCTCCTGCATCAGATTCGCAATGCCGCCCATGCGCATTTCCTTGGCGTACTCCATCCGCCCAAAGACGCGGCCGGCGTATTCCTTCCGACGAGTGATCCTGTTCCTCTCTATTGCCTTCTCATAACGCAGCCCGTTCAGCTTCTTGTTCAGGAAATAGTTGGCGATTCCCACCGCCAGCACGGTGAGAGCCGCAAGTACGTCGATCGAGAGGAATACGGCGAGAATACCAGCCGCGGAAACCAGGCTTGACAAAAAGCCGCTGCATGCGTCGAGCATGGACATGACACGGGTGTCGGACTCCCGGATCGTCCAGATGAAATTGTCATAGAACTCGGGGCTGTCATACAGCGCGAAGTCCAGTTCCAGCGCCTTTTCGTACAACTCGCCCTGCATCTTCTCATGCAGAGTCAGCTCCGCCTTGGGACGGCATAGGTCCTGCACCCATTTATCGAAAAGGATCAGCATAATGCGCAGTACCGCCACTGCCGTCACTGCGGCGATAATCCACCGAAAATCCGCATCGCCCTCAATGGCGTCAAACAGCATTTTCAAAAACAGCGTACTCGCGAATACCGTCCATAGTGCGTTCAGCAGCGTTCGTGCGATCAGCGCGGCACAATACCCCGGTATGTACCTTGCAGCGTATCGTATCATGTATAAGAGGTTCGCCGGCGCGGCGGAACGATCCTTATCATTTTCTTTCTTCATTCCCATACCCTCCATGTAACGCGGTTTCCCATAACTGCCTGCATTGAGTAAGAGAAACAGACCTGCTCCCAGGAGAATGTGCCAGAGTCCATGGTCCCAAATTTTTGCATCGCGTAAGGGATCGCATTCCTAAGCACCCGCTGCATCTGTCTTCTCCCCAAGTATATCCTGCTCGCCGAGGTAACTCTCCGCCTGCATGCGCCAAAGCCTGGCGTAAAGCCCTCCCTGCCTCAGCAGTTCCTTATGGGTTCCCTCCTGGACAATTTCACCATGGTTCATCAGACAGATCCGGTCAGCCGAGATCACGCTTGAAAGTCTGTGGGATATGAAGATCATCGTCCTCCCCTGGCAGCAGTCAAAGAGCGTCCTGTACATCCTGCCCTCCGCAATGGGATCGAGAGCGCTGCTCGGCTCATCAAGCAGCACAATCGGCGCATCCAGCGCGAGGGCGCCTGCCACGGCAAGCTTTTGCGCCTGCCCGCCGGAGAGTACAATTCCCTCCGGGTCAAATTCCTTCGTAAGCGTGGAGTCAATTCCCTTAGGACATTCGCCTATCCTTTCGCCGAGATCCGCCTTCTCCAGAGCCGCCAAAGCGGCTTTTTTCTCCGCATCCGTAAGATTTCCGCGGCGCATCACGTTCTCCGCAGCGGTTACTGAGAAAAGCTGAATATCCTGGAAAACGGTGGCGAATTTTTCCCGATAGGAAGCAAGGCGATAGGAAGCAGCCGGCTTCCCATTATAGATAATCCTGCCCGACTGCGGCACATAGAAACGCAGCAGGAGCTTTGAAAGAGTGGTCTTGCCAGCCCCGTTCGCGCCCACGATCGCGACCTTCTCCCCCGCCCGCACCGTGATCGAAACATCTTTCAGAGCAGGCTTTTCGGCTCCCGGGTAGGCGAATGTGACGCCTTCCAGCCGCAGTTCCTCGAAGTCCCCGGCCGCGGGGCCGTCGGGATTCTCTCCGATTACATTTTCATATTCAAGAAAGGTGCGGATGCTGCGTATGAATTTCGCGTCCTCGTAAAGCTGCCGGATATCCGTACCCACGTCTCCCACGATATACGAAATCTGCGTGACGCAGTTGATTGTCACATAACAGTCGCCCACAAGCATAACTTTCTGTACAAGCGTCCGATACAGGGAGAAAAGGATCGCGCCGAAGTAGACGATGATTTCCGAAAGCAGCGCAAAGAAGCTCTCCATCCACATGAGCCGGCGGCCGTACTTTCGGGCAATGCCGCGCAGCTGCTCCACGCTCTTACGCATCTGCGCAAACAGGACCTTGTACATCTGACCAAGGCGAAGCTCTTTCGCATAATCCTTCTCATAAAATACGCGCTTGACGTACTCTTTCCTCCGCTCGGCGGGCTTCGACTCGGCGTCCCTGCCGTAGCGGATCTCGCCGAGTTTTCCTCCCCAGAGGGTCTGCGCGGCTAACGGCAGAAGGGAGAGCAGCAAAAAGATGGGACTGATCAGACAAACCAAAGCACAGATAGACCCTGCCGTAATCAGATCGGTGAGCAGGCCGCAGAGGTGGTTCAGCGTCTTCTCCGTGCGGCCCGAAGCCTCCTGGATGGCCTTCATCTGGGTGTCGTAAAACGAAGTCTGCTCGTAGCAGGCAAGATCGATATGGGCGGCCTTCTCCTGGAGAATGCCCTGGATATGCTTCTCCACCTTGACCGCCTCAATCTCCATGACCGTATTCTTCACCTGGAGCAGGATATTGTATATAAGCATGAAACCGAATATGCACCCCAGCGGAAGGAGGATCGTGCGGATCCCGGCGCCGCCCTGCAGCGCATTCAAGGCATACTGGAACAGATACGTTGTGGATAAGAACGTATTCGCTCCCCGCATTACAGCCACCGCCAGGAGAAATGGAAGCAGCCAGGGGGAACTCTGCCGCACCAGGCGGAGCAGGAAGCAAAGATCCGAGACGCTCTGCCTGAACTTGGATTTTTTCACTATTTTGATTCCTCCGCGGGATTTTGATGCTGGTTTGAACAACATAACTATCATAATATGCTATCGTAAAATTATCAATAAAAATCTGTAAGGAAGAAATATTTTTTCATTATTATTCTTCAGCGCTGAATCGCTTACTGACCTCTTGAACTTGAAAGAATTTTTGAGTATAATGAACAGGGATGTTTGCAGCCCGGATTGCATATGATCGTGATTCGGGATAAATTCCAGTCGAATCTGCGGGCTGTTCTGGGCTTCATCAAGTACTCTAACGACAGCGACGCTCTGGGTGCCTTTCTCTCGAAAGAAAGCAGCCTGCATGATCTCGACGTAGAAGCCGCAAGGGTAATAGGCGTGTGTACGAATACAGAGTTTGTATTGATGGCGTCACTGCTGCTTAGGATCAGAAGCATAATAAGCCTTGAAACCGTCACTTTGCCGAGTGGCGGTTTCTGCTTTTTACGATCATTGTTACCGTGAAAGATTCAATATGTATCGTAACTCGCGTGGCCACACCTCCCTTTCGGGTGGTGTGGCTAACCGCCTGCCGTTTTGTGACAACGCCCTTACCCCTCGCGGGGCAATTTTGATTCTATCCAATTTATTGCTTTCTGTCAATCGCAAGCGAATATAGGCATCAATGTCCTTCCGCACACGATCAATTCCGATCACCGCACCAATTTTTTCCATACATCTAAGGCAATCTCCTGCTTCGGAGCGAACTCCTCCGACGCCATATACCGATAAATGGCCGCCAGCAGCGCCCTGGCCTCCGGATAAGCCTGCAAGTCCTGAAGCCCCATGGAAGAAAACAGCAGCTTTCCCCGGCCGCAGCGGCATTCCAGCAGCTGCGCCATTGGGCGCAGATACGCGTAGCTGTCCATTTCCGTCACAATCGCCTCGTAACGCTTTGGCAAAATCACGGCCCGCCGGGAAGCCATGGGCCACCATTGCCAGTTGGTATGAAATTCCGTCGGAAACTCCCGAAAGATCGGATGCTTATCATCGATCAGCTGTCCCATGGCGCCTTCCTGACTCGCAAATGTGCCGACAGACCAGAAATCCGTGGAGAACTGCGCCTGGATGGAATCCGGAAGGGCCTCCTTCGTGGAAGGCGGCGACAGATATACGGTTCCGCCCGCGTTCAGCACCTCTTCCACCCTCTCATCGACGCGGACCGTTTCATATACGTTGTCCGGGCATACCGGAGGTACCGCCGGATAGACCCAGATCGGATAATGATTCACCACAGAACCTACGGACACTTCCAGTTCCAGCCGCATGGGCACGGTAATTCCATTAAGCGGAAATGAAAATCTGCCCGCAGTCGTCAGTTTTCCTGCCGGACAAAATACTTCTGCCTGGATTCTTTCCGGGTCTATAACAATGCCATCCCCCCGCAGCCTGCAGCGAAGCGGCCCCGTAAGCGGCTCTTTTCCGTAATTCGCCACCTGCATCTCCGTTTCCAGAGTCTCCGTATTTTCATATGTATACCGCGGCAGGAGCGCAAGCGGCAGCTGCGCCGCAAAAAACTCCCGGAACCGTTCCGGCTTCGCGAAGGAATACGGCTTCGGTTTCATATGGGAATTCAGCATTCCGACCAGAGCCGTTCCCTGTCCTGGAAAATCCTGCAGCCCCAGAAGCGCCAGCCCCGACATTCCCTCCGTGCGCAATACCGCCTCGACTTCTTCCCGATAGCAAAGTCTCGACAGTTCTCCCGTAGCTTCCACGTACCGTTTCCACAAGGGCGCAAGGCCCTTTTCTTCCACCTGCTCCTTAATATGCCGCAGATTGGCCGGATCCGTGATCCCCTTGAAATCCTCAAGCTCATCAAAATCGGGAAGCACCTCGTACTGCCCCACCTCAAAGCCAAACACCGGTCCTTTATAGCTTTCCCGCAGAATCCGCATCGTCCTGTCAAAGTTTTCCGCGGCGCCCGGATATTTCCGGTCCAGATATCCATCCATATTGGCGAAGGTCGCCCGCAGCGCATGTTCATAATAGCTGCTGGCCGTATAGAAATCGCTGTTTTCATCGCATCCGATCTGGCCGTAATGTACGTTGGAGCCGTTGGCGTACAGTCTCGTAGAATCCGTCCGCCTGGCCATTTCCAGAAGCTTTCGCATACGGTCGTGGCCTTTTTCCGACGCATGCAGTTCATTTCCAAGAGTCAGCATGACAAAAGACGGATGATTCGCCAGCATCCGCAGGATTCCCGTAAGCTCCGCCGTGTAGCAGGCAAGGCTTTCCTCCGTCTCGAAGGCGTCTTTCGGATTCCAGTGGGACAGTTCCGGCTGCATCAGTATTCCCATCCGGTCCGCCGCTGCGAAAGCCGCCTCCGGCGGGCAGTGGGAATGGAACCGCACGAAATTGATCCCATAGGACTTGTATGTCGTAAGGATCTCCGTCCATTCTTCCACAGACATCGGGCAGTACCCGGTCTCCGGGTATACGGCGCAGTTCGCTTCACCCCGCAGGAAGATCCTCCTGCCGTTCAGCGTCAGCCTGCCCTCGCTGTCCGCGCCGAAATCACGCACTCCGAATGTGACCGTTTTTCCGGCGCGAAACGCAGTCTGCGCACCGGCTTCCGAAATAACCGTTCCAACAACCTGCATCTCGCTTCCCAAAACGATCGTTCCATCAAGACTTACCGTCAATTCATACAGATTTCCCTCATACTCATCCCAGCGCTTCAGTCCCTCCTTTATAAACGACGCTTTCAGCACGATTTCCGTATCCCCGGCCTTCCCGGCCGCTTCCGCCGTTACCGCCGCATTAAGTGCCTCGGAGGAAATATGTACTTTGCCTCTCCAGGCATCCTCCGCAGAGACACAGACGACAACTGTCAGTTCATCTCCAACTGGATACGCCCGCACCGCCTCTATAAATACCGGCTCTTCCACCCGCAGGCGCAGATATCCCAGCACGCCGTTCCAGTTTGTCTGGGTCTCGTCCGTAGCCGCGGAGGAATAGATAATATCGTCATGGGGAAGACCCGGATAGGTGTTGTCAGACGTCAGGACGATCCGGTGTTCCGCTCCCGCATACCTGTGAGTCGAATCAGCTGTTGCCTGCTGCTTGGCACCTGCATACCTTTGAGCCGAATCGGCTGTCGCCTGCTGTTCGGTCCCCGCATCCCCATGAGCCGAATCGACTGCCGCCCGGTATCCCGCTCCCGCGTATCCGTTTTCCGGATCATCCGTCGAAAGATGCGCCGCATCCCCACCCCGCAGGCAGTCTGTCACCTCGTATACGTGAGGCGTACTGAGCGACGGCTTCCGGAAATGGGGAACCTCCCGGCCGTCCACCGACAATTTAAGACATCTGGCCCGCTCCGCCTCCAGAAAAACTCTCTTACCCAGCGGCGCTTCAAACACGATCGTCCTTGAAAATTCCGCCGCGCCCTCATAAGTATGTTTTCTGGTAAACCGAGTCCAAATGACATCCTCTCTTTGCAATTCCCCCTGCCCTCCCAGACTGCTGTCCGGGTGCAGCTGCGCATTTCCAATATCCCGGCCGCCGATGCCATTTTCATCCAGCGTTCCGGGGAGAGCCGCCGAATACAGCTGCCCGTCCCCGATATCCGCCTGCCATTTCCCTGCAAGAAAATAATATTCCATCTGCTGCTGTCACCTCCGCCGATCACATATTCCGCTATATAAAATCCCTTCGTTCCTTCATGATTCGCTCAGTTCCGGCCAGCCTAATCTGCTTGCCCTCTATAATCCAGTTCCTTTTCTTAATCATAAGCTTTGAACCAGAATCAGCGGTACAAATCACACGATCCGTATCTCACAGGACCGCGGCGTCATCCAGAATCTTCTGATATACCCGGCACATCCTATGGGACGGCTCAATCTTCACGGCCTCGTCCAGATACCCGGCCGCCTTCTTCCGATCCCCCAGCCCCAGATTCCCCAGCGCCATCAGATAGCAGCAATGGGCCCGGTTCCGCTTCGTATAATCCTCGTCGAAGATCAGAAACTCCGGCAGGGAAACCGCAAAATACGGAATCTTCATCGGATCCTCCAGATGCTGCTCTCCGTAATCGATCAGCCGGTAGAACCTGGCTCTCGCCTCTTTCTCCCTGCCAAGCTTCCGGTAAGCCAGTCCCTGGTAGAGGATCCTATCCGCAGGCTGGTCATTGTAATAGAGGGCGCCCGCCGGTTCATCTGTGCCAAGCGTCGCTTTCGCAAAGCATTCCCGGGCATCTTCCTCTCTTCCCTGTCCTTCCAGCGCAAGCCCCAGATGGTAGTACAGATGGTTGTCCTTCGTCCCTTCCAGCTTGCCTTCGCCCAGGTTCTCCGGATAAATGAATGCCTTACGGAGCAGTTCTTCTGCCTCCTCATACGCTTTCCGGCCCAGCGCCTCCTGCGCCAGGGCTAAAAGCGCCAGTGTATACTGGGTCGTGATCTTCCCCTCTCCGCCTTCCCAGGGATGGAACTTATGATTCATCATACAGTCGTACGCCTTCCGATGGCCGCCTGTCAGATTTACCAGAGTGATATATTCAATGTACAGGTCGTCGCGCTGCGTAAGCAGTTCCGCGTGGGCTTCATGATCCTTTAAGCGTTCCTCGAAACTCCAGCCCAGCTTCTTATGTAACTGGTCCCGCTCCAGGAAAATGCGGGCGTCGCCGGGATTTAAGCGGAACGCGGTCTCCATCTCCTGCTCCGCCTTCTCCGGATCGCTGCATTTATTGTAGTACGCCAGCGCCAGGTTACGGTGAACGGTCGGGAAGTTCGTGTCCGCCTCCGCTGACATTTCCCACAGCTTTACGGCCTCCTGCGCCTGCAGCCTGTCGTAATACAGACATCCCAGATAGTACGGCGCTTTCCTGCGGCAGCCTCTTGCAATCGCGAAACGAAGAACGGCGATATCCTCCAGTTTGTTGGGGAAGCAGTAGTCTGGCTTGCAGCTCTCCGCCGAACGCAGAGCGTCTTCGATTGCTTTCTGTTCTGTACCCCGTAATACGTTTCCGGTTCTTTGCTCTTCTACACTCGGTAACGCATTTGTAGTTCTTTTCTCTCCCACGCACCGCAAAACGCTCCTGCTTCCTTTCGCTTCCGCCAAATGCAGATACCACGCCTTATAATACCACAGCATCGGCCAGCTTTTCTTACAGGCATCCAGCAGCGCAACCGCCTCGTTATAAGCGCCCCACTCCGCGTAATCCCGCGCCGCCATCAGATAATTCTCTACGAATCCCCTCATCAGCCCGTCAAGCGCCGTCCGTCCTTCTCCATCCGGATCTCCCTCCAAAAGAAGTTTCTCATTCCCGGACACAAAATCAAACGGATCCAGCTTCAGATTATCCACCACCTGCGCCATGGCCTCGGACTCCCGCCCAAGCCTGCGCAGCAGATACGCCCTAAGCCCCCGTGCCTTAATATTATGAGCGTTCTTCACCAGCGCCGTCACAACATGTTCCAGCGCCGCCTTCATACGCCCACGCTTCGCGTCGATGGCGGCCAGATAATAAAAGCCCTTCTCCTGCTGCTCGCTGCTCCAGGTCGCCTTATAAAACGCATCATAGGCCCCATCGTCATTTCCCTGCCAAAGCAGGCACAGCCCCAGCAGATAAAAGGTCTCGCCGTGATAGGGATTCGGATTCCGCTCCGTAAGCCGCGCAAGCGCCATTTCCAGATACGGCTGCGCCTCCGCAAACTGCCCCCGCCGCATCAGCAGCGCGCCGAAGGCGTTATTGAGCCGGATATCGCCGGGATCCCGCTTCAGCCCTTCCAGATAATACGGATCGGGCAGATAGGTAGCGTGCCGGTACTGCTCGATATGCTGCCCGGTCAGATACAGTTCCTCGCAGGTCATGATCTCCCGCGGTTCCTTCGCCGCCTTCGCCGGCTCCGGAAGCTTTTCGATCGACGGCGCCTCCGGGCGGTACTCCACCAGGCATTCTCCCGACGCGTCATAGACCGCCAGATGCAGTTCTTCCTCCTTCACGCCTTTGCACGGCACCTTCGCCTCATAGACCGATACCGGGCTGATCTCCGCCGTCTCCGCATGGATCAGCTGCCCCGCCGCCGTAAGCTCCACTTTGGCTCCTTTGCGGACGCTGGTGGCATAGACCTTTATTTCCGCCGTCTCCCCGTCATAGGACAGCGCGGCGGCCGCCTCCGTGGTGGCGTTCTTCACCTGCCCCAGCGCCTTGTAGGGCATGAAATACTGGCGGAACACCTTTTCCTCAAACGGCTTCAGCCACGTAAAATCCGGCTGGTTGTCGGTAAATACGCCGGTCATCAGTTCCACATAAGGCCCGTCCTCATCCGTCAGGTTCCGGTCCCAGGCCTTCCCGAAATCCCCGCATCCCCAGGTCCACTGCTTCTTGCCCGGAGAAATGTGATGATCCGCCACATGCAGGATCCCGGCGTTCCGGCCGTAATCATAGCCGCCCACGAAATCGTACTTTGACTTCTCCGCCATGTAGGACGTGGGAACCGGAATATTCTTATACCGGGAAATATCCACGCCCTCGCTGTAGTCCATCTTATAATACACGCCGGTGGCGATGGGGAAACGGGACACGTCCCTCTTGCCGTGATCCATCACCGCGTGAACGTCCGGCGGGAAAATCGACTGGGTATTCTCATTTACGGAAACCGCCGGATTGGCCCACCACAAAAAAGTCTGCGGCAGCGCCGTCCGGTTGTAGAGCCGGCCTGTGATCTCGATATATGCCCGTCCCGGGTACAGCGTGATCTTCGCGGTTCCCTTAGTCCCGTACATCTGATCCACATCGTGAAGCAGCACCGACGCGCTGCCGTCCTCATTTTCCTCCAGCGTAAAATCGACCGGCAGGAATGTGGTAGGCCGGTGGTGCTGGGGCCAGTTAAACTCGATCCCGCCGGAGATCCACGGGCCGGTAAGTCCCACCAGCGCCGGCTTAATAACATGGTTATAATAGACGAAATCGTAGCCGTTGGTCTTGTCATAGGCGCGCTGGATCCGCCCGCCAAGCTCCGGCATCACCATCACCCTCAGGTACTCATTTTCCAGGAAAACCGCCTGATACTCCTTGTCCTTCTTCTCGTCGCTGATCTTCTCGATGACCGGATAGGGATATACCTTTCCCGAACTGCCCTGATAGACCCGCTTGTCCAGAAATACAGGATTCTTCTCCGCTTCGCCGATCTCGTAGGTCGGAATCCGGATTTTCTCAGTCCAGACTGCTGCGTTTTGCATTTTTGCTCGCCTCCATGTTTATTTCTTTCGAATTTTTCTTCATTTTATCACGGCTTTTTCCATAGTTCCATAGGATAAATTGCCATTGTATTTACTTTTTTTGCTCTTGTATGTTTGGAAGAATCATGATAGACTGTCTGAAAGGAAATGCGGTTCCCCTGCCTTTTGCAGCCGCACCGAATAAGCCTTGCGCGGTATGCGCCTTAAACCTTATCCGCGACTATATACTAGGAGGTAGTCTGCCATGCTGTCATCCGAAGAACTGGTCGCAAACGGCTCCGATTATTACGTCTATTCGCCCAGCAAAAATGCTCTGGAAATGTTTCTCTATCCGCTGCAGTGCGGCCATTTTGTCTATCTGCCCGGATACCGCCTTTCCCGCGAATCCTTCGACAGCTTTCTGTTTATGTACATTCAGGAGGGAGCCCTTCGTCTGGAGACCGGGGGACATGTTCTGGAGGCCGGAAAAGGCCAGATGGTTCTTCTGGATTGCTACAGCCGGCACGCCTACTTCTCCGACGCCGGATGGGACTGCCTGTGGTGCCACTTCGACGGCATTACGGCCAGACACTGGTATCAGAACATCGTCTCCCGGGCAGGCAATGTCTTTTCGCTCCCCGACTCACGGCCGGTGATCGATACGGTCACCTCGATCTATGATATTTTTAAGTCTGCTGGCCCTGTCCGGGAACCGCTTTTATCAAAATATCTGACAGACATCCTGACTTCGGTTCTTCTCTATGCCTCTGCAGACGAAAAAACGAACGTCCACGCCGGGATCGCGGAGAACATCGCCGCCTATATCAGCGAACATTTCACCGAAGATCTCTCCGTCAGCCGTCTGGCCTCCCTGGCGGGACTCAGCGATTACCATTTTATCCGCGTTTTCAAAAAGCAGACCGGCTTCACGCCGCATGAGTATCTGCTGAACACCCGGATGAATATGGCGCGCTATCTTCTGAAAAATACGGAGAAACCGGTAAAAGAAATCTGCTTCTCTTCCGGTTTCTCCAATGAAAGTATCTTCTGCAATGCGTTCAGGCGGATCGAAGGGATGTCTCCCACGCAGTATCGGGAGCGCGGTATAATCGGCCGTCTCCCATCGGACCGTCTCAAATAGCCGGAATCAGATAATATCCATCTGGCACATAGCAAGCGTCGTCAGCGCCGCCTGATGGGACGCGGGCGTCACGCCGGCGCAGCAGT
>CANPYE010000064.1 GCA_947588005.1 uncultured Lachnospiraceae bacterium | reverse complement strand
ACCAGCTTATCGCGGTACTCGACGTACTTGGCCTGCAGCTCGGTGCCGTACTCGGTCGCGCCCTCAACAGCGCCGCCGAACATACAGTCGGTCACAGCCCAGCCCTTCTTGGCCGCTTCCTGCTTGTTGTGGTAGTTCTCGATCAGAGCGTCGGAGAAGTCCACCGGAAGACCCTGCGGGGAAGTGGTCTTGATGCTGTCCTCAGCCGTTCCGTATACGCGGGAGGCTACGATGACGCACCAGTAGTCTACGCTGTTGTTGTAGCCCTGCTTGTACTCGCTGGGCTGATCGCCGTAAGGCACGGAGGTCGGAACGCCGTCAACCATGTTGTAGGTCTCGCCCTCAATGCCCCACTGCATCGTGAACAGGTTCTCCGGCTGGATCATCCACTCCATGTACATCTGAGCGGCCTTGATCTCGTCCTCCGTCGCCTGGGAGGAGAAGCCGATGATCATACCGAAGGGGTTGTCGGAACGGTAAGCCGGAACCGTGCCGGCCTCGGTGTCCTCGGTCAGAGACTGCACCTCGACAGCCAGCTCGGCGTCGGGATTGATCTCATAGAAGGACTCCAGCCAGTCCATGCTCGCGGAAATGTATCCGCCGTACTTGTAGGACTTGCCGTTGATGAAGTTGGCCTTCGCGGTCTCGGTGTCGATGGTGTAGTACTCCGGATCGGTGATGCCCAGGTTGTACTCCTCGTTGGCAAACTTCAGAAGCTTCTTATTGGCCTCATAGCCCAGGGACGGGATATTGTAATCGCCGTACTTCACCCAGTCTTCCTCGTTCAGCGGGAAGGTCCTGTAGGCGTAGTTCTGGTCGGCGCCCTGGCCAGACAGGATCATGCTGCCGCCGCCGGGATGCTCAGCCAGTCCGGCGTCCATGATCTTCTGCATCGCGTCAAGATACTCGGCGCGGGTTGCCGGAATGTGATCATAGCCGACTTCTCTCAGCCAGTCCATACGCACCCAGTTTACATAGGTATAAGGCGTGTCATAGTACGGTCTCTCGGACAGTGCGAACACCTTTTCGCCATTCAGCTCAATGTACTGGGTCAGTCCCAGTTCTTCCATCTTGCCGTAGTAGGTCGGAGCGATCTGCGCAAACGCGTCCACATCGTACTCGGTCAGATAACCGTCTACCGCCCAGGTGGCGACCTTGTCAAAGTCATACTCCATCAGGATCGTCGGAAGGTCCTGAGAGGAAGCCAGCAGAGCGTACTGGGTCATAACGTCGGAACGGGGGATCGGCGCGAACTTCACGGTGATGTTGTACTTGTCGCCGAAATTCTCCTGGATCCACTGAGTCCAATAGTTGTTGGTTACATCCGGAACGCCTTCCTGTCCTCTGTCATAAACAGGGATCGTGATGGTCACGTTCTCCGCGAACGGCTGCCAGCTCGCCATGCCGGCCTCTCCGGATGCCGCTGCCGCAGTCGTCTCGTCAGAAGCCGCCGCTGTGGTCTCCGCCGCTGCCGCCGTGGTCTCGCCGGACGCCGCCGCTGTGGTACTGGCCGCTGTAGTACCAGCCGCCGTAGTGGTATCCGTGCTGCCGGAACCGCCGCCGCAGCCGGCCAGCAGGCTTGCTGCCATAACACCAGTCAGAACAATGGCGCCAAGCCTCTGAAGATTCGTTTTCTTCATAATGATTACCCTCCTTAAAAAGTTAAAGATAATGATTTATAGCACCGGCCAGCCGGCCGGATGACTATCGCAATGTTCCCGCGCCGCTGCCGCCCCCGGCGTATCGCGCGGACTACCTGACATCAGCCCTTTACCGCGCCTACCATAACGCCCTTGACGAAATACTTCTGCAGGAACGGGTAGATGCAGATGATCGGGATCGTAACAAACATGATCGCCGCGGCCTGCAGCACCTCGGGAGTGCTGGTAACGGCAGCCGCCTCGGAAAGCGTGGCGGTCTGCGCCTCGGACGCGGAAGCGACCATCTGATACAGCTTATACTGAACCATTTTAAGCGCGTCGGAACGGATATAGTAGATATTGTCCGCGTAAGCGTTCCAGCGGCCTACCGCGTAGAACAGAGACAGCGTAGCCATGATCGGCTTGGACAGCGGGATCACGATCTGTCCGAGGATCTGGAAATTGCTGGCGCCGTCCAGGAACGCCGATTCCTCCAGGCTGTCCGGAATGCTGGTGATGAAATAGTTCTTCATGATCATCATGTTGTACGGCGAGTAGATCAGCGGCAGGATCAGCACCCACATGTTATCGATCAGATGCAGATCGTTGAACAGCAGATAGGTGGGGATCAGGCTGGCGCCGAAATACATGGGCACCATCAGGATGAAGGTAAAGAACCCTCTGCCCTTCAGCCTCTTCTTAGACAGTGGGTAAGCCGCGCAGGTGCAGGCGATCATGCCCAGCACCGTGAACAGCAGGGTAACGAACACGCTGTACAGGAAGGATGTCACCAGCGACCCGTCTTTGAAAATGGACTTGTACGCGTCAAAATTAATGTCCTTTGGCCAGAAGGAAACGGACTTGGCCATAACCGCGGCGTTGCCGGAAATGGACTTGGCCGCCAGGTGGATGAACGGAAGGATGCATGTCAGGCACAGAATCGTAATAAAAATCATCATCAGCGCGTCGCTGATACGGAACCGGCTGATCGCGCGGCTGCCGTCCGATTCGGTCTGCGCGTCGCGGGCAATTTCTTCTTTTTTCCTTGCCATGATCTTCACCTCCTACAGTAATCCGTCTTCGCCAAGCTTCTTGGCGATTCGGTCAGCCAAAAGCACCAGGATCAGGCCCACCAGGGACTGGAACACGCCGACGACCGTAGCCATGCTGTATTTGCCCCCCGAAAGACCTTTCTCATAGATATATACCGCCAGCTGATACTGGAAGTCGCGGACATTGGAGTTGCCGAACACGCTCAGACGCTCGTAGTTGCTTCCCATGATACGTCCGAGGTTCATGATCAGCATGGTGACGACCGTACCGCGAATGCTGGGAAGGGTGATGTTCCACATTCTCTGCCAGCGGTTGGCGCCGTCGATCATGGCTGCCTCATACAGATCGCCGCTTACGCTGGTGATGGCGGCCAGGTAAATGATCGTGCCCCAGCCCATGCCCTGCCATACGCCGATCAGCAGGTAGGTAACGGCCCAGTGCCATTTCTCCGTCAAAAACGGGATACCGTCCTTAATAAGCCCCAGATGCATCAGGATGATGTTGACCAGACCCGTGCTGGGACGGAACATGGTGTAGGCCACGCTTCCGATGATCGCCCAGGAAAGGAAATGCGGCAGATACAGGATCGTCTGCGACACTCTCTTAAACATTACGTAGCGCAGCTCGTTCAGCATCAGCGCCAGGATGATCGGCATCGGGAATCCGACCAGCAGGTCCAGGATATTAAATACCATGGAACTGGCCAGCGCCCGGTGGAAGTCCTTGTCCTTGAACACCTTGACAAAGGTCTCGAAGCCCACCCACTTACTGCCTTCGAAGCCTCTGGCCGGCTTGTAATCCATGAACATCATCCGCATGCCCGGATAAGCCGCGTAGTTGAATACGACGACAAGCACGACCGGCACAACGAGCAGCAGATACAGCTGCCAGTCTCTTTTGAGAACCGCGCCCCAGGACGTCTTCGTCTTATACTGCGGCGTGGCAGAACTGCTTTTCTTCGCCATGAAATTCTCCTCCTATCTCTCATTTTGCTGATGGCCATTTCAGATGGTATTATTGTCGCACATATCGGCTCCTATTTCTAATCAGTTAGTGGTATAAACTGTGCAAAAACGACCATTTGTCTTTTTCACAGGACAAATTTTACAATTTTTTTATTAAAAAATGGCCTTCCATTCACGAATCCTTTCATGAACGCAGGCCATTATTCGTTATATAGCATGAATCATCGCAAAAAATGCGTTATAAAATGCACAATCTGGATAGTTATTTTAAAGAGAAATACAAGCAGGGCGTCACTGGTGCATTGCCTGCATGGAAACAAAATTCTCCCACGGAAGTATCAGACTCCCGCGGGAGAGAAAAATTCACAGAATATCAGATGTTTAAGAGCGCCCCGCCCGGTACTTCCACGGTCTGGCCGTCCACCTTGATCCACACGCTCTGGAAGCTTGGATTGTACACCTTATCGGTGTTGATGGTGAACTGAAGCGCCTTCGCGGCCTTCATGTAATCCACGATCTGAATGTTGGTGGCGTACCAGGTGTCTTCCTGACCGCCGGCCATCCGGCAGAACTCCTCCATCAGATCCCAGTTGTTCTGCGCGGGAAATTCGTAGCTGTGGCCCCAGACATACATCATATAGAGGTACTGGGTCTTATGCAGATCCACAAAACGCCTTCCATCCTCCAGAAGATTGTGGTTATGATGGCAGGTCGCCTTCCACAGCAGATAGTTTTCCGGAATACTGAAATCGTGGGTATCGCCTACCACGCGGCTGTACTCGATCCCCAGCTTCGGCAGAAGCTCCACGATCTCCTTCGAGTAGGAGCCGTTGGGATAGGACAGTCCCCGGACCGGATACCCCACCGCCTCCTCAAGCACCCTGCGATCCTCCAGGATCTGCAGCGCCACCTGCTCGATGGGACTGCGGGCGATGGTCGGATGGAACACCGTATGGCAGGACACCTCATGCCCTGCATACACCTCCGCGATATCCTTTAACGGGATCCGCCCCTCCCCGCCGGGATGAGGCGTACCGGCAAGCCCGGAATTTAAATGAAACGTTCCCTTGATGCCGTTGCGGTTAAAAATATCCACCAGCTTCCGGTCGTACTCCCGTCCGTCGTCATAGCTCATGGTCAGAACCTTGTGCTTCCCGCCGGGGAAGCAGATATAAATGCTTCGCAGTTTCATAACACGCCTACCTCCTGTACAGATTTACGCACCTTAACGGACATGCGATTATTTCTAATTATATCTTACATCCATCCGCTTCGTCAATCGCTTCGCCGGCAGCGCCGGCTCTGAATATATTTTTCTCTTGCTTTTATTTACGTTCCTGTTATAAAATAAATATATATTTTCACAGATCATAACCGCGCGAATATACAATACACGGGAGGAATCCATGGCCAAACCAAAGCCTGTTGTAACCGAATACCGGAACTATTATCTGCCACCGTCTTTTCCGGTCTTCATGCTGACCGGAGATTACTGGCGCCTTTCCGATGTAATGAGCCCCAGGCTTCATTTCCATAACTGCCTGGAGATCGGAATCTGCCACTCGGATTATGGAGTTATGAAATTCTACGGCCATGAAACGCCCTTCCGCGAGGGAGATGTGACCGTGGTGCCCCGCAACGTCCCCCACACCACCTGTTCCGCGAAGGGCACGGCCAGCCTTTGGTCCTACATGATGATCGATCCGAAGGCGTTATTCTCCGGCCTGCTGCCGGCGACATGGAAGAACTATGATCTGCTCAGCTACGGTTTCAGCAATTTCCGGTACATGCTGAACCGGGAGTACTATCCGAACGTCTACCAGAAGGCGATGATGATCATAGAAGAAATGAAGGCTGCCCGTCCGGGCTACCAGCTCGTGATCAAGGGCCTGCTCTTTTCCCTTTATGTGGAGATCTATCGGATCGAAAGCAGTGAAACGCCGGATTCTCTCGAAACAAATTCATCCGCCCCCCCGTCCCCTTCCGGGATCATGCCGGCTCTGGATTATATTGAGAATAACTACATGCAGCAGTTTTCCATCGAGGATCTGGCGGATATGTGCCACTGGAGCCCGACGCATTTCCGGCGGGTTTTCCATGAAATGATGGGCATATCACCCCTGGATTACCTGATCAACACAAGAGTGATGAAATCCTGCTCGCTGCTGTGCAATTCTTCCCGGTCCATTCTGGAAATTTCCGGAATGGTGGGCTTCCAGTCCGTGTCCAGCTACAACCGCCATTTCTCCGAGATCATGCAGGAGTCGCCGCGGGAGTACCGGAAGCGCTCCGCGGAGGAGAATGAATTTGCGGAAAACCTGTCGGTGCTGCAGTATTCCGGGTGGATGTACCCGGAGAAGCTGTCGCCCGGACAGGAAAACGCAAATACAGGGAAGAAGCCGGCCGGGCAGGACTGATACTTCCATCCGCTCACAGATTCACAAACACCGTCTCATATGCTTCCATTGTCACCGTCTGCGTCCCGCTTTCCGTCTCCACCGAGGCGGTCTGCGGCTCGCCGCTGTTGTTGATGACCACCAGCTTTTTACTGCCCGGATAGTAAGCGCACTCCGTATACAGATTATCCGTCATATAAAGCCCGGTCACGCCCTCGCCGCCGGCATAGCGGATCAGCTGGTACAGAAGCCGCGTATTCTCGTCGTTCACCTGGAAGGAAGCCAGATAGATTCCCTTCCCTTTCCCGAATTCATGGACTGTCAAAACCGGCTGATCTCCTTCCGCCATCAGGACCTTCGTCCTGCCGTCGGTCAGATACCGGTTCTCCTTCGGCGCAAGCGCCGCCCCCGCAGGCACGATACCGTCCGCGTCCTCCGCCGTAAAGCTCCATTTCCCGTGGCAGATCCGCGCTCCGGTATCTTCGTCCACGCCCAGCACATGGGCCATGCGGAAATATGTATCATAGCCTTCCACGGCCGACGGCTCATTCACGCCAATGAACGTGCCGCCTTCATATACCCACCGGGTCAGCTTCTCCACTACCCCGTCGTCCTTCCACACATCGCCGCCGCTCCAGGCGCTTTTCGCGTAACCGGCGTTGATGACCACATCCGCCTGCTTAAGCGCGCCGTTCTTCACATCGTCAAAGGAAATAAACGATACCTCTACCGGCAGTCCGGACAGCGCTTCATTGATATGGATCAGATCGTGCTGCCACGTCTCGTGGAAATGCCCCGACAGCGTCCAGGAACGCAGAGACCCCCAGTAATGCAGCACCGCAACGCGGGTCTTGATCGTAAACGGTTTCCCTTCTTCGTGGAAATCATGGATCAGCCGGAATTCATCGGACACCTGCTCGATATAATCGCAGAAATCCGGAAAATCCTGCGTCAGATGCAGATATCCGCCCAGTCCGATCCGATCGATCCGGCTTCGCAGAAGGGCCCGCCGCACATGGTTCCAGTAAAGCTTCGCATCCTTCGTCGGATCGCCGCCCTCCATAAACGTGGGCGCGCCGCCCAGTCCCACCGGGAACAGGTACGGATGCAGGCGCAGCTCATGGACCGGCACATCCACGCCTGCGCAAAGCCTGGCCTCGTAGCCGGAGAAAACGCATTTGATCAGACCGTCGAAACCGAACTCGGAGAACCGTCCGTTATAGGGTTCCAGACCCACCCAGCTGTCGTCGTAGAAAACATAGGCTTTCTTGCCGTACGAATGGACCATGTCCACCAGCTGTTTCCCAAAGGAGATCACGAAATCATTGATGAACGCCATCCAGTCCGCCTTGCGCTTATTACCGGGCATATGGGTCACATGGCGCTTGTTCTGGTTAATAAAATCCTCCGCCGTCATGGAATAACCGTACTTCGCGGCGAACTCATCCAGGGCCAGGTCGCTGACCGTGAAATCATAGGATCCCCAGTCGGTGAACAGATTGCGCCTGCGCGCGTCGCTGCCCCAGATCCAGACGAAATTATAGAACAGGGACGTGAAACGAACCACCGTGGTGTCCGGATGGCTCTCGCACCAGTCCTTCATCCAGCCCAGCAGATACTCCCGCGTTTCCGGATAGCGGGGATCGATCTGCATCAGGTGCTCCTTGTCCCAGTTGTTGGTTGTATGGTTGTACATGGAGATTTCTTCCCAGATCCGGTAAGCCAGGAAGCTGACCGTGTACCGGTGCCAGGGTTCGGCGTTATGTATGGTCACGGTACCTGTGGACTTGTCGTAGCTCCAGGAGGGCGCACCGCCCGCCATTGCCTGCGGCTCCACGAGCGTATTCGTGGTCCGGTCGTAGACCTGCCAGTATTTCATGGCGGCCGGACCGTCGTTTATCCGGAACTGCTCCTCGAAGAAATCCGCCATCAGATCGATCGTCAGGCTGCAGCCGCACGCTTCTTCGGCCGCCCGGCCCAAACACGCCGCATCTGCATGACCCGAATATGCCGCATCTGCCCGGACGCTCTGCGCCGCGGCCGCTTTGCCGTCCGGCGAATCCGCCCTCGCCGCATCCGGTACAGCCGTCACCGGCTCCGTACAGAGAAATGTCTGCTGCAGCTTATCCGGATTCTTCTTCGCCCAGGCGTTATGCTCCCGTATCACGCAGATTGTAGAATAGATCCCGTACCCGGAATGAATGATATCGTCGGAAAGCACCGTTCCATCGCTGTCGCGGATCACATCTGCGCCCCATTTCTCCGCCATCGCAAGCGTGAGTTTCTCATAACCGGACTCCCCCGGCAGTGTAAATCCACCTTTTCTTTTACTCATATCCTTCTCCTTCCGCCTCAGCCATATACTGCCTGTATCGAAATCCGCCACGGCTTACTGCAGTTTAACTCCTGTCACGGTCTTTCGACAATCTTTTCCAGTTTCATCCAGCCTGCGCAGCCTCTTAAGCCATTGCCCGCTGTCTGTCTTCCGTCCGCTTATGCGCTCTCGTTCTGGCCTGGTTTTCAGCAAATCTTCGTCGTTCCGGCCCCGCGCCTGTCTCGTTTCCCATCACGTCTTCTGGCTCGCCCATACGACCTCCTGAAGCATCTCCGCCGAAAGACCCACCGCGAACTGCTTCGAGGCTGCCAAAATCTCCTGCCTCGGCTCATCGCAGGGCTTTTTCGCAAGCACCAGCTCCGCCAGACGGCGGTATTCCGCGCGTCCGTCCGCGGCCAGCACCCGCTTCATCTCTCCGGCGACCATCCCCGCCACGACCTGCGCGCCGCAGATATTCGTATGCGTATAATCGCCCGGCACAAACAGCGGCCTCGCCCCGCCGCATCCTTTTGAAACAATATATTCCATGCTTCGCGCGTGCAGATCCAGCACCGGCACCTGCTGCTCGGTACCAAGCTCCGCGCACGCGGCCGCATTTTCCTCCAGAAGATCGTTATAGCTTCCATCCGCGCGCCAGGTATTGCGTGCCAGAGGCGTCACAAGCACCGGATAAAGTCCCGCCGCGCGGCTCTCCTCGATGTAGCGCAGCAGATTGTCCCGGTAGCCCTCCCGCGCCCGCAGATGGCGCTGCTTCTGATCGTTATGGCCGAACTGCAGGAACATATAATCGCCCGCCTTCCGGCACCCTTCCACAATACTGTAATACCCTTTCTGCCGGAACGTCTCCGTCGACAGACCGGAGTAAGCGTGGTTCGCCACGGCGATCCCGCCGTCCAGATAGTAAGGGAACATCTGCCCCCACCCGGCATAGCTGGTCTCCGGCTCACAGGGACGTTCGACGTTCTGGTCTGTCACCGTCGAATCCCCAGCCAGATGGATTACCGGACAGATGGTCTCCTTCACCTCAAGATCGCTGATACACGGCCGGTCGGCTGCCACCGATACGTCAATGATCCGGTCAGCCACGATCTCCGATTCTCCGTGAGGGATCAAGTCGCAGACCTCCACATACATCGGGAAACGGTACGTCCCGCCGGCCGCCAGCAACGGAGCGGCCGCGTACAGCCGCCTGCCTCTGGCAAAAACGCGTACATTCCGCATTTCCTGCTCCGGCGATATGGTAAGCATCACCAGATACTGTCCCGCGCGGGAGACCTTAAGGACCGCCTGCCGTTCATTTTCCTGTACGAGCTTGATTTCTTCCGTCATCTTACAGCGCTCCGTCCTTCTGCACGTCGTCCGACACCAGCACCCTGGCCAGAAATGCCAGCACAAGCCCCTGGCCCCAGCCCTGGATCCAGCGCCGCGAAATGCCGCGGTAGCCTTCCACGTCTCTCATAACCGCCGTGCCGCCGGACACGTTCATCACGCGCCCGTCCGCACTGATATTGTCAAGGATTCCCCGGATCGACCGGTCGATATATTTCGTATGAAGCGGATTGCCCCGCTCCAGCATAGCCGCCGCGATGCCCGCGGAAGCGGAAATCTCCTCGTAGGATTCCGGATCATTCAACACGGTCCGCCACAGACCGTTCTCCGTCTGCACCGTCTTAAGCGCCGCCAGCTGGTCATTCAAAGACCCCGCCACATCCAGATATTTGGGGTACAGATAGCACTCCGGCAGCGTGCCCGCCACCTGGGCCATCGTGTAGGCCGCCCATGCGTTGGCCCGCCCCCAATAGATACCGGACATATGATCCTTCGTAATATTGTTATATCCATGATAATAGAAACCGGTATTCTCGTCCTGCAGATAATTGATATGCCAGTACCACTGGTTCAGCGCGTCGTCGATCAGCTCCTCATCTTTTAAGAGCACTCCGGCCCGCAGCATCAGAAACGCCGCCATAAAGAGCGTATCCGCCCACGCCTGCTCCGGGAAATCGTTATTGGCGGAAACCGTATGCTGCAGCACATGATCGCCGAAGCGCAGGGCGTCCCTGCGCAGATAATCGATCTTGCTCATCAGGATATCCCAATACTGCTGTTCCCCGGTCGCTTCATAAAGCGTGATCAGGCAATGCCCCATCGCGCAGGCGTTCACCGTCCACACCTTCGGCAGCCCCAGACCAATCAATTCGTCCACCCGGTCCTTTAAAAGTTTCAGATACTTCTCGTTCTTTGTCTTCTCATACGCCTCGCCGATACCGTAATAAGCCACGCCGCAGGGCCAGTCCCAGGTCAGATCCATTTTCATGGTCCGTTCCACGACCCGGTCGATCGCGTCCGTAATTTCCTCTTTGTTATAATTCAGTTTCATACCGCCCCTCCTTTTCACTCACCCTTTAGGCTGTATCCGGAGTCCAGCAGCCCACAAATTATCTATCAATTTTATTATCGCTCTTTCCTCCGTCGGAATCTAAGCAAACACGCATAAATAGTGTGCAAAAACGACCACTTTCCATCATATACCCAAATTTGTCCTGTGTCAAAGGCATCTGCATATTTATCTGCATATTTATTCACGCCGCGCCGCATACTAACAGCGTATTTCAAAAAAGGAGATGCATTCTATGAAGAATATTTTTTCATCTGGAAATCATCCTGCTGATGATGAAATATGGGACGATTCCGATCCCTACAGCTGTTTCATGGACGACGATACGATCGAAATGAAAGCCGGTTCCTCCACGGACTGCACCGGGCTCATCCCCGCGCTTCCGAAATCCGAAGACGAACTGGAAGCTTACGCGCAGATGTACCATTATCCCGGGGATATTCTGGAAGACTGAGGCGGCTTTTGCAGTGCCGCAGAATCTTCCGGCGTAACACGAACCGGGTGTTGCAGGCGATCTTCTCGCATGAAAATACAAGGAGAGCGTCACTGGTGCGTTTTTTTGCATACTGACGTAATAAAAGCAGGCGGTGTATGCTGTCATTCGTCAGACATATACCGCCTGTTTGCATTACGCCAGTATACGAACAGCATCCCCGTAACGCGCTGTTCATTTTGTATCTGAACGCCGTGAAAGTCGCCTGGGCGCATTTTGTGCACTGGCCGGAGCTCTCGAATGCATCTCATCCGTCTTTTCCAGCCAAGAAAAGAATCATTGAGAGAAATCCGCATATTTCTCTATCAGACCGACCAGTTCTTCAATAAATGTCTCATCCTTTCGAATAAACATCGGGGCCTCCTGACTCTCCCGGTCTTCATCCGCGCTGCTCTGCATAATGGCTGAATTCGCATCCGTCAGGCTTACATACAGAGACGGGAAGCAGTACCCGCCGTCCTCGATTCTCTCGATCTGCGGCTCATCCGGAAATACCGGCTCCAGCGCGCTGTCCCGCTCCGCAAGCGGAACAATGTAGCTTGCGCCCGCCTTCATCAGAAAAGACCGCTGCCAATCCTCCGTACCATCGGCAGGCATTTCTATGATAATACTGTCTCCCTTATTCACCGCCTCTGTGTCCGGCTCTGCCGACCTGTAAAAAATGTCGTCTGCACTGGCTTCATACCGGATATACGGACGGCCATCCGCTTTATTCTCCCGGCTCATATTCCGTATCGTCACCTGGCAGAGAAGCCGGGTATCCTTCAGATCAGACTCGGCATACACACCCTCGATTGCAGTTTCCTCAGCCGGAGCTGCGTCGCCTGGCTCCGCCACAGTTTCCTCCTCCATCTCTGTTATAAGCGCCGCCGGCACAGTCTCCGTACTGTCCGCTGCCCCTGCCGCCGTTTCCGGCATAGTCTCCATACCGTTTTCCGCCACCCCCGCCGCGGCCTGCCCCTGCGCTGCTCCGTCCGCCATCTCCGGCGCTCCCCCCGCAAATGCTGCATTATACACGCCCCCGTCTATCATGGACCCGGATGTATTTTCATTGTCTTTAATCCTTTCGAACGTCCGGGGCAGCGCGGCCAGGATCACCAGAACCGCCGCTACGGCTGTGGCCGCTTCATACAGACGGCGCTTCGGCATTCGCAGGATACGGCCGCTTTCCTTTCGCTCGCTGCCCGTACCATCCGCCGTCTGCGGTTCCGTCTCCCCGCTATTCTCCGCGGTATGATCCGCAAGCCCGCTTTCGATCCGCTCCCAGAGATCCGGCGCGGCCTGAGTCATCATTTCACGGTATTCCCGTTCAAGCTTATTCTCTCTTTTCATAGCCGCACCTCTCTCAGTTTCCGGATCGCCGTCCGGTAGCACCAAGCCACCGTACCCTGCGGTTTCCCCAACAACCGGGCGATCTCCCGAAATGTCAGCTCGCCCATGATCTTCAGATTCACGATCTCCCTCTCGTCATCTTTCAGCGTCTGCAGCGCCTGCGCCAGACTTACCGCGTTTACCACGCCCTCGTCGAACGCCTTCTTCCCCTGCGGATCCTCCGGAAGCCCCTCCGCCGGTTCCTCCCGCCGGCGTTTCCGCAAATAATCAAGTGCCATATTCCGCGCAATCGTAAGCAGCCACGCCCGGTGCCCGCGCCCGGGCCGGTAAGTGTCCGCCACATTCCACAGACGAATGAAAAATTCACTGGTCACGTCCTCCGCGTCCTCCCGATTGCGCACGATCTCCCAGACTGCGGAATAGATCATGGGATTATAATCCTCATAGATCCTCCTCAGTCCCTCTTTTTCATTCTTACAGATCTGGCTGATACTCTCGGTAAAAAGCTGTTCTGTCATGACGCGCTCCTCTTTTGTCCCAGCCTTCTATATACGATACGGCGCAGACCGCCCTATTTATGGTGAACCGCGTTTTTTCCTGAGAATAATTTACCAGCTTTCATCGATTATTGCAAGTATCCGGCTCTGCGCATTCCTTTTTCTGAGAGGCGCCGGCGAAATTCGAGCAAAGTATTTCTGGTTCCCAGATCGCAAGGAAATATATGCAGGACCTCGCCGGCGTACTGACCGCAGGAAAATATAAACAGGACGTAACCGGCGCCATGCCTGCATGAAAATACAAACAGGATGTCTCCAGCGCCATGCCTGCATGGAAATACCTCCGGACGGCATTGCAAAAATACCGCGGGCTGTGTACAATATAAATCAGTATCCTTTCGGTAACAACATAGACTAAACAACAGGGAGACTCTTTATGAAACTTCCTTCGATCCTTTCCGAAGAACAATACAGTTCCTGCCGCCTCTGCCCGCGCCAATGCGGCGTTGACCGGACGGCTTTGCAAGGAGGCGGCACGCAGTCCGGCAGCCGGCTGGGCTACTGCCAGTGTACCGACCATATCATGGTCGCGCGCGCGGCCCTGCACCAGTGGGAGGAGCCGTGCATCAGCGGTGCCGACCTCTCAGGCGGCAGCGGCGCCGTTTTCTTTAGCGGCTGTACGCTGGGCTGCTGCTTCTGTCAGAATTATTCCATCAGCCACGGGCATTTCGGCAAAGAGATCACCGTCCGCCAGCTGGCCGATATTTTCCTGCGTCTTCAGGACGAAGGCGCGTACAATATCAATCTGGTCACCGCCACCCAGTATCTTCCTTCCGTTGTAAAGGCGCTGGATCTGGTACGGAACCGTCTGACGATTCCCATTGTCTATAACTGCGGCGGCTACGAACGTCCGGAGATCGTCCGGGCCCTGGCCGGTTATGTGGATATCTGGCTTCCGGACCTAAAATACTTCGATCCGTCTCTGTCCGCCCGCTGTTCCCAGGCCAGGGATTATTTCACATACGCTTCGCTGGCAATTCCGCAGATGATCGCCCAGACCGGCGCGCCGGTCATGGATGAGCACGGCCTTCTGCGCTCCGGCGTTATCGTCCGCCATATGGTCCTTCCAGGCGCCCGGGCAGATTCCATTATCCTGCTGCACTGGATGAAAGACAATCTTCCCGAAGGAAAATGGCTTCTCAGCCTGATGAGCCAGTACACTCCTGCAGGCGAGACATCTGCGGACGAAGCAGCCACAGGGAAGACTGCTGCAGGCGAAGCGGTTGCAGACGAGGCAGCCACAGAAGAGACGGCTGCAGGAGAAAAGGCTGCAAGCAAGGCAATCATAGATAAGTCGGCTGCAGGCAAAACGGCCGCTACCGCACCGCTCCGCACCGAAGCTTTGGCAAACGGCGCTGTCCGCAGATATCCGGATCTGACACGCCGCATCACCACCTTCGAATACGAATCCGTCCTGAATACGGCCATCGACCTGGGTCTGACCGCCGGATATATGCAGCAAAAAAGCAGCGCGAAAGAAGAATACACGCCGCCTTTTGATCTGACCGGGGTTTGAACCGCATCCCGCGCAAATATCCAGAGCATACGCCTGCGAGTTCAGTCACCTGTCTTTTTCCCCTGCACGCAGATCCAAAAAAGGCATTAAAAAAGCGCCCTTACAGCGCATATACAGCCGACTGCCCGGCGGCTCCTCCATTCTTTTCTCCCGCACTTTAACTCCCGTTAAACGTCATTTGAGGGTATCAGCTTCTTTTTTCTCGCCGATACCCTCGTTAAGCTATTGCATCCATTGGACCGTACCTCTCTTTTTTAATTTTATCTATATAAATTTCTCCTCCCTGTCAACTGCCGCCTCTTTCTTCATCTTCTATGCTTATCTCTCTAATCCCTGCGATCGGTCTCGCTCTGATCCACCATACTTTCTCGTCATATCATGAACCGGTGATCCTGCAGCCATCTTAGATATTCACTTTGAGGTCTTCGTCACAGATCGGAAATCCTGTGTTCCATCTATCCCACGGATGGAACGAAACTTACGTGTTCTTTGGACCGTACCTCCTTTGCTTAGATTTTATGTCTTTCTTTTGCGTCTCTGTTTTTGATGGTTTTACTATACCAGATATCCATATATTTGTCAACACTTTTTTAAAAAATTTTTTAAAATTTTTGTATCTTCTTCTATTTTGAATAAATTTTCTGCAATTATTTGAATAATTGTCCAATATTCCGGCTGACTTTTCAGAACCTTCTGCCTGTCGTTGGACTTGCTGCATCTTTTAAATTAACTAATACTATTTATTCAAAAGCTTTATTCTGTTCTGTATCGTTCGGACGCTCCAGCTCCTGGCTGCTGTCCTCAACGTTTTTTTAAATCAAAGTTTTCTTTATTTTTCGCTGACGTGTGTTACTATTTTTCATACAAGAGATTTTAATAAATCATGGTTTCGTTATATCGCAGGTATTTTGAAGACTCTATTTCACTGGCAAAAAGTAAACTATTTAGAAGAAAAATGTGAAAATTATTACATCATCCGACGCCCATTGTCCCGAAGATGTAGGTTACAAAATTCGAGAGCTGGAAATTTGCGTTGCAAATGCTTAGACAAAACGGGCAAAAAGAAAGAGCGCGAGACGGGATTCGAACCCGCGGCCCCCACCTTGGCAAGGTGGTGCTCCACCCCTGAGCCACTCGCGCTCAAAAGGGCACGCACCCTCAAAACCGCATACTGAAACCTGCTTCCGGCTTTCGCCTTCCGCTTCCCCTTCCGCGGGCTGCCTCCGCCTC
>CANPYE010000063.1 GCA_947588005.1 uncultured Lachnospiraceae bacterium | reverse complement strand
CTCTACGCGACCTACCTTGGCAAGCCCGGAAGCGAGAAGGCGCATCACCTGCTGCATACCAGCTATATTAAGAGAAAAGTCAACGAAATCTGAGAAGACACGCTTGATTAATGTGATTAATGCGAGCAGGGCGTCACTGGCGCCCTGCTCGCATGGAAACAAAAGGACCGGGGCGGCAGCGCTCCGGTTCTTTTGTTTCTAGTGACACGTTTTCTGTATCTCCATGCAGGAAGGGCGCCGGTGACGCCTTTCTCAGACATACCTCGGGCTATTATGTAAACAGCTCCAGGCTCACCCGCAGCGCACAATCCACCCGCTTCTGCAGGTCATCGTCAATGTGGCAGATCTTCTCTTTCAAACGCTGCTTGTCAATGGTGCGCAGCTGCTCCAGAAGAATCACTGAATCCTTCACCATATCGCATTTGCGGGTATCCAGCTCCACATGGGTCGGCAGCTTCGCCTTATTCATCTTCGAGGTGATCGCCGCGCAGATTACTGTGGGGCTGTGCTTGTTGCCTACGTCGTTCTGTATGATCAGGACCGGCCGCACGCCGCCCTGTTCGGAACCGACCACCGGCCTCAGATCCGCATAATAGATATCGCCGCGCCTGATTATCATATCCTTTCACTCTCCGTCGTTCTCATTCATACGCCATGCCGCCCGCATTGGGGGATGGTCTTTATAACCAGTATTTACAGATTTTCGCCGCCTATACAAAAAAGTCTTCCTGCAGGCGCGCCTTTCGCGCCCGGCAGCCGCGGCAGCATGCCGCTCTGTAATTATGATATGAAATGGACGTGAGCTTCGTTTCTGTTCTTACCGGAATCCGACGTTTACTTCCGGTCCCCGGAGCCTGTCCGCCAAGTCAGGTGCCTGCTTACCGGACTCCGGCGTTTAACCAGCCGGGGTCGGACACCTTCTTCCCAGGCCCCGGCGCATACCTCTCGCCGAGGTCAGACACCTTCTTCCCCAGCCCCGGCGCTTGCCCCTTGCCTGGTCGGACACCTTCTTCCCGGGTCTCAGCGCTTATCCTTCACCGGTTCAGGAAACAATAAAATCCTCATATCTGTCCGTGAAATAATCCTTCGTCCCGACCACGCGGTCATCCCGCACATAGACCCGCGGCACCCTCTTGCCGATATCGCAGACGATCTCATAGTGGAAGCCGCCGCCGGTGCGCGCAAGCTCCTCCACCGTAATCTGTTCCCCGCCGTCGCGGCCGATCAGCGTCACCGGATCGTCCGCGCGAACGCCGGGGATGTCCGTTACGTCCACCATGAACTGGTCCATACAGACCCGGCCCAGGATCGGAGCCCTCCGTCCGCGGATCAGAACGCTGCCTTTGCCGGACAGGTTCCGCGGATAGCCGTCGCCGTAACCTATTGGAACCGTCGCAACCCTTGTTGCTCGATTTGCCTTGAAAATACCGCCGTAACTAACTTCTGTACCTTCCGGAATATCCTTCACATAGGTTACAAAACTGTGAAGCGACATGACCGGTTCAAGCTTTACCTTTGTCCGCTCCACCTCGTCCGACGGATACATGCCGTAGATGGAAATGCCGGCCCGCACCATGTCCCAGTGGGTGCCGCCCAGCTCAATGATTGCGGCGCTGTTGGCGACATGATGAATCGGAACCGTTAGCCCCTTCGCCTCGGTCATTTCTATGAAGCGGCGGTATTTCTCCCACTGTCTTACAGCCGGTGCCTTGTCCGTCTCGTCAGCCCTGGCAAAATGTGTGAAAATGCCCTCGACACAAATTCCGGGCAGCTTCCCGATCGCGGCCGCCAGCGCGGCCCCCTCTTCATCGCAGGGCAGTCCGATCCGGCTCATGCCGGTGTCTACCGCTAAGTGAATGTATGCGCGAACCGGCTCTCCCTCTTTCCCCCGCCCCGGTTCCGGACAGATTGCTGTCTTCGCAGCCATGCGTTCCCGGTTCAGCTCCATAACCGCGTCCGACAGCGCCCTTGCCTGCTCCATCGTGAAAACAGCAGGACGGATGCCGTATTCCACCAGCTCCCGGCTCCGGCCGGGATGCGTCGCTCCAAGAATCAGAATCGGCTTATCAATCCCGTGCAGCTGCAGATTCCTGGCTTCCTCGATGGTCGCCACCGCGTAACCGGCCACATAGGGGGCGATCGCCTGCGCCACCGGCACGGCTCCGTGGCCGTAGCCGTCGGTCTTCACCACGCCGATCATCCGCGCGCCGCCGGTCAGATTGGCCTGCATGGCCTGCATATTATGGACCACCGCATCCAGATCGATCCGGGCGAAGACCCTTGTATATTCTTTCATTTCCGATTGCCTCCTGCCATACAAATAGTTCCGCCGCACACGCAAACGCTGTCCTGCATATTCTCTGCACGCAAACCGCTGCCCTGCCGTCTCAATTGCCGCCTAAACTGCCCGGCGCGCCGCGATCTTTCCAACTTCGTCCGCCAGTTCCCGCGCCAGCATCGCATGGGCTCCGTCCCTTTCCCGGATCCGGTCCCCCGCCGCGCCATGCAGGTACACGCCCAGTGCCGCCGCATCCCACGGCTCGCAGCCCTGGGCCAGAAGCCCGGCGATCACGCCGGTCAGCACGTCGCCGGAGCCGGCCTTCGCCATACAGCTGTTGCCGCTTGCATTCACATAGATCTGCCCGTCGCGGCCGCAGACCACCGTAGCGGCGTCCTTCAGCACACAAATGATGCCGTGCTCCAAAGAATACTCCGCCGCTGCCGCCACAATATCGTCCCGCAGCTGCTCGACCGTCAGGCCGGTCAGCCGCGCCATCTCGCCCATATGAGGCGTAACGATTATATTTTCCGTAAAATACTTGGCCAGCTCCGGATACCGGGCTACCGCGTTCAGGCCGTCCGCATCCAGGATCATGGGTACATAGGCGTTCATAAGAAATGCCCTCATCAGCTCATAGACTCCCGTTCCCTGGCCGATTCCCGGCCCCAGCACGATCACATCCGCCCAGGCGCATTCATTTTCCACTTTCTGATAAAAATCCTCCGGTTCTTCCTCCATCTCATCCGTCCGGTAAGTCGCAAGAATTGCCTCCGGCAGAAGCTGCTGCATGATCTGCCGGTTTTTCTCGTCGGTCAGGATCTTCACCAGGCCGGCGCCCATTCGGTAAGCCGCCAGGGCGCTGAAATAAGCCGCTCCGCCCATATTCTCGGAGCCGGCCACTACCAGCACCTTTCCGAAGGTACCCTTATTGCTGTATTCCGGCCGCGCCGGAACAAGGTTCAGATCCTCCGGCCCAAACGTAACCGCCACAGTCTCCTCGCCGTCCAGTATCCGGATGCTGTCGGCCGCAAAGCCGATATCGCATACCTTTACCTGCCCACAGCAGCCGCGCCCCGGATATAGGACGCTTCCCACCTTCCGAAAGCCAAACGTCACCGTCACATCCGCGTGGACGGCCGCCCCCAGGATCCGACCAGTGCCGCTGTGGATGCCGGACGGCATATCTACCGCCACCACCTTCGCAGCCCCGGCATTCTCCATCATGCGAAGCACGTCAAGATATTCGCCCTCCACCGGACGGCTTAAGCCCACGCCGAAGACCGCGTCGATCAGGATATCACATCGTCCCGGGATGAAGTCCTTCCATTCCACGATCTGCATTCCCAGATTTCCGGCAATACGGCGCTGCAGATGGAACTCCTCCGTACCGCGCTGCGGATCCCCGGCAAGAATGATTGTAACGTCGTAACCTTTATTATAAAGTATTCGTCCGGCAGCTATGCCATCCGCGCCGTTATTGCCATTTCCACAGACGACCCAGATGTGAACGGACAGGTTACCGGCCAGCCTCTCTGCCTCGTCCGCCACCGCCATCGCGGCCCGTTCCATCAGCACGGCCGACGGAATCCCCACCGTCTGGATCGTGTACCGGTCAATTTCCTTCATCTGCCTCCCCGTTACCAGATACTGCATATTGCTCCCCCTTTCGACATTCTACCGCTCCGCTACTGCGAACGCCGCCGCGTACTCCTTCGTATTGGTGATCGAGACATGAATACGGCTGATTCCAAGTTCCGCCGCCCGCTCCTTTGCGCCGCCGTACAGTTTCACGAACGGCTTTCCCAGGTCATCCCTGAGCGCCTCGATATCCCAGGGCATAAATCCCCGAAACCCGGTTCCCAGCGCCTTGGCCACCGCTTCCTTTACAGCAAAATCGCCGGCCAGGCGGGACACACGCTCCCCCGCCTGCCGGCGTTCTTCCTCCGTATAGACACGCTCCGTAAAAGCCCGCTTTTCGCAGGCCTTTCGCATACGTTCCATCTCAACCATGTCCGTACCGATTCCAACGATCATATCTGCTCCTGTCCGTCCGTGCCCCTGCGGCCGCGCCAAAGACCGGCTGCCGGCGCACGGCTTCCGAATCAATCTCCGACGTCGCCGCCCGGAAAACGGCCGCCTTCGTCCTCCATGCTGCAGACACGATAGGACAGCCTCATCAGGCTCTCCGACAAATGCACGTTCTCCACGACCACGCCTTCCGGCACCGTCAGGTCCGTATGGGCGAAATTCCAAATCCCCCGAATCCCCGCCCGCACCAGACGGTCCGCCACCTCCGGCGCATGCGTCTTGGGCATCGTGATCGCGGCGATCTGCACGTCATTATCCCGGATAAAGTCCTCCAACTCATCCATGGCGCGGATCTGCACGCCCCGAACCGTCCTGCCGATCAGATCCGGATTAATATCGAACATGCCGCTGACGATAAAGCCTCTCCGCTCAAAATTCGCGTAATTGGCAATCGCCTGCCCCAGATTGCCGGAGCCAATGATAATCATGTTGTGCTTCCGGTCCACGCCCAATATGCGGCCGATCTCGTCATAGAGATACTGCACATTATAGCCGTAGCCCTGCTGCCCGAATCCCCCGAAATTATTCAGATCCTGACGGATCTGGGACGCCGTCACCTTCATCCTGCGGCTCAGTTCCCCCGACGAGATCCGCTCCACGCCTTCCCCCAAAAGCTCGCCCAGATAGCGGTAGTATCTCGGAAGTCTCACGATGACCGCCTGCGAAATTTCCTTGCGTTCCATGATGCCTCTCCCTCCTGTCCAGGTTACTTCTATTATACCGGGATGGGGTGGAGATTGTCAAACTTTTATCGAATTGTTTTGAATATAATACATATGTGTGCATCATCGAGAAAACGCGGCGGCACTGAGCAAATGCGGCGGCACCGCGAAAAAAATAGCTGCTTTGCGGAAGACGGCTTATCCGCAAAGCAGCTTGACTAACACCTGGCGAATCGGTTTTATCCTCTGTAAATCTGCTTTTCCTTCTTCGGCAGAACCTTCTGCTCATAATAGGAATACAGTCTTTCTGCGCTGGCAAAGAGGGATACTCCCTGCCTGTCGTCATCCGACTGCCATGTGTGCCAATCATTGTAATAAACTCCGCCTGTTAAAAACATCGACATGATCGTTACCTCCTTCATGCACTGTGTCTTTGCTGCAAAGACATCTGTATCTGTATCGCTTGCGCTTCTGTTGTTCTTGATGATTCTATTATAATACAAATATTTCCAAAGTAAATAGTAGCAAAGTTTAAATTAACGTGCTATAATATGTATTATCAGCACATATTTTCCGATAGAAAAGGAGAATCTTCCATGGCAGTTACACTGAAAAAACTTTATAAAGACAATTCCGCCGCCTTCAGTCTGTCGCTGATAGCCGGACAAAATGGGATCAATAACGTAGTCAGCTGGGTCTACATGCTGGAGGACGAATTTATTATCCCCTATTTTCACGGAGCCGAACTCGCCGTGACCACCGGCATGAAATGCGCCGCCGACGGCGGCTGGCTCCTCGGTCTGGTCCGCCGCCTGCGGGAGAACAATGTAGCCGGTCTTGTCGTCAACACCGGCAAATTTATCCTGGAGCTTCCCCCGGATGTCGTCGAATACTGTGACGCCAACGATTTCCCGATTTTTACGATGCCCTGGGAGATCCGGATCACCGATATGCTCCAGAGCTTCTGCGTACAGATCATGAACGACCAGCAGGAAGGCGTGATCCACGACCGGGCCATGCGCGACGCGATCCAGAAGCGGGAGAATGTAACCGAATACACCGATACCCTTGGCCGCTACTACGACTTAAACGGCACCTTCACGGTCTTCTGCATCTATCTGAAACAGCAGACCCAGGCCGCCGTTGAGGAAAATATGAACCGCGAATATCTGCTGGAGACCCGCATCCGCAGGCTGAAGCAGGCGCAGGAGCTGTCCAATGTCCATGTCGGCATCCTGAACTACGAAAGCTACCTGCTGCTGGTACTCAACAACGCGCCGGAACCGATGAGCCGCCAGATCAAGGATCTGATCCTGGAGACCTACGCGGAAGCGGCAAAGGCCCGTCAGATCTTCGTCGGCGTCGGAATCGGCGTAAACGGCCTGGAGCACATCGACAAAAGCTACAACCGCGCCGCAACCGCCATGCGCATGGCCATGTACCAGGGCACCCCGGCGGTCCGCTTCGAGGATATGGGCATCTATAAAATCCTATTCTCCGTGAAGGACGACGAGATTCTCTATTCCTACGCCGACGAGATCCTCGCGCCGCTAGACCGGTACGACCAGAAAAACCACGCTTACATAGAGCTTCTGAAGACCTATATCCGTGAGGACCGCAGCCTGGCCGGCACGGCGGAAGCATTGTATATGCATCGGAACACGGTGAATTACCAGATCCAGAAAATGAAAGAACTCCTGAACTCGCCGCTCAAGACCGTGGAGGATATGCTGCCCTTCCAGGTGGCGCTCGCGATCCGGGACATGCAGAAGCATTCGAAATAGAAGCAGGGCGTCACTGGCGCCTTGCTTGCATGGAAATAGAAGCAGGGCGCCACCGGCGTCCTGTCTGCAAAGAAATAACGGCGGCTGCTCCTGTCTGGTTCGAAATAGTAGCTGTGAAAAATGAAAGCCGTAAAAACTTAAATAAAAGCTTAATTAAAATTGCCGAAAACTCTTGCAAATAAAATTCCCGCGTTTTATAATGACCTTGTCCGCCGGTTCTGGGAGGAGCACGGCTTCGGCCGTGTCGGAGGTGTCCGGTCTCACACTGATTATCCCGGGAACACGCTCCGGCCGTCGGGCATTTCATGCCGCTCTGATGCGGCATTTTTTCTTTTGCTCCGAATCCATTTCACTGTATTTTCTTCAGCAGATCGTCGATCTCATCCTTCCGCGCAATCACCATCAGATGCTGATCCGACCGGACGATATAATCCGCTGGCGGCAGGATGCTGGCGCGGCCGCCGTTCTCCTTCGTTCCCAGCACCACCACATGGTAACGGTTGCGGATATCCGCCTCCCGCAGGCTCTTGCCCACCCATTCCGGCAGCGGCGGGATCTCATAGATCGAATAATCCTCCGACACTTCGATGTAATCATAGACATGATTGGCGCTGTAGCGCACCGCCTCGCGCTCCGCGATATCCCGGTCCGGGTAAATAACGTCGTCGGCGCCGTTGCGCAGCAGGAACTTGGCCTGAATGTCACGGCTGGCCTGACTGACCACATAGCGCGCGCCCATTTCCTTTAACTGACTGGTAATCTCCAGACTGCTCTGGAAATTGGAGCTGATGCAGACGAAGCAGATATCGAAATTGTCCACGCCCAGGCTTTCCAGAACCGTCGGATTGGTACAGTCGCCGATCTTGGCGCTGACCACGTAAGGATACATCTCCTCCATCGTCTCCTCCACTTGGTCCACCAGCATGATCTGGTTGCCAAGCTCCGCCAGATTCCGGCAGAGATGCCTGCCGAATTTACCGCTTCCGATAATTAGAATTGATTTCATGTGTTCTCCCTTCTATCCTACGCTGATCTGTTCCGCCGGATTCTGTACCTTCACCATTCTCCGCTGCTGCGTAAACGCCAGCGCGAAGGACATGCTTCCCAGCCTGCCGCAGTACATCAGGAAAATGACGATCACCCGCGACACCGGCAGAAGCTCCCTCGTGATCCCGGTGGAAATACCCACCGTGCTGATCGCCGAAAATGTCTCAAACAGAATATCCCCCAGCGCGAACGGCTGAATCAGCATGATGAGAATCGCCGCTCCCAGCGCCAGCGCGGCATTGATCGTTATGATCGCCGACGCCCGCCCGATGGCCGATTCCTCAATCCTGCGGCCGAATACGTTGGTGCTGTAGGTCCGGCCGATGCTGGCCCGCACATACAGAAGCATCACCATCATCGTGGTGGTCTTCACGCCGCCGGCCGTAGAACCCGGGCTTCCGCCGATAAACATAAGGATCAGCATCACCAGCTTGCTTCCGTCGGTCATAGCCGCCGAATCGATGGTATTAAAGCCCGCGGTCCTGGCCGTTACCGAGCTGAACAGAGACGACCAGATCCTGGCTCCCCAGCCCATATCCGCGAACAGATTATTATTTTCAAAAAGAAGGATCAGCGCCGCGCCGCCGAAGATCAGCACTGCCGTCATCACCAGCACGATCTTCGTCTGGAGCAGATATTTCCGGAAATGCAGCCGGTTGCGGCTTAAGTCGTCCCACACGATGAAGCCGATGCCGCCGATCACGATCAGCAGAATGATCACCAGATTCACCAGCCAGTCGTCATAGTACGCCACCAGCGAGTTATACGGCGCCTGATGTCCCATCAGGTCGAAGCCGGCGTTGCAGAAGGCCGAGATCGAATGGAAAATGCCGTAATACACGCCGCGGAAAAATCCGTACTCCGGAACGAAGCGTATCGCAAGAAGAACCGCTCCCGCCCCCTCGAAGAAGATCGTACCAAGGATGATCTTCCGGGCCAGCCGCACAACGCCGCCGATCTTCAGCGCGCTGCTGCTCTCCTGCATCAGTCCGCGCTGACGAAGTCCGATCCGCCGCCGCAGGATAATGGACAGAAATACGCCGATAGTCACGAATCCCAGACCGCCGATCTGGATCAGGCACAAAATCACCAGCTGCCCGAACAGCGTCCACTGGCCCCAGGTATCCCGCACCACCAGCCCCGTCACGCAGGAGGCGCTGGTGGACGTAAAGAGCGCGTCCAGAAATCCCACGGACTGCCTGTCCCGGCTGGATACGGGCAGCATCAGAAGGAGCGTCCCAGCCGCGATCAGAAGGAAAAATCCCACCGCAATATACTGCGTCTGCGAGATTGGCTGCCGGTACGCCTTCACCGGTTTCTTTGCTCTGTCATGCGGAAATATTTTCGTCATAAGGTCCTATCATCTCTTTTTCCTGAATTTTTACGGCCGCTTCTTCTCCCCCGCGGAATACGGCGCGCGCTCTCCCTCCGGCCGGATCGTCTTCCACTTTCGCGCAGATCCCGATGCCGGTTCTTCTCCCGCAGGCGGCGTCCGCTTTCCCCCTGTTTTAAGCGGCTGCCACCGGATCCGCCGCTTAAGCGCCGTCTCGACCAGCCAGAACAGCAGGTACGCACCCAGATTCACCAGCACCACACTCGCCCCCGCCGGTGTGGAAAACACATAGGAGCCGGTCATTCCGATGCAGAAGCATACCACCGCCAGGACACCCGATGAGATCACCACCGCGCGGAAGCTTTTAAATACCCGCATGGAGGTGAGCGCCGGGAAGATCACCAGGCTGGAGATCAGCATGGCCCCCATCATCCGCATCCCCAGCACGATTGTAACCGCAGTCAGAACCGCGGTCACTACATTATAAAATGACACGTTTACGCCGGTGGCCCTGGCGAAGCTCTCGTCGAAGGTCACCGCGAAGATCCGGTGGTAGCAGAACAGAAACATCCCCAGCACCACCGCCGACAGAACCGCCGACAGCCACACGTCGCCGCGGCTCATAGCCAGAATGCTGCCGAACATATAGCTGCTTACATCCGTCGTCATCCCCGTCGTCAGCGACGTCACCACGATGCCGATAGCCAGCGAACTGGCCGAGATCATGGCGATGGCCGCGTCGCTGCGCATGCGGCCGTTCTCGGTGATCCGCAGCAGGAAAAACGCCGCCAGCACCACCACCGGGATCGATACCGGAAGCGGCGCCCAGCCCGCGGCAACAGCCACGGAGATCGCTCCGAAGGACACATGCGAAAGTCCGTCGCCGATCATCGAATACCGTTTTAACACAAGCATAACGCCCAGAAGCGCCGCGCATAACGACACCAGGATCCCGCCGGCAAAGGCCCGCACCAGGAACGGGTAAGAGAGCATTTCCGCGATCACCTTCATGCGCCCTCACCTCCCAGATAGCGCTGCCCCGCGGCAGTCCGGCGGTAGTCCTCGGGCTTTCCGAAGAACAGGGCCCGCTGCTGCAGATGCAGGATCCTGCTGGCCTGTCCGATAATACCCGCCACATCGTGGGAAACCATCAGGACCGTCACGCCCTCGTCCCGGTTCAGCCGCCTGACCAGGCGGTAGAAATCCTGGATCGCCTGCGGATCCAGCCCTGTAATCGGTTCATCCAAAATCAGCATCCGGCTCGTGGCGCACAGCGCCCTGGCGATCAGCACCCGCTGCTGCTGCCCGCCGGACAGTTCCCGGTAGCAGTGGTTCTTCAGATCGGAAATACCCAGCTTCTCCATGCAGGAAGCCGCCAGCCGCTTCGCATCCGCCGAATAAAACGGCCGCAAATAGAACGGCCGCGCCTCCCGGCGGCTCAGCGTCCCCGACAGCACCACTTCCCACACTGCGGCCGGGAAATCCCTCTGCGCCGCAGTCTGCTGGGGCAGATAGCCGATTCCGGTACGGCGAAGCTCCTCCGCCACCGTAAGCTCGCCCTTCGTGGGCTTAATGAGCCCTAAAAGCCCCTTCACCAGCGTGCTCTTTCCGGAGCCGTTGGCGCCCACGACACAAAGATAATCGCCCTCATCCACTTCCATGGAAAGGTCGATGACCGCGTCGTGATTCTCATATCCGAAATCCACGTGCCTGCACGTGATCAATGCGCTCATTCGTCCAGTCCTTTTCTCAAACTCTCAATATTGCCCCGCATCAGGTCCGCGTAAGTGACGCCCGCGTTCAGCTCGGCCCGCGTCACATTGTGACACGAATGGAGAAGCAGCGGCTGCGCGCCGGTCTCCTCCCCGATGATCTCCGCCACCCGATGGCTGGAAAGCTCCAGATAATAGACCGCCGGGAGCTGCCCTTCCCGCACCTTATCGATCAGGTAAGCGATGGTTTTGGCAGATGGCTCCGTGTCGGTGCTGCAGCCGGAAAAGGCCGCCCGGTAGGCGAGCCCGTATTCCTCCGCAAGATAGCGGAAGGGGAATTTGTCGCCCACCACAATCATATTGCGTTTACGGGCCTCTGAGACCGCCAGAAAACCCTCGTGGACGCTCTGAAGCTCCTCAAGATACCGCTCCGCCCCCGCGGCGTAGGCCTCCGCGTTGGCCGGATCCCTGCGGGACAATGTATCCGCGATCACACGGACAAACTCCATCGCGTTCACCGGCGACGTCCAGATGTGTTCATCGTATTCGATCTCGATCTCATGGCCGTCGTGGTCGAACTCGTACATACGATCGCTGTCCGTCTCCCACGTCTGTCTGCCGCCATTGGCGGGGAACTCTGCATCCCCCGATCCGGCAGCTCCGTCTCCGCCAGGTTCGCCAATTGCGGAATCGCCGCCCGGGTCCCCATCACTATGTCCGGGCCCGTATTCTTCGATCCCTTGTCCCCCGTCCTCAGGCTCACCGGACTCGTGCTCCCCGTCTTCCATTCCCTCGACGGTCTCCTCCTGATATACGTCCGCATGATCCATCATTGTGACAACCGTCAGATCCGGCGCGTCCACCGCCTCAAGCACCCGGCTGACCCATTGTTCCATGGCCCCGCCGTTCATAATCAGAACATCCGACTCCTGGATTACGCGCATATCCGCCGGCGTCGGCTCAAAAGAATGACTGTCCATCCCCGCCGGCACCACCAGCTTAAGCTCCACCAGGCCGCCGGCGATCTGCCTTACAAAGTCATAGTACGGAAATATCGTCGCGGCCACCCGAAGCCTGTCCCCCGGCGCTCGCGACGTTCCATTTCCATCTCCGGCGCCGGCTGGCTCCGCTTTCACGTCCGCTCCATTCTCATCTCCGGCGCCGGCTGGCTCCGGTCCGCGGCTGCATCCGCCCGCCAGAAAGCATACCGCAAGCAGACATACCGCAAGCAGCATAAGGCACATGATCCGCAAAGCCCTTCGCCCGACGCGTACCATCGGCCGCCGGAACCATTTTCCTTCCATATCAGACAACGATCTCACACCTTATCAATGACTTCCGCCGCCGCAAGTCCCCGCGTTATGATATACCGGTAATGCTCGTCCACATTCCGGTACTCCTGCGGCAGAAACGGCCTGCCGTCCAGAAGCGCGCAGGACAGATGGTACATATAGTATTCCCCGTCCACATGCTCCTCAGCCAGCAGCTCTCCCTGGAACCGCATGTCGTCCGTATTCTGCTCCCTGCCCAGGGCCATATCATTCAGCGTCTGCAGCATGATGGCGAAATGCTCCTCGTCCCACGCCGACAGATACATACATTTGCAGAGTCCCTTCGTGAAAAAGGGATAATCCGCGTAACAGTCCATCAGTTCCTTAAAGCGTGTCATGTGCTCCGAATTCTCAAACATATGCGCTTCCTCGAGCGCCGCGATATACGCTTCCGTTCTGCCCATAGTCTCCTCCTGCGGCCAGGCCGCTTATGTCTGTCACACTCCGTATCTGTTGTTTGCTACCCACACGGACATTATACAACGGATGGGCAAATCTGTCATTCTTTTTTTATGCGCAGATGACAGACCTTTAGCGCGCGAAAAAAATGCCGCCTCACAGAGCAGACGCCTTTCGCCATGCTCCGGAAGCGGCAGCAAATATAGTATTCGGTTCTCTCAGACGGTTCGAAATGCCGGCTCCGCCCGGCAGCGACTCCCCGGTCACTTCGCCTGCAGCGATTCACCGTCACTTCATCAGCGACTCCCCGGTCACTTCGCCAGCAGTGATTCGCCGTCACTTCACCAGCAGCGACTCCCCGGTCATCTCCTTCGGCTTCTCCATGCCCATCAGTTCGATCAGCGTCGGCACAATATCCGCCAGCTTGCCGCCCTCGCGCAGCCTATAGGACGGATCCGCGTTCACCAGAATGAACGGCACCGGATTCGTCGTATGCGCTGTGAACGGTTCGCCGGTCTCATAGTCGATCAGCTGCTCCGCATTGCCATGATCGGCGCAAATGAACATCACGCCGTCCGCCTCTTTGATCGCGTCCACCGCGCGGCCCACGCAGGCGTCCACCGTCTCAATCGCCTTGATCGCCGCGGCCTCCACGCCGGTATGACCCACCATATCCGGGTTCGCGAAATTGATGATGATCACATCATACTTGCCGGACTTAATGCACTCCACCAGCTTATCGCAGACGCCCGGCGCGCTCATCTCCGGCTTCAGATCGTAGGTCGGAACCTCCTTCGGGGACGGGATCAGGAAGCGGTCCTCGCCCTCGTTAGGCTCCTCCACGCCGCCGTTGAAGAAGAAGGTAACATGCGCGTATTTCTCCGTCTCGGCGATTCTGGCCTGCTTCAGACCGTTGGCCGCCAGCCACTCGCCAAAGGTATTGGTCACCATTTCCTTCTTAAACGCCACCAGCTTATTCTCAATCGTATCGTCATAGTCCGTGAAGCAGACGTAGAGCAGGTTCTTCATCCTGGGCCCGCGCTCAAAGCCGGTAAACTCCTCGTCGCAGAACGCCCTCGTGATCTCACGTGCGCGATCCGGCCGGAAGTTATAGAAAATAATGGAATCGCCGTCCTTCACGGTCGCCACCGGATGTCCGTCCTCCATCACAATGACCGGCTCCACAAACTCGTCGAACACTTCCTTATCGTAGGAAGCCTGGATCCCCGCCGTAGCGCTCTCCGCCGGGTTCCCCTCGCCCATGACCAGCGCGTGATACGCCCGCTCCACGCGGTCCCAGCGCTTATCGCGGTCCATCGCGTAGAAACGTCCCTGAACGGTAGCTACCTTGCCCACGCCCAGCTCCGCCATCTTTTCTTCCAGCGCCGCCACATATTCCTTACCAGACGCCGGAGGCGTATCGCGGCCGTCCAGGAAGCAGTGGACATATACCTTCTTAAGCCCGTGGCGCTTCGCCAGCTCCAGCAGGCCGTAAATATGCGTATTATGGCTGTGGACGCCGCCGTCGGACACCAGCCCCCACATATGCAGCGCCGAATCATTCTTCTTACAGTTCTCCACCGCCGTCAGAAATTCCGGAATCTCGAAGAAATCGCCGTCCTGAATGGACTTGGTGATCCGGGTCAGCTCCTGGTACACGATGCGCCCCGCGCCCATGTTCAGATGTCCCACCTCAGAGTTGCCCATCTGCCCGTCCGGCAGACCTACGAAAAGACCGCTGGCCTGTCCCTTCACAAAGGGACACTGGCTCATCAGCTGGTCCATAACCGGCGTCTTCGCCTCGCAGACAGCGTTGGCCTCGCACTTATCATTCAGGCCGTAGCCGTCAAGAATCATTAATACGGTTGGTTTCTTGCTCATGATCGTTCTCCTTGCTTTCATTCTATTCGGCAGCCCGCCAGATTCTGCGTCTCAAGCACATTATCGCCGCAGACCCGCCTGGGACGAAAGTCGCCCCGCCGCAAGTCTTCCGCCGCATAAAGCCGGACAGCCGCCGTTTCTTCCACCTGCATTTGCAGAATATTTTACGATGATTATTGTACACGAATTGGGAGAAATATGCAATATGGATTTTCGGTTGATATAAGCTTGATATAAGCAGGGCGTCACTGGTGTCCTGTTTGCATGGAAATAATAAACCCTGCGGAATCTCCCGCAGGGTCCAATTCATAGATTATATTCTTTAAAAAGCTTTCTCCGAAAGGCTCCGTCGGAAGCCGCCTTTATGATCAGGTCATCCTTGTGATTCTCCGACAATACAACGATCAGGCGTGCCAGTCGCTCCTGACCACGCTTTTCTCCTCGTTTTTCCCCAATCCGCTCGCCTTGCTCCCGGCCGCGTTCTTCTCCGCGCTTCTCCCCATCCAATATCAAATCATCAATCGCCTTGCACATACCGATCTCCTTCCCTTCCTTCTTCTGCCGGCTCACCAGCTTCTTTAACCGCTTCTGCTCCCCAAGCATCGCAAACGCCGCCGACATCTCCACACTGTCCATACGGTCCAGTTCTTCTCTATGCGTATTTACATAATGATACGGCTTCTCTTTATCCTCATTAAATCTTAACATATAAAAGATATGCTGTAAACAGCTTTTGTAGTTTTCCGGATCTTTTATCGCCCTGACCGGGATGACATTCAGACGGTAATCCGCCACGAACGGCAGCAGCTCCTTCACCTTCTCATTCTCCCGGTCCACCCCAAGCATCTCATGCAGGCTCCTGCTGCCGTCCCACTCTTTTCCCAGATATAACACCAGGTTCACCACCGGACGCAGGCGGTCTTCCTTCGTGATGCCCGACAGCAGTTCTTCCGGGCTTTTCAGCTCCCCTCTCTCCCGGTGTCCCTTCTCCATCTCCCGGATCTGCCGGCGGTATTCCAGGGCGTCGTAGAGCATATTGCGGGCGGGCATCCCGTAATCAACCCGCATCTGTGTCTCGTCAAAAAATGAGACCGAATAGATATCATTTTCTGCCTTCATCCGCACATCGCCGGTCTTCTCGACCGCCTTCCTGCGGCCGTCTTCCTCCACGATAACCCCGTACCGGAGCGGAAGCGGCGTCAGATCCTCCGGCCGCAGCACCTGCTCGCCCCCATGGAGCAGGCCGTTGACCAGGTCGGCAAATACAGCCGGCCTCTCCAGCATCGCGTTTACTTCTGTGTTGATTACCCCCATACAACTCCTCCTCTGCGCTATCAATGTCTTGCTTTTCAAAAATCGTACATCTGCACATGGAATCCGCCGGAGAATAGTCCGGATGAAAACAGATCCTTAGATATATGAAATACCAGCAAGTTCAGTATAGCACAGGGATGACAATGAGGCAACCTGCAATCTGCAAAAAATAAGCTAAATCGAGTAGGGCGGATTTTCTCCGCCCTCTCACACCACCAGTACGTGCCGTTCGGCATACGGCGGTTCAACATA
>CANPYE010000062.1 GCA_947588005.1 uncultured Lachnospiraceae bacterium | reverse complement strand
ACAAGCTGTGGAGCGATGTCACAATAATAGATGACTATCTGAAGGAAAATGAAGACCTTTCGGAAGAACATACGGAAATCATTCGAAGCTGGAAGCGGCGGATTCAGGGAATGTTTTTGATGGAGCGGCATCTGAAAAAGGGAACGATCTTCATCTCTCTGGAAAATGAAGAAGTATATCAGGTAAGCGGAATCGTCTCGAGTTGGGAAGAGATGTTTTATGGAGCGCCAATGCCGCTGATGCTTGAGGCAACGTTTATGCCATTCAGGGATGTGATCATATCAGATGGATTGGTAATGCCTTACAACATCCTGGTTGGGGGTGGCATGAAACGTATGGTTAAAGACGTGTATATGGCAGCAAAAAAGAACGGCCGGATTCACCGAACGCTCTGTGAAGGCTATTTGAGTGAGAAAAAGCAGGAAGTTCAGAATTAGTCAGAGCGGCGGCAGGAAAATTTTCCTGCCGCCTTAAATGATTGGATATTGACAAAATACCATCATAGAGTTATACTAAAGATGGAAAAAAACAAAAATCACATCATACGCTCTGCGGAGGATAACATCAACCTGTTTCTGGATTATGTTATTGACGAGGCAAAAGCAAAAGAGATCATATTGAGCCTTACTGAAATGGATTTTTCAGAGATCCTACAGAATGAGCATAAGGGTTTTGAACATGAAAGACTATATGTATTTGGCAAGGATGTGGTTCTTTTGGAGAGGAATGGAACGGAAGAAAAGACGGTTTCTCTGTATATCAAGTTCAATAAGTTGGAGAACTGTTTTGTAATTGTTATTTCGTTCCATGAACAGAAGTATCCGCTTACATACTATTTCAAATAATCAAAAGGCAATTCGGAGGTGTCCATTATGGCAGAGACAGGAAGAAGAGATTTCTGTATAGAATGCAGGAGAGAGACAGAGTATTTTTTGCAGAAGAAATACATCGTAAAGAATATAAGGGATAAGAATTACACTTTCGGGATCACAGTCGCTGTCTGCGCTGATTGCGGCGGGGAAATGAGTATTCCGGGTCTTATTGATAAGAATGTTCAGGAAATCGACGAGCAGTACAGGGCAGCAGAAGGGCTTGTATCGCTGGATGATATCGAAAGATTGATGAAGATCTATAAGATCGGAAAGGCGCCTCTGTCCCTGGCGCTTGGCTTCGGAGAGGTGACCATATCGAGATATCTGGAGGGGCAGGTGCCTTCTAAAGAGTATTCGGATATCATCAAAGCGGCGCTTTCATCCCCGGCGTACATGAAGCAGAAACTCATGGAGAACCGGAAGAAGCTGACGGATGCGGCGTACAGGAAGGCGTTGGCCGCAGCGGAAAGCATAGAGAGCCTGTTTTCTGTTTCGGATAAGATGCTCAGAGTGATTGCGTATATCTTCGAAAAGCTGGAGGAGGTAACGCCGCTCATGCTGCAGAAACTGCTTTACTTTATCCAGGGCGTTTATTCCGCGTTGTATGGAAAGCCGATCTTTGAGGAGGATTGCAGGGCCTGGATACATGGTCCGGTTTATCCGGAGGTGTATGACCTGTTCCGAGATTTCAAATATAATCCGATCGATGACGCGCGGTTTGCGCTTCTGGAGGGAAAAGAGGACGGTTTGACAGAAGACGAGAAGCGGGTGATCGACCTTGTGATAAATACGTTCGGTATGTACAGCGGTAAAGTATTGGAGAAGATCACGCACAATGAGGCCCCGTGGATGGAAGCGAGGAAAGGATATGGCGACGGAATTCCTTCCAGTGAACTTCTGCCGAAAAAGAGGATTATGAATTATTACATTCAGGTAAATCAAAAATACGGCATAGGTACCGAGGATGGCCTGCGGGCATATATTTACGATATGCTGAATAAGGCGTCATGATTCACTGAAGCTGATATCGATTCACAGGCACAGCAATATAAGGCTCAGAAGAGTACATTCTTCCGAGTCTTATTTTCCCTGTTCCTCAGAAAAGATTCCGTCTGTTACGGATTGTAAATTAAAAAAATTTGTGCCATAATAAATTCGTCAGAAACAAATGGGAAGATCTGGATTTTAAGTGTCATATAAATGATTAAGGAGGCTTATAATTATGGAAACAAACCGGGTATTCAAAAGAAAATGGTACGACACGCTGATTGCGCTGTATGTGCAGACAGCGCTTCTTTTCTCGTTCGGACAGCTCGTGGGCGATCTGCTGATCATTCTGTTAGGGGCCGGGGTATCGCTGCTCAGCGAGTCCTTTGCGGCGTCGGATGCCTGGGGCATGGCGCAGCTTTATCTGGCGTTCATCGGAATCTGGGTGCTCGTGCTTCTGCGGATTCGGCTGTCTAAGAAGGATCGGTCGATCCTGACGGCCGTCGGGCCGAAGGCCCGTGGGAATAACGGGAAGATGCTTCTGGTCGGGGCGGCCATCGGCTTCGGGCTGAACGCGTTCTGTATCCTGATCGCGTGGCTCCATAAGGACATCGTGCTGTATTTTGATTCGTTCCGGCCGATTGCGCTGGTGGGGCTGTTTATTGCGGTGTTTATCCAGTCTTCTGCGGAGGAACTGGTGTGCAGAGGATTTCTGTACCAGAAGCTGCTGCGGAGCTACAAGAACCCGGCGGTGGCGATTATCGGGAATTCGTTGTTTTTCGGGATCCTTCACCTTCTGAATGATGGCGTTACGGTGCTGTCCATTATGAATATCGTGGTAGTGGCGCTCCTCTTTTCGCTGATCGTGTATTATACGGACAGCCTGTGGTGTGCGTTCATGGCGCATGCGGTGTGGAATTATACGCAGAATATCATTTTCGGACTGCCCAACAGCGGGATCGTATCTTCGTTTTCAATTTTTAAGCTGGACGCCAGTACGGCGATGAACAGTTTTGCCTACAATGTGGGCTTCGGGATCGAGGGGACGATCGTCGCGGATGCGGTGCTGATCCTGGCGACGGTGGCGGTCTATGTGTGGGGCAGCAGGCGCGCGGGCTGTGGCCGCGCGGCGGCCTAATATATGCCATGGGCAATCTGTGTAGGACAGCAGGCGTGCGGATCATGGCCGCACGGCGGCCTGATATTATGCTGCGGGCAATTTGCGTAGGACAGCAGACGCGTGGGATGCGGCCGCGTGATAGCCGATATGTGTGCTGCTGCGGATGGCTGTTGCTAAGCGGCCGTGCAATCAGCGCTGGCATCCAGCGGTTCGCGGGTTGAGGGATAACAATTGTAAGAAACGGTGCGGAGGAGAAAGAAGATGGGAAATGGCGCTCTGACGGCAGTGATCATCATTGCGGTGATCGTTTGCGCGGCATTGGCGGGGGCGGCGGTTCTGCGCAGAAAGATCCGGAACAGTCCGGAACTGGAGGTCATCCGCTACGCGGCGAAGGCGATCCAGAACGGCGATATCAACGACCGCATTTCGACCACGCCGAAATCCCTGTCTAATATGGAGAAGATCTTTCTGCCGCAGATTCTGAAGGATTTTCCGGAATTCAACTGGAATGAGTTCAGGCCGCAGATCCGGACCAGCATCTGCAATATGCTTCTGGCCATCGATACGAGGGATAAAGGGCCGGTGGCGGGGAATCCGAAGCTGCGGGAGGCGGTGGAGCAGGTGCTGGCAGGGACGCAGATTCCGCATTATAAGGACGTGAAGGTTCACGATACGGTGATCAAGAGATACTATAAGCAGGAAGGGACATGCTATATCCTCTGTGAATCTGCGGTGGAGTATTATACATATGTTGAGGAAAATGACAAGGTCGTGAGCGGATATAAAGACCGCAAGCGGCAGGAGGTTTACGAGACGGAGCTTGTCTATGTGCAGGATATAGAGCGGGCGGCCGCAGGCCCCGGAATGGCGGACGCGAAAATGACCGCTGCTGGTCACGTATCCTCCAATGGCATCGGCGTTACCTGCCCCAATTGCGGGGCGCCGATCACAAGCCTGGGCGCCAAGCGGTGCGAATACTGCGGAACGGCCATTGAACCGCTGAACCTGCGGGTGTGGAAGATCAATGCGATACGGCTTGCGTAGCATTGCGCTGCCGAATTTGGTGGGTTGGAAACATTTTCGGCAGAGGCACATTCATTCGAGCAAAGAAACGCCCCGGAAGGAATTCTCATTTTCCTTCCGGGGCGTAAATTATGCCTGAGGTCATTCATCACCGCTTAATATCATAATTCATATCCATCAGATGCCGGATCGCATCCGCATCGTCGGTGATATTGGCGTCGCCGCGGATCGTGTGCTTGATCACGCTGCTTGCTACGGCGAAATTGATCATGTCCATAGGCTTGTAGCCGTGGATCATGGCGTAGATCAGGCCGCTGGCGAAGGCGTCGCCGCCGCCGACACGGTCCAGGATATTGAAGGTGAACATCTTGCTCTCGAAGGTGTGACCCTGGTACCACATAAAGGCTTTCAGGCTGTTCTCGCTTCCGCTGTGGGCGTAGCGCACGTGGCGGGCGATGCACTTCAGGTTCGGGTAGCGCTCTACGAACGCCTGGAAGACTTCGTCCTGCTGTTCGTAGCTGGGGCGGAAGGGGATGTCGTCTTTTATGTCGCCTTTGCTGTGGTCATTTTCGTCCTTCCACAGATGGTAGGGCTCGATGCCCATGAGGACGTCGATGTAGGGCAGGCATTCGGTGCAGAAATCTCTGGCCTCCTCCCAGGTCCACAGGGTACTCCGGAAGTTGCCGTCGAAGCTGACGGTCAGGCCGCGGGCCTTGGCGATCTTTAAGCAGTCCATGATCAGCGTTCGGCAGTTGGGAGCCAGCGCCGGGGTGATGCCGCTCAGATGAAGCCAGGTGAAATCTTTGAGCAGCGAGTCCAGATCGACGCCGCTGAAATCGAATTCCGTGATAGCGCTGTTCTTCCGGTCATAGGTCACTTTGCTGGAGCGGATCCCGAAGCCGGTCTCCAGATAGTAAGTGCCCAGGCGGTGGGTCGGCGTCTGCTCCGGCGTGCTTAAGATCACCGGCGTGCAGTGAACGTCGTTGCTGCGAAGCATGCGGACTGCGCTCTTGCCGAGGCTGTTATTCGGGACGACCGTGAAAAATGTACTGTCTACGCCGAGATTGGCCAGTGCCAGCGCAATGTTGGCCTCGCTGCCGCCGTAGCTGGCCTCGAAACTGGTGGCCATGCGGATCTTCTCATAATTGGGCGGCGTCAAGCGAAGCATGATCTCGCCGATGGTAATAAACCGGGCGGATGTGCCGTCCTGTACGGCCAGTGGGTTGGAATGCTGCATATACCATACCTCCTTTACAGACTGATCTGATAACTGATTTGATTATACACGATTTTTCAAAATATTCCAAGAGCTTTCTTTCCTGATTCGTCCTGTTTAATGGTTTAAAGTTTTTATTTACTGAAATCAAGTTTTATGCTAAGATGTATTGGGGGAAACGTGACGCCCGGGCGAGGCGATGAAAGTTTGCTGCAGCAGGAGTTCATTGAAAATGGACGGGTGCATGACGGCGGAGATATTTCCAGCAAAAAGAGGAGGAAGCCATCGATGGCAAGGAATATTCCAAAAGAACGGGAGACCAGGATGTACGACGCGATCCTTCAGCTGAAGGATCTGAAGGAGTGCCGGGATTTCTTCGAGGACATCTGCGCGATGACCGAACTGCGGGCGATGGAGCAGCGGTTTGAGGTGGCGCGGATGCTGAGGGACGACAAAGTCTACACGGAGATCAAGCAGGAGACCAACGCCAGCTCCGCCACGATCAGCCGGGTGAACCGGATGCTGAACTACGGAACCGGGTGCCTGGGGGAGGTGCTGGACCGGATGTCGGCGCAGGGGGACGAGGAGGGAAAGTCTGTAGAATAAGCTGGCGGGTAAGTCAGGAAAGTAAGCCGGTAAGCAGAACAGAGTGGATAGGGCAGCGAACATTACGGAGACATGTCGGAATTCGCTGATACCTGTTTCCGCGGCATGAGGCAGAAAGCTTGTTTCTTCCGCGCAAAATTGCGAACCTGTTCCCTTGGCGCAGGACTGCGAACCTGTTTCCGCGGCATGAGGCAGAAAGCCTGTTTCTGCAGTGCAAAATTGTGAACCTGCTCCCTTGGCGCAGGACTGCGAACCTGTTTCTGCGGCACAAGATTATAAACTTGTTTCTGCGGCGGAAGACAGGGGTTCTGTTTCCGCATCGCAGAATAGTGAACGGAAATACATTTACATAAAGCAAGAGAGGACATTTTACATGAAAGAACTGATGTTAGGCAACAAGGCTCTGGCCCGCGGGCTGTACGAGGCCGGGTGCGGCGTAGTGTCCAGCTATCCGGGGACGCCCAGCACGGAGGTCACCGAGGAAGCGGCCAAATACGACGAGATCTACTGTGAATGGGCCCCGAATGAGAAGGTCGCCATGGAGGTTGCGTTCGGCGCGTCCTTAGCCGGAACGCGCAGCTTCTGCGGCATGAAGCATGTCGGGTTAAATGTGGCTGCGGACCCGTTATTTACCTGCTCCTACACCGGCGTCAACGCCGGTATGGTCATCTGCGTCGCTGACGACGCGGGGATGCATTCGTCCCAGAACGAGCAGGATTCCCGTCACCATGCGATCGCCGCGAAGGTTCCGATGCTGGAACCGTCGGATTCCGCGGAGGCGCTGGAATTTGCGAAGAAGGCGTATGAGCTGTCGGAGCGGTTCGATACGCCGGTCATTATCAAGATGTGCACGCGCATCGCCCATTCCCAGAGTGTGGTGGAGACGGGGGAGCGTGTGATGCCGGAGCCGAAGCCGTATGAGAAGAATATTGCCAAATACGTTATGATGCCGGGCTTCGCGATCCGCCGCCATCCGATCGTGGAGGAGCGGACGCGGAAGCTGACGGAATACGCGGAGAACTGTGAATTTAACCGCGTGGAAATGGGCGGCACCGCGCTGGGGATCATCACATCTTCTACCAGCTATCAGTACGCGAAGGAAGTGTTCGGCGACGGCGCCAGCATCCTAAAGCTGGGCATGGTGAATCCGCTGCCGGTGAAGCTGATCAAAGATTTCGCCGCGAAGGTGGAGAAGCTGGTCGTCATCGAGGAGCTGGATCCGATCATCGAGAATCATTGCCGCCAGCTGGGCCTTGAGGTCTCCGGCAAAGATGTGCTGCCGGTCTGCGGGGAATTTTTCCCGAACATGATCGCGGAGAAGCTGGGCGCGGAGGTTCCGGCTTATGGCACGATCGGGGAGCCGCTTCCGGGCCGTCCGCCGGTCATGTGCGCCGGCTGCCCGCACCGCGGCCTGTTCTATACATTGTCGAAGAATAAATGTACCGTTCTGGGAGACATCGGCTGCTACACGCTGGGCGCGACCGCGCCTTTAAGCGCGATGGAGATGACGCTCTGCATGGGCGCGTCGGTCAGCGCGATCCACGGTTTTAACAAGGCCCTGGGCGCGGAGAGTGAGAAGAAGACGGTTGCCGTTATCGGCGACTCCACCTTCATGCATTCCGGCATGACCGGGCTTGCGAATATTGCGTACAACCAGAGCAATTCCACAGTCATTATCCTGGATAACTCCATCACCGGTATGACCGGTCATCAGCAGAACCCGACCACCGGATACAATATCAAAGGCGACCCGGCGGGCAAGATCGATTTGGAGAGCCTGTGCCGGGCCATGGGCTTCAATCGGGTCGTGGTGGTCGATCCTTACGACCTGGCGGCCTGCGACAAGGCGGTGAAGGAAGAACTGGCGGCGGATGAGCCGTCGGTCATCATCAGCCGCCGTCCCTGCGCGCTTCTCAAGTATGTGAAGCATAATCCGCCTTATCATGTGGACCCGGATAAATGCATCGGCTGCAAGTCCTGTATGCGTCTTGGCTGTCCGGCTGTCAGCGTGAAGAATGGCAAAGCGGTCATCGACGCGACCCAGTGCGTGGGATGCGGCGTGTGCGCGCAGCTGTGTAAGTTTGATGCGCTGAGGGCGTGAGCACGGCGAGGGGCACATTTTCAAGCTGGAATAATTAGTGGAAGATGATTATTAGATGGGCTGCTGTGCGTATGAAAAGTCGGGCTGGAAATACGACTGAGAAGATCTGACCAGAAAATAGACACAGCGGTTGAAATCAGCCGTTAATGTGCCGCTGAGATTGGCCGGTCAACGCGCCGCAATCAGCCGAAAGGCTGATCGGCAGAAAAACAGCCGTACAGAAAGCAACTGACGGAAAACAGCCCGAGAATATGGAGGTACATATATCATATGACGAAAAATATCATGATCGTAGGCGTCGGCGGCCAGGGGTCGCTGCTCGCCAGTAAATTGCTGGGCCATCTGCTTCTGAAAGAGGGCTATGACGTGAAGGTGTCCGAGGTTCACGGCATGAGCCAGCGCGGCGGCAGTGTGGTTACTTATGTGCGTTTCGGCGAGAAGGTCTATTCGCCGGTCATCGACAAGGGCCAGGCGGATTTTATCGTTTCCTTCGAGAAGCTGGAAGCGGCCCGCTACATTGAATATCTGAAGGTGGGCGGCCGCGTCGTGGTCAACACCCAGCAGATCGATCCAATGCCGGTCATCACCGGCACGGCGGTCTATCCGGAGAAGCTGATCGAGAAGATGGAGGCCGCGGGCGCCGTCGTGGACGCTATGGACTGCCTGACGCTGGCCGGGCAGGCCGGTTCCGCCAAGGCGGTCAATATTGTGCTCATGGGCCGGCTGTCCCGGTATTTCGATATTTCTGCGGAGAAATGGCAGCAGGCGATCCGCGAGTGCGTGCCGCCGAAGTTCGTGGAGCTGAACCTGAAGGCGTTCGAATTGGGACGGGCGTAGATACATCCGGCGGATACATGTTGCAGGTGCGTCTGTCTCAGCGGCGTTGCTGTGCAAGAAGAGCTGGTACCTGAGAATCTCCAGATGCCGGCTCTTTCAGAATTGAGGGGTGCGAAAGCTGAAAGGAGATTATTATGCCGCCTATTTCCGTTATGATCAAACCTGCGTCCGGCAGCTGCAATATGCGCTGCCGGTATTGTTTTTATGCCGATGAACAGAAGAACCGAGAAGTGGGCTCCTACGGAATTATGTCGCCGGAAACCATGCGTAATCTGGTGGACAGGGCCCTGGATCATGCGGAATATTCCTGCAGTTTCACTTTTCAGGGAGGCGAGCCGACGCTGGCGGGACTTGATTATTTCCGGGAGTTTGTGAAATATGTGGGGGAGCGGGTGCAGAAGCGCGGCGCGGAGAATCATCCGGCGGCCCGCCTCCAGATTCGCTGCGCCCTCCAGACCAATGGTTACGCGATCACAGAGGAATGGGCGCGGTTCTTCGCGGAGAACCATTTTCTGATCGGCGTGTCGCTGGACGGCACAAAGGAGATCCACGACCACTACCGCCTGGATGCGGCCGGGAAGGGGACATACCAGCGTGTGATGGATTCCATTGCCCTGCTTGAGAAATACAAGGTGGACTTTAATATTTTGACGGTAATTACCGGGCCTTCGGCCCGGCGCGGGCAGAAGATCTATTCGTTCTTCCGGCAGCAGCATTTCGATTATCACCAGTATATCGAATGTCTGGATCCGCTGGAGGAAATACCGGGCGGTCATGACTATTCTCTGACGCCGGAGAGGCTGGAACAGTTTTTAAAGAGCACCTTCGACGCCTGGTATCAGGATGCCGCCGGGGGATACTATGTATCCAACCGCTATTTTGACAATCTGCTTCTGATGCTCTGCGGCCGGGAGCCGGAGAGCTGCGGCATGCGGGGCGTCTGCGGCGCCCAATGGGTCGTGGAGGCGGACGGCGGCGTGTATCCCTGCGATTTCTATGTGCTGGATCCGTGGCGGCTGGGCAATGTGAACGAGAACTCCTTTGAGGAAATGGACCGCCGCCGGGCCGAACTGGGATTTATTCAGGAATCCATGCGCGTGCCGGAGGAATGTATGGACTGCCGCTGGGCCGCTTTGTGCCGCAACGGCTGCCGCCGGCTGCGGCGGATGGGAGCGGGTGAAGACGGGAAGAATTATTTCTGTCAGGCGTATAAGGGGTTCTTTGAATACGCGTATCCGCGGCTGGCGGAGCTGGTCAGACGCGGCGTGGGGAGACCGGGATGAGCGGCCTTTAGCGTGGATGTCCCGGGGATTCAGATAATCAGGCGAATTTACCGGCCGGCCATCAGCAGCCTGGCTGCGGGATTTTAAGAAGCGCGGCCGCGTTCCCGCCGAAGACGGCCTGTTTTTCGGCGTCTGTGAGCGGCATCCGCTCCATCCGTTCGATATAGTCGGCCTGGTCTTCCCACGGTGAATCGGTGGCGAAAAGAATGCGGTCGATGCCGTGCTTTCTTGCCAGCCGCGTAAAGTCCGCGTCGGCGAGGTTCATCGTCCGGAAAGGCGGCCTGTCCGCTTTCGGCCATGGCGTGACCGGTCCGATCGAAAATGCGGTGTCCAGCCATACCGGCGCGCCGGCCAGGTCGCGTTCTACCGCGTCCCAGCGGGCCCAGCCTCCCATATGGGCCAGCACCAGCTTTTCGGGGCGAACTTCCTTCAGCACCCGAAGGATCTGGGGCACGGAGCAGTGGTCGTGGTCGTAGAGACCGATATCGATACCGGCGTGTGTAATGACGATGAGCCCCAATTCAGTGGCACAGTCCAGGATCCGCATAACGCGGGGATCATCAAAATCCACGCCCTGATAGGCCGGATGAAGCTTAATGCCTGGGATCCCGACAGCTTTGAGCCGTTTCAGTTCGCCCCGGATATCTTCATAGTCCGGATGGATACCGCCGAAGGTAATAATGCCCTGTTCTCTAAGCTCCTCCAGTTGGGCGATGAGGGATGAATTGACTTTCTCCACCTGGCCCGCATAGGTCATTACCGGCAGGTTGACGGACCAGTTTACGCCGGCCCTCTTCATTGAAGCCGCAAGCTCGTCCGCGGAGCCGTCGGTAAAGGGCGCGGTGAGCGACACCGCCGCCAGTTTCTCCATCACGGATGCGGAAACCTTTTTTGGAAATGTATGGGTATGGAAATCAATGATCATATGAAAACTCCTTTCCGGCTGCCGTCTGAAATACGGGAGCTGTCTTTATACCGTTTCTATGCGGTCTCTGTGCAGTTTCTATATTGTCTCTGTGCAGTCTCCTGGGCTTTATATGCGGAAAACGCGGCGGAGATCACCGCCGCAGCCCCATTTTCATCATAGGGTAAATCGATGGGAAAGTCAATCATCAGATCCACTGCGGCGGCATATCTATGGAACAGGATCGGAGCTGGCGGACGTCGGCCCGGCTATCCGGCCGCAGCAGAGGCGGCTGCCGTCGCCGCACAGAACGCCCCGGAGACAGGAGAGAGGAAAACAGTGCTTAACTATATCTGGGCTTTTATGATCGCGGCCGGTATTGCGTGGGCCGCCCTGCATGGCAATATCGGCGCTGTGACCAGCGGCCTTTTGGATTCCGCCGCGGACGCGGTCAGCCTGTGCATTACGATGCTGGGCGTCGTTTCTATGTGGACGGGCGTCTTAAAGATCGGCGAACGTTCCGGACTGGTCGACCGTCTGGCCCGCAGAATGAACCCGGTGCTGCGGTTCTTATTTCCGGATCTTCCTGAGGGGCATCCGGCCCGGCGTTCCATTGCCGTCAATATGATCGCAAATATGCTGGGGTTGGGCTGGGCCGCCACGCCCGCGGGGCTGCAGGCCATGAAGGAGCTTGCGCAGCTGGAGGAAGAACGCCAAAACGGCGGGACGCCGCGCGCGGAAACAGAAGCCAGGGACAGCGGAACGCCGCGTGCGGAAACAGAAGCCAGGGACAGCGAAACGCCGCGTGCGGAAGCAGAAGTTCGGGAGAACGGAACGCCGCGTGCGGAAGCAAAAACCCGGGACAGCGGCATATCGCATATCGGGTCGAAAGCGCGCGGGGAACGCGGAGAAAAAGCGGCTCAGGCGGGTCGTGCCTGCGGAGCTGCCAGCCGCGAAATGTGTACATTTCTGATCATCAATATATCTTCGCTCCAGTTGATACCGGTCAGCATGATCGCTTACCGCGGACAGTACGGAAGCGCGGCGCCGGCGGCCATTGTCGGACCGGCCGTCGCCGCTACGGCGGTAAGCACTCTCGTGGCTGTGGTATTCTGCAAAGTGATGAACCGCGCCTGTCGATGATGCAGAGTGGCGGACACGTCTGGTGCCTGCGGAAACGCGTGGTAATGGCATCTGCGGACACGCATCAGAGGCTGCTGTGAAACTGCCAGACAGCAGCGGACACGTCTGGCAGCAGCGGAAGCGCATAGCGGCCGCGCCGGCGGCAGAAGAAGCCCCGAAACCGGCGGGCATATCGTGAATACGTGAGAAACCGGCCGCATATTTATGATAGAAAAACCCGGGAAATTTATATGGCATTTATTCTCTGGCTGTCGGATTATCTGGTTCCTTTTACGATCCTTTATATCGTCCTTCTCGGCTTGCTGATGCGCCGCCCGGTCTATGAGGATTTCATGGACGGGGCGAAGGAAGGCGCGAAAACGGTATTTGGGGTTTTTCCTGCGATGGTTGGGCTGATGACCGGCGTGGGAATTCTTCGCGCATCCGGTCTTCTGGACGCGGTATCCGGGGCGATCGGCAAATGGACGGAAGCGGCGGGGCTGCCATCCCGGCTGGTGCCGGTGGCGATCGTGAAGCTGTTTTCTTCCGGAGCGGCTACGGGGCTTGCGCTGGATATTTTTAAAACCTGCGGGCCGGATTCCCAGGTGGGACTTGCGGTGTCACTGATGTTGAGCAGTACGGAAACGGTGTTTTACACGATGAGCATTTATTTTCTGTCGGTCAACGTGAAAAAGACCCGCTATACGCTGCCGGGAGCGCTTCTGGCGTCGCTTGCCGGTATTGCGGTCAGTATTTTTCTGGCGGGGCAGATGTAAAGCAGGGAAGGATTTCGTAAGAAAACAATAAGGAATAAACAGTTGCGGTGCAGGTGGAAATCATGTATAATTTATGGGTACGTTTGAAAAAAGGTCCAAGGAGGATTTGCAATTATGAAAAAGAACCGGCTGTTATTATTATTGACCGGAATGATTGCCGTGTCTGTGGCGACGGCTTGTACACCTACGAGGCTGGGACCGAATGGTCTTCCCTATAAAGAAGAAAAAAAGGATGAAACATTGCCGTACAGAGGCCCGGTGCCGTTCGATGCGGAAGCGATGGAAGCGATGCTTTTTGTCTATCGGAGCAACGCGGACGGTACGGAACTGGAGCGTGTCACCAGTTATGCGGATGAATTAACTGAGCAGGTATTGGTGGACAAGCTGATCGAATACGGAGTTCTTGAAACGGGAACCGAGCTTCTGTCTTTTGAGATGGAGGGCAGTATAAAAGCAGGTCCGGGAATGTCGGCAGAGGAGATGGAAACTGCCGGGACAGAGGACAGAATCGGATATTTGAATCTTTCAAAGGTTCCGGCGCTGGATGCGGCTGCCGAGAAGGTTATGCTGAACTGCATTGCCGCTACTTTTATCGATAACTATCAGCTGGATAAACTTAAACTGCTGATAAACGGCGAGAATTATAAGAGTGAGAATATTACGCAGGGCGACAAGGATTATCTGGTATTCGACATGCATTATAAAAATGTGGAAGAAGAAATAGAAGAAGCCGCGGAAGCGGTGGAGTAGAAGAATTAGAGGAATAAAAAAACTCCGACGGGGTTTATCCCCGCCGGAGTTCTTCGTTCGGATGAAAAGCGCGCCGTACGGGCGGTCAGCCGTTTATTTGAGAGAATGTTTCAGCAGCCAGACCCGGAAATCTTCCCGGATGACTGTAAACGGCGCAGGACCCTCATCCAGAAGGAACTGATGAAATTCTTTCAGCGAAAAAGCATTTCCGAGTGTTTCCTGCGCCGTATCGCGCATCTGGAGGATCTCCAGATATCCCACATAGTATTCCGGATAATTGACCGGCGTGTTCAGCATCACGTTATAGATCGTCTCCACCAGGTTTTCGTCGCTGACGTCGAAGTATGGGGCGAGAAATTCCTTCACCTGTTCCCGCGTCCATCCGAAGTAATTGATGTTGATGTCAATGATAGCATGCAGGCCCAGGTTTGCCGCCGCGTTGTGTGCCAGAAGGCTTCCCAGCTCCGGCGAAAGGCCGTTCTGCGTGGTGTAGGAATAATTTTCCACGTAGAAGGCCCAGCCTTCGCTGTAGCTCGTAAAGGAAAGGACCTTGCGCAGGCTGTCGCTGCAATGGGACAGAAAATAGGTGTTCTGGTACATATGCCCGGGGATCCCCTCGTGGGCCAGCGTCGTATAGAGGGCCTGAGAATCCGAGGTGCTGTCCGGGTTAATATAGATAACGCAGTCGTCGTAGTCGTCGATGGGCGGGACCAGGAAAAACGCCGGTCCGAGGGTGTGGGCCAGCTCCTCCGGCACGTATTTGGTCACATAGTTACACGGTGGGATCTCCGGGAAATCATCCGCGATCTGGGACTGCAGCTGAGCAAGGATCTGGTCCGGGCCGGTATAGGCGAAGGAATAGTCCATGATCTGATCCGCTGTCTCGGGGTGCTCCCGGATGATGTCCGTCATATCCGCGAGATCGTCCTCGATCTGCGCGGCGATAGCGTCGCGCAGGGCCTCGATGCTTTCATAGGAGGTGCCGATGGAGGAATTGATCAGGTACTCATAATATTTTTTGCCTTCCGGATAATAACTCAGTCCCTGGTTATTGGTGCAGCTGCCCTTTAACTGGGTCAGTCCGTCCAGCAGAAGCTCATAAGCCGGAACGAAATGCTCGTCAACGACAGCCAGGTTCCGGGCCTTGTAGGCGGCGCGTTCTTCATCGGTCAGGCCTTCAAAGGCGTCGATGCGCTGATCGAACATGACCGTCATGAAATTATGGTCGGCCTTCAGCTTGTACGCGGCGCATTCCTCAACGATCTGATCCGCGCAGGCGTCGGTCATAAACAGGCCGGCGGCGGCTTTTTCCTTTTCAAATTCCAGGATCTGTCCGTAATAATCGTCGATATCGGAGAGGAGCGTCAGATAATTGTCGATATCTGTCCGGCTGCGGAACGTAAATTCCGCCAGCAGGATGGGAAGCTGGGCCTGTATGCCGCTGGAAGGCGTCAGCGGCTGGTAGTACAGTTCCAGCCCTTCACCGGACTCATCCAGCCGGAACGCTTCCGTAAGGATCCGGTGTGTCATGCGCTGTTCTTCGTTCAGAAGCGTCGGGTCGATCTGCGCCAGCTGCGACTGGAACTCTTTCTGGCGGGCTCTTGTCTCCTGCATTGCTGCCAGGGAGAAGTCTCCGAAGTCCGCGGAATAGTCCGTAATGTCGTAGGATTCCGGTGAGATCAGGGAATAATGAAGATTCAGGAAGGAATCTCCCAGCTGTTCCTTCAGGAAGCGCTGGCTCCAGTCTTCAAATGCCGCCTGCGCCCGATCTGCTTCGGTCTGCCTGCCGTTTGCGGCGTCCGAAGGCGCGGTACCAGAGGCGCCGTTTTCATCTTGTGCCCGGGAGCCCGCCGAACCGGATTTGTCCCCTGCCTGAAGGCCCGCCGCACCGTTTCCGTTCTGCATCGGGGAGCCCGCCGGGGCGGATCCGTTCTGCGCTGATGAACCCGCCGCATTGACTCCGTCCTGCGTCTGCATCCCGGCGGCTCCGGATTCCGCCGGGAGCGCCGGAGCCGGCGTGCTGCCGGTGCGCGAGCAGGCGGAGATCAGAAGCACCAAAACGACAAACAGCAGGAAACAGAATCTTGCGGATCGCCGCGGCGGCCGCGCTGCGCCGGAGCGGATATATCGAGTAATTGGTTTGTTCATGGTTAAACCCTCCATTTCTATAGTATAATTTATATTGGAGGATTTGACAACGCATGAAAAAAGATTGACGAAAGCAATGAAAAAAGGTACACTGAATGTAAACGTCCGGCGGAACGCCGCGCAGGACAGTGACAGAAGGACGAAGGAGGCGTCGCGGCCTCCGGTAATGGAAAAAGGAGAATCCGACATGTGTGACAAATGTAAGAAACCATATTATATTACAACAGCCATCGCTTACACATCGGGCAAGCCCCATATCGGCAATACCTACGAGATCGTGCTGGCGGACAGTATTGCCCGCTATAAGCGCGCCCAGGGCTACGACGTGTTCTTCCAGACCGGCACCGACGAGCATGGCCAGAAGATCGAGCTGAAGGCCCAGGAAGCCGGCGTTACGCCGAAGGAGTTCGTGGACGGCGTGGCCGCGCAGATCAAGTCGATCTGGGATCTGATGAACACTTCCTATGACAA
>CANPYE010000061.1 GCA_947588005.1 uncultured Lachnospiraceae bacterium | reverse complement strand
GCCGATGATTTTTACGCCGACATCTTCGAAGGAGAGATGAACACGGCGAACATGAAAGACGCCATGGAGGACTGGGTCCAGGAACACACCGGCGGTCTGATCCGGCCGTCTGTTGAGACGGAAGACATACGGATGCATATGATGAATACGGTTTATTATTACGCGGAATGGATCGATCAGTTCCGACCGGAGAACACGAAAGAGGATGATTTCCATCTGCAGGACGGCGGAACTGTAAAATGCGATTTCATGAACCGCATAAGCAGCGGCACTTTCTTTCGCGTAGATGGGTATCTGTCAGCGAGCCTTGGTACCAAAAACGGCCAGGTCCAGTTCGTGCTGCCGGACGAGGGTGTGGATGTTCATGAGTTTCTGGAGTCGCCGGAGCGTCTCAGACAGGTTCTGGAGACCGACGATACCACCGGCCTTTACGGCGAGATCACCTGGAAAGTGCCGAAATTCTCTTATGGAAGCAAATTCAAACTGAAGGACATGCTGGTGGGGCTCGGTATGGAGAAAGCGTTTGACGAGAGCGCGGAATTTACCGGAATGACGGAAGACCCGGTCTGGATCGATTCCGCCACCCAGATGGTCCATGTCGGCATCAATGAGGACGGCGTCGAGGCGGCCGCCTATACCGACCTGGGCTATACGGGAGCCGGAATGCCTCAGGACAAAGCGGAAATGATCCTCGACCGGCCGTTTCTGTTCGTAATCCGGGACCAATATTGCGGATACGCGCCCATTTTCATCGGCGTCTGCGCAGATCCGTCGGAAAATAATTGATTTCCATTCATTTTTATAATATTTTTGACACAGAATGTGCAGCAAAAATTGACAAAGAATTAAAATATCGTTAGAATAAAGAGTGGCCGCTTTGTAATCACAGGCAGGCTGCTCTTTTTGTACAGAATTTTGTACAGAAATTCAAACGTGCACGCTGTGCAGATGAGTACACGCTGTGCAGATGACACAGCTGTAAAATGCAAATAAGCAGACGGAGAGGGAGACGACCTATGCAGCTTTATCCGGCGATCGATATAAAGGGAGGTCAGTGCGTCCGGCTGACCCAGGGACTGTTTGATCAGGCGAAGATTTATTCGGATTCACCGGCCGATATAGCCCGGCTTTGGGAACAGAAAGGCGCCGCGTATCTTCATCTGGTGGATTTGGACGGCGCCCTGGCGGGACGTTCGGTTAATGAACCCGTGATCCGCAGGATCGTGGAATCGGTCAATGTTCCGGTTCAGCTTGGCGGCGGGATTCGCAGCCGCGGAACCGTCCGCGATCTGCTGCGTATGGGCGTCAGACGGGTCATTATCGGCACGAAGGCCGTAGAGCGGCCTGAATTCATTCAGGAACTTATCGAAGAATTCGGGGAAGAGCGTATTGTCGTCGGCGTGGACGCGAAGGACGGCCTGGTGGCGGTGGAAGGCTGGGAGAAGATAAGTTCCATGACAGCCGTTGATTTGTGCCGGAAAATGAAACAGTACGGCGTGCGCCACATCGTCTATACGGATATTTCCAGAGACGGCATGCTCTCTGGTCCGAATGTGGCGGCCACAAAGAAATTAACGGATGAGACCGGTCTGGATATTATCGCGTCCGGCGGCGTATCCTGCATGGAAGATCTGGAAGAATTGTACCGGAATGGTATCCGGGGCGCGATCATCGGGAAAGCTTTATACGAAAGACGTGTGGATCTTTCGGAAGCTGTCCGCAGATACCAATAGCAGAGCAGCAGCCGGCAATAGCAGCCGGCGAAGGCGTTTATTTCCTGAAACAGGAGAATAGGAGTGAATTATGGAAAAGAAAAAACTCATCCCCAGTTTCGGCTATAAAAACGGGCAGGCAATTATCATGGATGAAGGCCGCAAGTATTATAGCGACGATATTCTTACTCTGGCCCGCTATTACAGCGACAATGGCGCGGACGGCCTTCTGATCTGCGATCTGTCGGAAGACGACGCAGATCATGAGAGGACGATCGATATGATCCGCCAGGTGACGAGAGAGATCGATATCCCCGTCATCGCGGGCGGGCGTGTGAAGCGCCTTGAGGATGTGAAAAAGTATCTCTACGCCGGGGCCGGGGCAACATTTCTCAATGTATCCATTCCGGAAAATGTGGACCTGATCAAGGAGGCATGTAACCGTTTCGGGAGCGAGAAGATCTATGCCTATATGCCGGGAATTCAGTATCTGCGGCACCATATTGAGGAATACGCCCAGCTTGGCGCATCCATGGCAATTCTGGATGTAATGATGGACGATGGCGAGATCGCTTCTATGCCGGCCAGCCCGATTCCGCTCCTGGCGGTCTGCGATGAAGATATCGCGGGAACGATCGCCTCCTATCTGAAGGTTCCATCCGTCGCCGGCGTGGTTCTGACGGTGCCGGAGAAGCTGGAAGGCGACTGCATGCACTGGAAGCAGGAGCTGAAGAAGCGGGGGATCCCTGTGGAGACCTTTGAGAGCAGCGTCGGCTGGGAGAATTTCAAGCTGAATTCCGACGGGCTGATTCCGGTGATCGTTCAGGATTACCAGACGTCTCAGGTGCTGATGCTGGCTTATATGAACCAGGAAGCGTTCAATAAGACCCTGGAGACCGGGCGGATGACGTATTTCAGCCGCAGCCGCCAGGCACTTTGGGTGAAGGGAGAGACCTCCGGTCATTTCCAGTTTGTGAAATCCATAAAGCTGGACTGCGACCACGATACGATCCTTGCGAAGGTGCGTCAGATCGGGCCGGCCTGCCATACCGGGGAACAGTCCTGTTTCTTTACGACGCTGGCGGAGAAGGAGTACCGGGATGTGAACCCGCTGCGGGTATTTGAGGATGTATATGCCGTTATCCTTGACCGAAAGGTGCATCCGAAGGAAGGTTCCTACACCAATTATCTGTTTGACAAGGGGCTGGATAAGATTCTGAAGAAGCTGGGCGAGGAAGCCACGGAGATCGTTATTGCCGCCAAGAATCCGAACCCGGAGGAGATCAAGTATGAGATCTCGGATTTTCTCTACCATATGATGGTTCTGATGGCGGAGAAGGGCATTACCTGGGAAGAAATCACCCATGAACTGGCGAACCGGTAGAACAGAATTTCGGATATGCTTCGCCATTCCATTAAAGGATGGACAATTCATGGATTAAGAGTTGACATATAAAAATTATGTTAACCAGCAAATACAACAGAGGTATCGGTAGACTTGACAAATTATATTAATTGACACAAAAAGGAGCGTCAACAATATGGAAACATCCGTAATTTCAAGATTCCTGCGCTACATTGCCATTGATACCCAGTCGAAGCCGGATCAGGAAGCGATCCCCAGCACGCAGAAGCAGTTTACGCTGGCCCATATGCTGGTCAGCGAGCTGGAGGAGATCGGTGCGTCCGATGTCCGTATCGACGATCACTGCTACGTCTACGCGACAATACCGGCTACGCTCGATAAGAAAGTGCCGGTTCTCGGCCTGATCGCCCATATGGACACTTCCCCGGATTTCCCGGACGGCTGCGTGAATCCGCATATTATCCGCGGCTATGACGGCGGGGAGATCGTATTGAATGAAAATCCCTACACATCCATGAAGCCGGAGCAGTATCCGCACTTGCTTAATTATGTGGGACAAGATCTGATCACCACGGACGGCACCACGCTTCTGGGAGGCGACGACAAAGCCGGTGTCGCCGAGATCATGGCAATGGCGGAGTATCTCATAAAGCACCCTGAGATTCCCCACGGAACCATTAAGATCGGATTTACGCCCGATGAGGAAGTTGGCCGCGGCGCCGATCTGTTTGATGTCAAGGGCTTCGGCGCGGATGTGGCCTATACGCTGGACGGCGGCGCGATCGGCGGGATCGATTACGAGAATTTCAACGCCGCGGCAGCAGATGTGACGGTTCACGGCTTAAGCATCCATCCCGGTGGTTCGAAGAATAAGATGAAGAACGCAATCCTCATGGCCATGGAGCTGCAGTCTATGCTTCCTGTTGCTGAAAACCCCATGTACACGGAGGGCTACGAGGGATTCTATCATCTGAACGATATCCAGGGCAATGTGGAGCAGACGAAGATGCACTATATCATTCGGGATCATGATATGGATAAATTCCTTCAGAAAAAGGAGTATTTTGCCAGAGCCGTGGATTACCTGAACGCGAAGTACGGAGAAGGGACCTTCGAGCTTTCCCTGCGCGACAGCTACTATAACATGAAAGAACAGATCAAGCCCCATATGTACCTGATCGATCTGGCGAAGGAAGCCATGACGGAGCTGGGGATTCAACCGGAGGTTTCGCCGATCCGCGGCGGCACCGACGGCGCGCGGCTGTCTTATATGGGCCTGCCGTGTCCGAACCTTGGCATCGGCGCGCACAACGGTCATGGCAAATTTGAGTTCGTCTGCATTCAGTCTATGGAACAGACGGTGGAACTTATGATTAAGATCGCGGAGAAATTTACGAATCTTTCCGCGCCGGCCGCCGGTGAATCGTAAGCAGATTTCAGAGAACAGACAGACCACGACAAGGAAACTATATGAGAAAACTTGCATTAAATGACGAGATCCTGCTGTCCGTCCAGCAGCCCGCCAGGTATATCGGCGGGGAAGTGAATATGGCGGTAAAAGACCCGAAGAAAGTAGCCACAAAATTTGTTCTAGCGTTCCCGGACCTCTACGAAATCGGCATGTCGCATCTGGGCATCCAGATCCTCTACGACATGTTCAACGGCCGGGACGACGTCTACTGCGAGAGGGTCTATTCTCCGTGGTTCGATATGGACAAGCTGCTGCGGGAAAAGAATATCCCGCTGTTCGCGCTGGAATCCCAGGATCCGGTGAAGAATTTCGATTTCCTGGGCATCACACTCCAGTATGAGATGTGCTATACCAATGTGCTGCAGATCCTGGATCTGAGCCGGATTCCGCTGCATGCCGAAGACCGTACGGAGGATGACCCCATCGTCATCGGGGGCGGCCCCTGCGCCTATAATCCGGAGCCCTTAGCGCCTTTCTTTGACATTTTCTATATCGGGGAAGGAGAAACGGTCTACGGACAGCTTTTCGACGCTTATAAGGCGAATAAAAGCCGCGGAGGGAGCCGGAAGGAGTTTCTGGAAGCGGCGGCGCGGATCCCCGGTCTCTATATTCCGGCTTTCTACGACGTGACGTATAACAGCGACGGGACCATCGCCGATTTTAGACCCAATAACCCGTGTGCGCCGGAGAAGGTCACCAAAGAGCTGGTCGTCCATATGGACGACGCCTGGTATATCGAAAAGCCTCTGGTGCCGTTCATCAAGGTGACCCAGGATCGGGTCGTCCTGGAGATCCAGCGCGGCTGCATCCGCGGCTGCCGGTTCTGCCAGGCCGGGAACATTTACCGGCCGTTAAGAGAGCACAGCCTGGAATACCTGAAAAATTACGCCGTGAAAATGCTGAAGAGCACCGGCCACGAGGAGATTTCCTTAAGTTCCTTAAGCTCCAGCGATTACTCGAAGCTTCCGGAACTGATTGATTTCCTTCTCGACGAAGTGAAAGGCAAAGGGATCAATATTTCCCTGCCTTCCCTGCGCATCGACGCCTTTTCCCTGGACGTGATGAGCAAGGTCCAGGACGTAAAGAAAAGCAGCCTGACCTTCGCGCCGGAAGCCGGTTCCCAGCGCCTGCGCGACGTGATCAATAAGGGCCTGACGGAGGAAGCGATCCTAAACGGCGCACGCGACGCGTTTCTGGGCGGCTGGAGCCGCGTTAAGCTGTACTTTATGCTGGGACAGCCGACAGAGACGGAAGAAGATATGAAGGGCATCGCTTATCTGTCGGAGAAAGTGGCGGAGACCTTCTACGACCTGCCCGTGGAACAGCGGCAGAAGCGGGTGCAGATCGTCGCCAGCTCGTCTTTCTTTGTGCCCAAGCCGTTTACGCCGTTTCAGTGGGCGAAGCAGTGTACGAAGGAAGAATTTCTGCGGCGCGCCTGGCTGGTGCGCGATACCTTCCAGGAGATGAAGAACGCCCGCAGCCTGAAATACAACTACCACGAGGCGGACTTAAGCGTACTGGAAGGCGTTCTGGCCCGCGGAGACCGCCGGGTAGCGCCGGTCATCGAGGAAGCCTACCGCCGCGGAGCTTTGTTTGACTCCTGGGGCGAGAATTTTGATAATGACCGGTGGATGGCGGCGTTTGACGCCTGCGGCGTGGATCCGGATTTTTATACGGTCCGCGACCGGGATCTGGATGAGAAGCTGCCGTGGGATTTCATCGATGCGGGGGTGTCGAAGGAATTTTTAAAGCGGGAATGGAAGAAGGCGACGGAAGGAACCGTCACGCCAAACTGCCGCCAGGGCTGCGCCGGCTGCGGCGCCCGGGTGTTCGGAGGAGGTGTCTGCTTTGAAGATAAGAATTAAGTTCCGCAAGCAGGGCATCATGAAATTCATCGGGCACCTGGACATCATGCGGTATTTCCAGAAGGCGATGCGGCGGGCGGATGTCGATATCTGCTACAGCGGAGGCTTCAGTCCCCACCAGATCATGTCCTTTGCGGCCCCGCTTGGCGTCGGACTTTTGAGCAATGGAGAGTATCTGGATATCGAAGTCAATTCGGCCGAAAGCTCGGCGGAGATGGTCCGCCGGTTAAACGCGGTCATGTCGGAGGGCATGGAAGTCCTTTCCTACCGGCGGCTGGATGATTCCGCCAAAAGCGCCATGTCGCTGGTGGCGGCGGCTGACTATGTTCTTGCGTTCAGGCCCGGGAAGGAGCCGGAGGATATCGAGGCATTCTTTGCTGCCCTCTCAGAGTTTTACGCGCAGCCGCAGATTCCGGTCATGAAGAAGACGAAAAGCGGAGAGAAGGAAATGGATCTGCGGCCGCTGATCTACCGGATGGAGCGGGTATGGGCAGTACCGGACGAAGAACGCCCGGCGGCGGTTTCGGACTGCGTTGGCGTTTCTGAGCGGCCTTCCCCATTGGCGGCAGCGACAGGCCCGGTCCGCATTGTTCCCGGCATGACGGCCCCGAGCGGAAAAGAACTTCCGGTGATCGTTTCCGGGGCGGTGAATGAGCCTTCGGATGCAGTATTCCTTCAGGTCTGCACCGGCAGCACCGATAACGTCAAACCGGAACTTGTCATGAATGCGCTCTATGATTTTATGGGTCTTGAGCTGGCTCCGTTTACGTTTCAGGCGGAACGGGAGGAGGTCTATGCGGATCTGGGCGGCAGCGGCGAAGGCAGCCGGAATCTGGTGCCACTTGAGACGTTAGGAGAAGACATTGAATAAGCTGATCATTACCAGGCTCGACGGACGGATCCTGACCGCGCTTATGGATGATATGAGAGCGGTCCAGCTGGATTTTGAAGATCAGGAGCCGTCGCTTCTGGGCAATATCTATATCGGGAAGGTAAAGGATATCGTTAAGAATATCAATGCCGCCTTCGTGGATCTGGGCGGCGGCGTCACCGGCTATTACAGTCTGGACGCGAATCCGGAACCGTGGCTCACATCCCAGATACCGGCGCGGTTCGCTGGGCCTCACCGGTGTCCTGCCTGCATGGAAATACCGGCAGAGCGCCATCGGCTCTCTGTCTGCACGAAAACGAAAACCACGGCCCCAAAAACGCCGCACACGTTACGTCCCGGCGACGAGATCCTCGTTCAGGTATCAAAAGACGCGGTGAAGACCAAGGATCTGGTTCTTACCGCGCAGCTGACGCTTACCGGCCGTTACTGCGTTCTGTCGGCGGATCCTTCCGGCCGGAAGAACTATATCCGCTTTTCTGGTAAGATCAGCGATAACGACTGGAAGAAGAAAACGACAGAATTGCTTCGTCCCGCGAAGGAGGAAGCCTTCGGGCTGATCGTGCGGACGAACGCTTATCAGGCGCCGCAGGAGCAGATCCTGGACGAGATGAAGCGTCTGACAGAGCAGATGCGGCAGATCCTGGCGGCGGTCCCTTACCGTACCTGCTTCAGCCTCATTTATGAGGAAGCTCCGCCCTATGCGGCCCGGCTGCGGGATCATGACGCGCAGACGGCCGGCGAGATCCTGACGGACGACGAGGACATTTTTAAGAGGCTTGAGGAAACGCTTAAGCGTGAACAGCCGGACAGGGCCAGAAGTCTGCGCCTTTACAATGATCCACTCATTCCGCTGGTGAAGCTCTACTCGATCGAGAAGAACCTGAAAGACGCCCTGCAGAAGCGCGTCTGGCTGGCGTCCGGCGCTTATCTTGTCATTGAACAGACGGAAGCGATGACCGTCATCGATGTAAATACCGGTAAGTTCACGGGCCGTAAGACCATGCGCGATACGGTCCGCATGATCAATCTGGAAGCCGCGAAGGAGACGGCGCGGCAGCTCCGCCTGAGAAACCTCTCCGGGATCATTGTTGTGGATTTCATTAATATGGAAGCAGCGGCCGACCGTGAGGAAGTGATGCAGTGCCTGACGCAGTACTGTCTGGAAGATCCGGTGAATACAAACGTCGTCGATATGACCAGACTCGGCCTTGTTGAGATTACGAGAAAGAAGACAAGAAAACCGTTACAGGAACAGGCGGGGTATCCATTGTGATGGGACACTTTGAGGGGCAAATAAATATTGACATCTTTTCCTAATAATGATATATTTATGCTTGTGTACAATTTAATCAGGCTTTTTCGAAAGCCAATACGAACAGGACGGATAAGAGTTTATGAAAGTACGGTTTTCGTTTCTTTTATTTGTTTTTTCATGTTTATTTGGAATATCATCTTTTGCAGGCACAATATACAGCGACGGTACCGGTACACGGTGCCGCGACGACAACGGCTCGGACATACACGGGTGGTATCACGATGGAGAGGGCGGCCCCTGGTATTATTTTGATGAGGACGGATATGCGCATCATGGGTGGCTGAATCTCAGCGGAAAGGAATATTATCTCCGTCCGGAGGACGGAACCATGCGCGCAGACCAGACCATATCGATTAATGGGGGGGTCTGGCAGTTTAGCCAAAACGGTGAGGCGGTCTTGCTTTCGAACACGTATACCGGCTGGATGCAGGATGATACCGGCCGCTACTACCGCCTTTCCAACGGAAGTTATATTACGAACAAATGGGAACAGATCGACGGTGAATGGTATTTATTTGATGAGGCTGGTTATATAAAAACCGGCCTTGTTGTAGTTGACGGAAATACGTATTATCTGGATGAGGTCAGCGGTGCGATGGTGCATGATGCGCAGCGTACGGTTGGCGGCGTCACTTACACGTTCGACAGTTCCGGTGCGGCCGCCTGGCCCTATAAGCCGATAACGCAGGTGGCGCCGGAACAACAGGAGATGTGGCAGACCGTTTCCGCAATGGCGGATACCATTCTGGCGGGAATCGTGAATGACTCTATGACGGACCGGCAGAAAGCAGAGGCGATATATGCATGGGTCCGCGGGAACTTTACATACAGCGGGCATGCGGCGACCAGAGACTGGGTTCAGGAAGCCTATAACGGATTCCGCAGACGTCATGGGGACTGCTTCATCTATTATTCCGTATCGGCCGCGCTTCTGATGCGGTGCGGTATTCCATGCATCGAGATGCTCCGTTATACGGATAACGGCCATTATTGGAATCTTGTCCAGCTAAGCGACGGCAACTGGTATCATTTCGATGCGACGCCGAGACGGGCGGGCGGGTATTTCTGCCTGTGGACGGATGCACAGATGCAGAACTATTCAGCAAAACACGGAAATTGTTTTGCGTTTGACCGTTCCCTCTATCCGCGCACACCCTGATGAAAGGAGTTTGAAGATATGGATGAACTGCTTGAAATTCTGAACGATATCAATCCGGATGCAGACTATGAAACGAATGATCATCTGGTTGACGACGAGATCCTGACTTCCTTTGAGTTGGTGATGCTTGTAACGCAGATCCGCGACGTATTTGATGTATCCATCCCGTCTGAGGCCATCATTCCCGAGAATTTTAATTCTGTGGAAGCGATGATGCGTCTGATCGGCCGGCTGAAAGAGGATGAATGATCATGTCCCTGGTGTCTTATGAGTTTCTAGCCTTTTTCGCCGTCGCAGCCATCTTGTATTATGTGGTTCCGAAAAGGTTTCAATGGATCCTGCTTCTGGCTGTCAGCTTCCTGTTTTATGCAGGCGGCGGGGCTGTTTATCTGCTGTATCCGATGATCACTGCGGTAAGCACGTGGTTTCTTGCGCTTTGGATCGGCAGGATGGACAGCGAGGCACAGACGTATATCAAGGAACAGAAGCCGGACAAAGAACAGAAAAAGGCGTATCAGGCACGGGTTAAAAAACATAAGAAATGTCTTATGACAGCAGGAATCCTGCTTAATTTCGGAATATTGGCGGTGTTAAAGTACACGGATTTTCTCCTCGGGAATCTGAATGTGCTTTTTCATCTGCAGGAAGGCGCTGTTTTGCAGGTCAGCTGGGTGCTTCCGCTGGGTATTTCTTACTATACCTTTCAGACGATGGGCTATCTGATCGACGTCTTCCGCGGCCGGTGCCGGCCGGAGAAGAATCTGCTGCGGTTTATGCTTTTCGTCACTTATTTTCCGCAGATGGTCAGCGGACCGATCAGCCGTTTCGATCAGCTGAAGAAAGAACTGTTCGAAGAACATTCTTTTGACGGAACGCAGTTTACCTTCGGGCTCTGGCGTATCCTTTGGGGCTTTTTCAAGAAACTGGTCATTGCTGACCGTATTGCACCGGCCGTCGCGATGATTACGGCAGCGCCGGATATCTACGATGGAATTTATGTCCTTGTCGGTATGCTGGGGTATACGCTTCAGTTATACACTGACTTCTCGGGCTGCATGGATATTGTGATCGGCGTGTCGCAGTGTTTTGGCATCCGGCTCCCGGAGAACTTCCAGAGACCGTTTGGTGCAAAGAATCTATCGGAGTTATGGCGCAGATGGCATATGACACTGACCGGATGGTTCAGGGAATATATTTTCTTCCCTGTATCGACAAGCCGTTTCTGCAGAACCGTTTCGCGTTTTGCGGGAAAACTGGGGCTGAATAAGGCCGCGAAAAAGCTTCCTGTGTATATCGCTAATCTCATCGTATGGTTTGTAACCGGTATCTGGCACGGCGCGGCCTGGGGTTTTATCCTGTGGGGACTTGCCAATGGAATCGCCATGATGGTTTCGCAGGAACTTACGGAACTGTACCGCGCTTTTCACAGGCGTTTCCCAAAATCGGACGGAAGCGTATACGGCGCGTTCCAGAAAGTACGTACCTGCCTTCTGTTTTCGGGACTGCTGATGTTTCAGTACTATCCGTTCCAGACCGTATTTGCGATGCTGGGTAATCTGCTTGCGACAGGACGTCTGTCGCAGTTGTTTGACGGGCGGTTTGCGGAACTGGGACTTGCAGCCGCAGATTTCATTGTGATAGCGGTCGGACTGGTTCTTATGCTTGTGATTGGAGTTTTGCAGGAGACCGGCAGCGTCCGGCAGAAGCTCGCCGCCAGACCGCTTGTTGTACGTTTTACGGCGGTATTCCTGTTGTTTGTCATGGTACTTGTGGCCGGATGCTACGGACACGGGTACGATGCCAGCCAGTTCATTTACAATCAGTTTTAGGAGGCGGAATCCATGAGATGGAAAAAACCGGTCTGTGTTCTGCTTCTGGCGGCGTTGGGTGTAATTGTGATCGCCGGACTTCAGAGACTGCTGATGCCCAAATATATGGGACAGGTCGTCGAAGGGAATCTTACCTCCGAATACTATGAAGAGACGACGCCTCACGATGTAGTGTTTCTCGGGAACTGCGAAGTTTACGAAAACATTTCCCCGATCGTGCTCTGGCGGGAGTTCGGCATTACCAGTTATATCCGCGGCAATGCGCAGCAGCTGATCGCACAGTCTTATTACCTTCTGGAGGACACACTGAAGTACGAGACGCCCGGCATCGTTGTTTTTAATGTCTCAGCCATGCAGCAGTTCGATCAGAACAATGAGAGCTACAACCGTATGACCCTGGATGGTATGCGCTGGTCCGCTTCCAAATGGAACGCAATCCGCACAACCATGATGGAAGATGAACATATGATAGAATACATCTTCCCGATTCTGCGGTTCCATTCCCGTTTTGCGGAACTTGAAGCGGACGATCTGACTTATTTTATGAAGAGCGGAAAGGTAGCCCACAACGGATATTATCTCAGGGCTGACGTAAGGCCGGCGGGAGATATGCCGGTAGAGCGCCGCAGATCGGATTATTCTTTTGATCCCCGCTCGTGGGAGTATCTGGAGAGAATACGTGCTCTCTGCGAAAATAATGGAATTCAGCTGATCCTTATGAAAGCGCCGTCCCTTTATCCGGCATGGTATGATCAGTGGGAGATACAGATCGAGGAATATGCATCGGAGCATAATCTTCTGTATATTAACTGCCTTGAGGCCGTTGATGAAATCGGTATTGACTTTTCGCAGGATACTTACGACGGCGGACTGCATATGAACGTCTATGGCGCGGAGAAGCTGTCCCGATATCTTGGGCCGTTCCTGCTTGGGGCCGGGGCGGATGATCATCGTGACGACGCGGAACTTGCTGCTGTCTGGGCTGAGAAAGGACTGTTTTATGACAGCATGAAAGCACAGCAGGAAGAAGAATTTGCGCAGTTCGGCTATCTGAAACAATTCACAACAGAAGAATGACGGGGAGAATATTATGAAAAGAACGGTAAAATATCTGACAGCATGCAGCTGCGCGATGGTGACGGCTGTACTTCTGGCAACTTCCTGTGCTTTGCCGAATACGGGTGCGGAAGCAGAAAATAACGTGAAAGCGGCGACAGAAGCCGCTGCGGCTGCAACGGCAGCCGCGGAAACGCCTGCCGCTGAGGATACCACGGCGGCAGAGACAGCGCCAAAAGCCGCGGAAACGACTGCCGCAGCGAAGGCGGAGAGTAAGAAAAGCGAGACAACCGCAGCAGCTGAGACTTCGACGGAGGAAACAACTGCTGCTGAGGGAACCACAGCCGCGGAAGTGCCAACGGAAGCTGAAACAGCAGAAGCTGATACGGCGTCTGAAGAAACAGCAGCAGAGACCGAGGCCACGACTTCTGCGGAATCGGTATCCGCAGAAGCCCCGGAAACAGCGGCAGCTCCTGCGGCAGTCCCATCCGAATATCACTTTGTGGGCGGAGGCGTAACCGTGACCATGGGGGCGGAAGTCGCGCCGATCCTTGCGGCGCTCGGGGATCCGACGGATGTTTTTGAACAGGAAAGCTGCGCTTATCAGGGTATGGCAAGGGTCTACACCTATCCGGGATTTGAAATCAGTACCTCTCCTGTAAACAACATAGACTGCGTTGAATCAGTGTATATCTTCGATGCGTCCATCTCGACACCGGAAGGCATCCGGATCGGTTCCACAAAGGCGGATGTTCTTTCTGTTTACGGTGACGCATATAATACGGATGAAGCACAGTTCGGTACATATACCTATACGGCAGGAAATACGCAGTTAAAAGTCTATACCACCAAGGATGTGGTCGATGGAATCGAGTATATTGTAATTCCTTAGAAATAACGGGGGTTTTTAACGGATGAAGAATAGTGTCCTGGAATTTCTGGAAGAAACAGCGGGCTCTTATCCTGACCGGTGTGTTTACAGCGACCCAGAACGTACGTATACTTTTTCAAAAGCCTTACGCACAGCGAGGGCCATCGGCAGTCGGATCGGAAAACTGCAGGCTTCCGGTCGGCCGGTGGCTGTCTTTATGGAAAAGAGCGCGTCTATGGCGGTCGCCATTCTTGGTATACTGTACGGCGGGTGCTGCTATTGTCCGATCGATACCTCAATGCCGGAGCAGCGTATCCGGACGATTCTTTCTGTACTCGACCCGGCTGCGGCGATTACGGAACCGGGCAGCCGTCATCTGACTGAGCGGATTGCGCCTGCATGTCCGGTCTGGGATTATGATGAATTAAGCGAAACGCCGGAGGATCCCAAACTTCTGGCCCGGATCCGAAGCGGCTGTAAAGAGACAGATCCGCTTTATATTTTGTTTACAAGCGGCTCTACAGGAGTTCCCAAAGGTGTAATGGGCTGTCACCGTATGATCATTAATAATCTCTGCTGGCTTGAGAAGGAGTTTCCTTATGCGCCGGAAGATGTTCTGGGCAGTCAGGTGCCGTTCCATTTTGTGATATCGCTTCATGATATTTTCGTCCCGCTCCGTTTTGGCTGCAGTACATATATCATTCCGCAGGATTATTTTTCGTCGCCGGCCCGGCTGGTCAACTGCCTGAACGATAACCATGTAACCTCTGTTTTCTGGGTTCCGTCTGCCCTGACGGTTGTTGCCCGGCTGAACGGCTTCGATACGCAGCAGCCCCGGTTTCTCCGTTATATTTTCTTTATCGGAGAGGTCATGCCGGTCAAATACTTAAACTACTGGAGACGGTATCTGCCGGATGTGCGGTATGTGAACATGTACGGTTCAACAGAAACCCATGTCAGCCTGTTTTTTGAGCTTGTCAGGGACTTTAAGGATCATGAGCGCCTTCCGATCGGACATGCCTGCGGGAATGTCAAAGCTTTGATTCTGGATGACAACGGACGCCCTGTCCCTCCCGGGGAAGAGACGGCGGGAGAGCTTTGTATCGGCGGCGCAGCTTTGTCGCTTGGATATTATAAGGATCAGGAAAAGACAGAAGACCGCTTCATTTCCCTGAAGCTTTCATCGGATGTAACGGAGCGTTTCTACCGTACAGGCGATATCGCGTCCTATGCTGCGGATGGAAATATCGTCTATCATGGACGAAAAGATTTTCAGATCAAGCGAATGGGATACCGAATCGAACTTGGCGAAATCGAAGCAGCTGCCGCGCTGATTCCTGGAATCAATGAATGTGTCTGCGTTTATAACGAAGAGAGACAGATGATTCTTCTTTTGTATACGGCCGCTGAAAAACTCGATTCGAAAATGCTTTCAAACGGCATCTCGGCAAGAGTTCCGCGTTATATGATGCCCAACCGATATATCCGTCTTGAACAAATGCCGAGAAATGCGAATGGCAAAATAGACCGCAGGGGGTTAAAAGAAATATATGCTCAAGCTGAAAAAAGCCAGAGATCGTAGTTTTATCAGAACGGCAGCCCTTTTACTGCTGGGATTGAGCCTGACCGGATGCGCTGATGGAGATGTACTGAGATTCATCGACCCGAAAATACAAACGCTTGATCCGTCAGCGCCCATGATCCGAATCGAAATTATTACTTCCGACGGAACAAATGGGCCGGAAGAGCCGCTGCCGATAGAGAAAGAGACGATGGTTGCGTCGCTGGACCCGTCGGGGTCCCAAAACACGGAGAATGCACTGATTGATATTACTCCGGGCCGGATCCTTTCCGAAGAAGACGTTGCTACAGTCGGAGCGGACGCGTTTTTCTGGCAGAAACCCATAAACGACGAGACCTTTGCCAGGATCTACGGAAAGTCTTACCGGGATGGCTGCCCGGTTTCGCGGGAGGATCTGCGGTATATGCAGATGCTTCATTATGACCTGGAGGGGAATATTCACGTAGGTGAAATGATCAGCAACTATCGTATTACCGACGTTCTCCTTTCCATTTTCCGGCAGCTGTATGACGCTCATTATCCGATCGAGAAAATGCTTCTGGTGGATGAATACGGCGCGGACGACGAGGCGTCCAGCTCGGACAACAACACATCGTGTTTTAACTTCCGAACCGTAGCCAATACGGACAGTCTCTCTTATCACGCGAGGGGACTTGCCGTTAATATCAATCCGCTTTATAATCCTTATATTATTTCCGGATACAACACGGATGAGGAAAAGGTATGTACCCCTGTCGCAGGCGTTAATTATCTGGACCGTACACAGGATTACCCTTACAAGATCAATCCGGATGATCTGTGTGTCAGACTCTTTAAGGAAGCTGGCTTCACCTGGGGAGGAGACTGGCATTATACGCCGGATTACATGCATTTTGACTGTCGGAACGCCGGATATTGATTTTGCGGATATAACCTGATATCTTCGGAAATGATTCGGAAAATTCCGTGAAGTGAAAAGTTAACTTCCACTTCTAAAAGCTCCGGCAGAAAAGTTGCCGTTAGTGTTGCAGGAAAGGATATTTAAAGAAAAACAACAGGAAGAAGTAGAAACAACTATTACAGCTGATGCCGGGAAGACTCATTGCCGTCAGAAAAGGGGCTGTTTTTGGGCATACGATACCATGCGGAATTTAGGCTCTTTTTTGGGGAGCAGGACTAACTTCCACATAGAAATGGCAGATTGATTTACCGGCAGATACCTGACATCTCTA
>CANPYE010000060.1 GCA_947588005.1 uncultured Lachnospiraceae bacterium | reverse complement strand
GACGCCGTTTTCCAGACGGTCGATCAGCGCGTCCAGTTCCACGGTCGTGTCGTCTGCGCTGTTCATCGCCGCGCCCAAGGCTGCGAACAGATGCGAATGCTCCGGCGCGATGATCTGATCGCCGGTCAGATGCAGCGTCCGGATAAACGCTTCGCGGAGCTCGGACAGGAAATGGAGCGGACCGCCCAAAAACGCTACGTTGCCACGGATGGGCTTGCCGCAGGCCAGACCGCTGATGGTCTGGTTGACCACGGCCTGGAAAATGGACGCGGACAGATCCTCGCGGGTGGCGCCTTCGTTGATCAGGGGCTGGATATCCGATTTGGCGAATACGCCGCAGCGGGCCGCGATCGGGTAGATCATCCGGTAGCCCCTGGCGTATTCATTCAGCCCCGCCGCGTCGGTCTGCAGAAGCGAGGCCATCTGGTCGATAAAGGAGCCGGTGCCGCCGGCGCAGATGCCGTTCATCCGCTGGTCGATGCCGCCGGTGAAGTAGATGATCTTGGCGTCCTCGCCGCCCAGCTCGATGGCTACGTCCGTGCGGGGCGCATAGTCCTGCAGGGAGGAAGCCACCGCGACTACCTCCTGGATAAACGGAATATCCAGATGTTTTGCCAGAGTCAGACCGCCGGAACCGGTGATCATCGGATGAAGGGTGACAGCCCCCAGCTGTGTGCGGGCTTTCTTTAAAAGAGCTGCCAGCGTTTCCTGAATGTTAGCGTAGTGGCGCTCATAGTCAGAGAACAGTATTTCGTATGTATATGTTTTCGCTTCGCCGGATCCATCACGTCCGGCGATTACGGCTTTGACTGTGGTGGAACCGATGTCGATTCCGAGTGACAGGTACTGCTTCATATCTGCGGGGGAAATTCCCCTGCCTCCTTTGCATTCCGTTGACATAGCATAAAGGCCGTCAGCCGCGGCCTTTGCGTTATGTGCTAATTCATTTCGTACATCACTATACCATAAATTAAGTAAGAAAACAATCGGGAAAGAAATGAAAAAAGTATTAAGCAGGGCAAAATAGATAGTGACAAACAGCGTTCATCTGTGATAGTATGGGCTTAAATGAAGCTGTCGCCAGACGTAAGCGTTAGTCGCCCGGGCGGAGATACCCCCGTCCGCGGAAAACTAGCGCTTTGTGCGCGTGCGCGGAATAAGGAGAATCGGTAGGATGTATATTATAGTTGGACTGGGCAATCCGGGAAAGCAGTACGAGCATACCCGGCACAACGTGGGTTTCGAGGTCATTGACCGTCTGGCGGAAAAGCATGATATTCTGATGACGGAGCGGAAGCACCGTGCGATCTGCGGAAAAGGCCTGATCGGCGGGCAGAAGGTAATGCTTGTGAAGCCGCAGACATTTATGAACCTGAGCGGAGAAAGCGTGAAGAGCGCCGTGGATTTCTACCAGATCGGGACGGACGAACTGATCGTTGTTTATGACGATGTCAGCTTAAGCCCCGGTCAGCTGCGGATACGAAGGTCGGGAAGCGCCGGCGGGCACAACGGTATCAAGAATATCATCGCCCAGCTGGGAACCCAGGAATTTCCGCGGGTGAAGGTGGGCGTCGGCGAGAAGCCGGATAGGATGGATTTGGCGGATTATGTGCTGAGCCATTTCTCAAAAGGCGAGTGGGAAATGATGGAAGATGCGTTTAAAGAGGCGGCGGACGCGGTTGAAGTGATGATCGCCGACGGCGCGGATGCGGCGATGAACCGGTTTAATGCGAAGAAAAATGAGCAGAGTATTTGAAAACGCGCTGGCGGAACTGGCGGAATTTGAGGAACTGAATACGGATCTGAACCGGGGCAGAGGACCGGTGCAGGTCAGCGGGTGCATGGACTCCCAGAAGGTGCATCTGATGCAGGAGGCGGGGGAAACCCTGCCCTGGAAGCTGGTGGTGACCTATGACGAGGCGCGGGCGAAGGAAATCTATGATGATTTCCGGTGCTTTACGGACCGGGTGTGGCTGTATCCGGCGAAGGACCTGCTGTTCTACAGTGCGGATATCCACGGAAACCTGATCACGAGGCAGCGGATGCAGGTGGTGAAGGCGCTCCTGGAGGACGTGGGCGGAAATCGTGGCGGATCGGCTGCGGCGGGCGAGCATTCGGGCGTGGCAGGCAGTGCAGGCCGGACTGCCGGGAGCTATGTTGGAGCGGCGGCTGCAGCGGCCCAAGACCCAGTTGCGGGGGGCAGTGCAGCCAACCGCACGTCCGGAAGTCTTGGCGAAACAGCCAGCCAGCCGGAAACTGTGTCCGGCGGCGTGGTCGTCACGACCTTGGACGGCCTGATGGACCGTCTTCTTCCGCTTTCCGCCCTGCAGGCGCAGGTTTTAAGCGTCCGCCCCGGCGAGATCATCGATATTGAGGAATGGAAGAGCCGTTTGGTGACGCTGGGTTATGAGCGAATGGCCCAGGTGGACGGCATGGGGCAATTTTCAATCCGCGGCGGGATCCTGGACATTTTCCCGCTGACGGAGGAACTTCCGTTACGTATTGAATTGTGGGACGACGAGGTGGATTCCATCCGCAGCTTCGATGTGGAGAGCCAGAGGTCGGTGGAACAGCTGGATGAGGCGGTGATCTACCCGGCTGCGGAGATGGTGCTGACGGAGAGCCAGATCGCCGAAGGTATGGAGCGGATACAGGCGTCGGCCGGCCGTTACGAGAAGGCTCTGCGCGGCCAGATGCGGACGGAGGAGGCCCACCGGATCTATGCGATCGCGAAGGATGTAAAGGAACGTCTGGAGGACGGCCTTGGCGTGGGCGGGCTGGACAGCTTCCTTACCTGCTTCTGCAGCGATACCGTGTCCTTCCGCGAGTATTTTCCGAAAGGGCGCACGGCGGTGTTCTTAGACGAACCGGCCAGACTTTCCGAGCATGGAGACGCCGTGGAAGCGGAGTTTCGGGAGAGCATGACGAGCCGTCTGGAGAAGGGCTATCTTCTGCCGGAGCAGACGGAGCTTCTGTATACGGCCAAAGAGACGCTGGCGGGACTTCTGGGGCCGCATACGGTTCTGGTGACCGGACTGGAACAGCGTCTGGCAGGCATGCCGGCGGCCAGACGCTACGCGATCAACGCGAAGAATGTAAATTCCTATCAGAACAGCTTCGAGATCCTGATAAACGATCTGAAGCGGTGGAAGCGTGAGCGCTACCGCGTCGTTCTGCTGTCCGGCTCCCAGACCAGAGCCAGCCGTCTGGCAGGCGATCTGCGGGATTATGAGCTGAGCGCGTTCTTCAGCGACGATCCGGACCGGAAGGTGCAGCCGGGAGAGATCATGGTGCGCTACGGCAATCTCCACCGGGGATTTGAGTATCCGCAGATCAAATTCGTCGTTATCACCGAGGGTGACATGTTCGGCACGGCGAAGAAGAAGCGCCGCCGCCATAAATCCGCCTACGAAGGGCAGAAGATCGCAAGCTTTGCGGAGCTTTCGCCCGGCGATTATGTGGTTCACGAGGAACACGGCCTGGGTATTTACCGGGGGATCGAGAAGATCGAGCAGGACCATATTGTCAAGGACTATCTGAAGATCGAGTACGCCGACGGCGGCAATCTCTACCTGCCGGCTACCCGCCTGGACGTGATCCAGAAATACGCCGGCGCCGACGCGAAGGCGCCGAAGCTGAACCGTCTGGGCGGCGAGCAGTGGAAGAAGACCCGCGACCGGGTCAAGGGAGCCGTAAAGGAGATCGCAAAGGAGCTGGTGGAGCTCTACGCGGCGCGGCAGGAGACGGACGGCTTCGTCTACAGCGAGGACACGGTCTGGCAGCGGGAGTTCGAGGAGCTGTTCCCCTACGAGGAGACCGAGGACCAGCTGGAGGCGATCGAGGCCACCAAGCGGGATATGCAGAGCAGAAAGATCATGGACCGGCTGATCTGCGGCGACGTGGGTTACGGCAAGACGGAGATCGCGCTGAGGGCAGCCTTTAAGGCGGTGCAGGACGGCCGGCAGGTGGCTTATCTGGTGCCGACCACGATCCTGGCCCAGCAGCATTATAATACATTTGTACAGAGAATGAAGGATTTCCCAGTGCGGGTGGATCTGCTGTCCCGCTTCCGCACCCAGGCGGAACAGAAGAAGACGCTGGAGGATCTGCGAAAGGGCCTGGTGGACATCGTGATCGGAACTCACCGGATCCTGTCGAAGGACGTGCAGTTTAAGAACCTGGGGCTTCTCGTTATCGATGAGGAGCAGCGCTTCGGCGTGGCTCACAAGGAGCGGATCAAGCAGATGAAGCAGAATGTGGACGTGCTGACCCTGACGGCGACGCCGATCCCGCGGACGCTGCATATGAGCCTGGCGGGGATCCGGGACATGAGCGTGCTGGAGGAGCCGCCGGTGGACCGGGTGCCGATCCAGACCTATGTGATGGAATATAATGACGAGATGGTCCGGGAAGCCATCCGCCGGGAGCTTGCCAGGGACGGGCAGGTCTACTATGTGTATAACCGGGTCCAGGATATCGCCGACGTGGCCGCCCGTGTGGCCCAGCTTGCGCCGGACGCGGTGGTGGTCTACGCTCACGGCCAGATGCAGGAGCGGCAGCTGGAGCGGATCATGCTGGATTTTGTAAACGGGGACATCGACGTGCTGGTGTCGACCACGATCATTGAGACCGGTCTGGATATTCCGAATGTGAACACGATCATCATTCAGGACGCGGACCGGATGGGGCTGGCCCAGCTTTACCAGCTGCGGGGCCGTGTGGGACGGTCCAGCCGGACGGCGTACGCGTTTCTCATGTACCGCCGTGACAAGCTGCTGCGGGAGGAAGCGGAGAAGCGCTTAAAGGCCATACGGGAATTTACGGAGCTGGGAAGCGGCATCCGCATCGCCATGAGGGATCTGGAGATCCGCGGCGCGGGCAACGTCTTGGGAGCGGAACAGCACGGCCATATGGAAGCCGTGGGGTATGATCTGTACTGTAAGCTTTTAAATCAGGCGGTGTCGGCCTTAAAGGGACGCCGCACGGAGGAAGAAGAATTTGATACGGTGGTGGAGTGCGACATCGACGCCTATATTCCGTCGTCCTACATTAAGAATGAATATCAGAAGCTTGATATTTACAAGCGCATCTCGGCCATTGAGAATGAAGAAGAATCCATGGATATGCAGGATGAGCTGATGGACCGTTTTGGCGAGATCCCGCGGGCAGTGGATAATCTTCTGCTGGTGGCGCAGCTGAAATCCATGGCTCACCGCGCTTATGTGACGGAGGTCGATATCAACCGCCAGGAGGTTCGTCTGACCATGTTCCCGAAGGCGCGTCTCGACACGCTTCGTATTCCGGAACTGATCCGTTCGTACGGCGGACGCCTGAAAATGCTGACCGGCGAGACGCCGGGCTTTCTCTACCAGGAGCAGAAGAAAGCGTATAAGGACAGCCATGAGATGATGAAGGCCGCGGAGGAGCTTTTGAAAAAGCTGGGCGAGCTGGCGGAGCCGAACCGCGCGGCCGTTCAGTAGCCGGTCGGGAACCGGCCTTGCAGTCAGACAGCTGTGCTGTTACTCTGCCGTTTTCAGAATAAAATATGGAAAGTATAAATTCCCCCATTTGACAGATACTACAATAACAGTAAACGCCTATCAGCCGTGCCGTAAAAAGCGTCAGCAGGGCCGGAAGATGGAAAACAGGCGTATGACAGAATGCAAAATGGAGGAATAAAGATATGAAAGCTACAGGGATTGTGAGAAGAATTGATGATCTGGGACGCGTGGTAATACCGAAGGAGATCCGGAGGACTTTAAGACTGAGAGAGGGAACTCCGCTGGAAATTTTTACCGATCGCGAGGGGGAGATCATTCTGAAGAAATATTCGCCGATGGTGGAGCTGACCGCGTTTGCGTCCCAGTACGCGGAGGCTATGGCGCAGTCTACCGGTCTGATGGTCTGCATTACGGACCGGGATCAGGTAATATCCGTGGCCGGAGGACCGAAGAAGGATGTGATCGGAAAACCGATCAGCAAGCAGCTGGAGGCTGCCGTTGGGGAGAGGGAAACGGTTCTTGCCGGGCGCGAGGAGAAGGCGTTTTTCTCCATGACCGCTGATGAGATGGAGGGCATCACCGCGATGGCGATGGCGCCGATCATCTGCGAGGGAGACGCCATCGGGAGCGTGGCGCTTTTAAGCCGGGACGCGAAAGGAAAGCTGGGGGATCCGGAGATGAAGCTGGTCACGACGGCCGCGGGCTTTCTGGGAAGGCAGATGGAGAGCTGACCGGCGGAACCGGGAGTATAATTTCCCCGGCGAAAATAAAATGAAGGGACCGAGGCCCTTTGCCGGCGGGGTAAAGATACGATTTACATGGCAAATATCCGGATCCTGTGGTAAGATATCCTTAAGTCCGTTTGCGGGCAGAACCGGTAAGCGAGACGCGGGAAGGGGGATATTCCATGTACACATTTGCCGATCTGGTTCGGATCGTGGCCGAACTCCGGTCCGATCACGGCTGCCCCTGGGACCGGGAGCAGACCCTCGAAACCATGAAGAAGTATTTGGCCGACGAGGCGCAGGAGGTGTTTGAGGCTGTTGATAATAACGATATGGACAATCTGTGCGAGGAACTGGGGGACGTTCTTCTGCAGGTGATCTTAAACAGCCAGATCGCTTCCGAACAGGGGGCATTTACCATTGAAAATGTAGTCGACGGGATCTGCCGGAAAATGATCCGCCGCCACCCGCACGTTTTCGGAGACGTGAAGGTCAGTTCCCCGGAGGAAAGCCTTGCTCTGTGGAATGCGATAAAAATGCAGGAAAAGGCTGAAAAATATTGACAAATAACGGTAAAAGGGATATAAATGATAGAGTACGACGGCGCCGGGGGACGGCGTCAGAACCCTATGAATCAATTTTAGGAGGAAAATATCAATGAACAAGACAGAACTGATCGCAGCCGTTGCGGCAAAAGCAGAGATTTCCAAGAAGGATGCCGAGAAGGCCGTTAAGGCGTTTACAGAGACCGTAACAGAGGCTCTGGCAAAGGGTGAGAAGGTACAGCTGGTTGGCTTTGGCACGTTTGAGACTGTTGAGAGATCCGCGAGAGAGGCCCGCAACCCGAGAACCGGCGAGCCCATGAAGGTAGCTGCTACGAAGGCTCCGAAGTTCAAAGTCGGCAACGCGTTAAAGGATGCTGTAAAGTAATTTATATATGAGACTGGATAAGTTCCTGAAGGTTTCGAGGCTGATCAAGCGCAGAACCGTAGCCAATGAAGCCTGCGACGCGGGCCGCGTTCTGGTGAACGGCCGCCCCGCCAAAGCGTCCCTGAATGTGAAGACAGGAGACGTCATAGAGATACAGTTTGGGACGAACAGCGTGAAGGTGGAAGTCCTGGATGTTCAGGAGACGGTTAAGAAGGATGACGCGAAGGAGCTGTACCGTTATCTGTAAGTCTCCGTCTGGTATAATGCAGGCAGCCTCCATCATATACTTGAATTACAGATTCGGGTATGGATGGAGGTTTTCTTATGGAAGAAAAGGCCGGAGCCGCGGTGCACAGGATCGTTTTGAATAACCGTCAGGCCGGGAGCCTGACCGGCGTAAGGGATGTGGTCTCTTTCGACGAGAACCAGGTGGTGCTGGATACGGACATGGGGCTTTTGACCGTGAAAGGAAAGGATCTGCATTTGAGCCGTCTGACGCTGGAGAAGGGCGAGGCGGAGATGGACGGCACGGTAGACAGCCTGGTCTATTCTTCCAATGAAGCGTACCGCAGATCCGGAGAGTCGCTGTTTGCGCGGCTGTTTAAATGACCGGGGGCCGAGTCTGTGACCGCGTCGATCCGTAATGAGTTTCATCTTGCCCTTTTAAGCTTGCTGACCGGCGTTGGACTGATGACCGTCTATGATCTGGTCTGCGTCCTGCGCATGATCATTCCCCATGGACGTCTGGCCACGGGAATGGAGGATCTGGTTTACGGCGTTTACAGCGCCGTTATCACCTTCAGCCTGCTGTATGAACAGAATGACGGCGCTCTCAGAGCCTATGTGATCGCGGGAACGGCGCTGGGCATGATCCTTTATCAGCGGCTGATCGGCAGTATTTTATTAAAATACTTGAAAAAAGGACAGGAATATCTTAGAATAAGGATGAAGCTTCGCAAACGCAGGAAGAAAAGGTGATAGGATGAGCGGGAGAGCCAGAGCCGGGAGAGGCAGATCCAGACATGACAAAGCGGTGAACAGGATGACCCTTGTGGGAATTACGCTGGTAGTGGTCAGTCTGGCCGTCGCGGTCAATCTGCGCGGTACCTCTTTGCGGGCCAAGGATATGGAGTATCAGGTGAAGGAAGCCAATCTGATCCGCCAGGTGCAGGAGGAGCAGGACCGTTCTGAGGAACTGGAGGAGCGGCGTATTTTCGTGCAGACCAAGCAGTACATCGAGCAGGTTGCCAAGGAGAAGCTGGGTCTGGTGAATCCGGACGAGATCCTGCTGAAGCCGGAGAAATAGGTTTATTGTCGAAGATTTTTCCGAAAAGCTGCCGCGATTTTGACAAATATTTCCCTTTTGACTCGCTATAATGCTAGTGACATACCGCCTCACGGCGGCGTACGGCAGAGTCGGGAGGGATTTTTTGTGTTTGGAAGGAAGAACGGCCATAATGATATGGCGGAAATCCATGTATATACAGCCAGAAAGCTAAGCGATATGGCGGGCTCCCTGGAGAGACTTGCCAGGACCTTTGACCTGGATCATACCTGCGGGAATGGTTTAAGCCGTGACGATGCGGCGGCAGCCATGCAGATGGCGGCGGCCATGGTCTGCGGCGATTGCGGGCGCTGCAGCATACGGGAGGAAGGACGCAGGGAGGACGGATATTATCTTTATTATCTGCTGAGGGCGTTTGAGAAAAACGGTTCTGTGGACTATGAGGACATGCCCAGGACATTTCTGGACAGCTGCAGGCGCAGGGAACAGTTCGTAGGGCATCTGAACCGGAACCTGGGGCGGGCGGCCATGAACCTGACGTGGAAGAACCGTTTCCTGGAGAGCCGGGACGCGGTGATCTCCCAGTTTCGGGAGCTGGCGGTGATCCTGGAGGAGTTTTCGCGGCAGATGGAGCGGGCCCGGGACGTGACCGGCGGATGGGAACGGACGGTGCGCAGGACGTTCCTGCTTCACCATATGGTGGTGGAGAGGATGCTTGTGCTGGAATACGACGGGAAACGCAGGGAGGTTTTCCTGACCGTGCGGACGAATCACGGCCGCTGCGTTACCTCCGCCGACGCGGCGCTTCTGCTTGGACAGGCCATGGGCGGCCGGGGCTGGAGTGTGGCCAGGGATTCGAAAAGCATTGTGGGCAGAAAGGCGGCGACGATCCGTTTCCTGGAGGAAGGGGTCTATGAGGTACTCTGCGGGGTGGCCCGGAAGCCGAAGGACGGAGAGAGCGTATCCGGAGATAATTTCACGTTCAGCCGCGAGGCGCCGGGGCAGGTGGTCATAAGCCTGTCGGACGGCATGGGGAGCGGGGATGCGGCCGGGGAGGAAAGCCGGAGAGTCGTAGAACTGACGGAGCAGCTTCTGGCGGCGGGCTATACGCCCCGGTCGGCGCTTAAGCTGGTGAATACGGTGCTTCTTCTGACGGGAGAGGAGCAGCATCCGGCCACGGTCGATCTGTGCTGCGTGGATCTGTATACCGGCGTGCTGGAGGCGATGAAGCTGGGGGCTGCGGCCACTTTCGTGGCGGGCGAAGCGGGCGTCGAGCTTCTGCGGGCCGGCGATGTGCCTGCCGGCGTGCTGATCCCGGTGGAGCCGGCGCTTCTGACGCGGAAGCTGTGGGAAGACGACCGGATCGTCATGGTCAGCGACGGCGTGCTGGAAGCGCTGCCCGGCGACGATAAGGAGGAGTTTATGAAGGAATATCTGGAGAGCATCGGCCGCAGAAGTCCGCAGGAGCTGGCGGACATGGTGCTGGAGTTCGCCGGCGCGTGCGCCGGCGGGGCGCGCGACGATATGACGGTTCTGACGGCGGGGATATGGGTGAAGTAGGACGGTGGCAGGGAGCAGGAGGAAATTAATTGAGAAATATCATTATTTCTTAGATTAAGAGGTACGATGGAAATAGAAAGTGATTGCATAGAAACAAAAATCCTAGTATGATAGCCACAGAAGATTTTCAGGCGCGCGGCATATGCCGGCGGGCCGGGATCTGCATGGGAGGGCGTGCCATGTTTGCGAAGGCGGCGTCATACATCAGAAAATACGATCTCTTGAGAGCAGGGGACAGGGTCGTCGCGGGGGTATCCGGCGGCGCGGACTCGGTCTGCCTGCTTCATGTGCTTGTGCGGCTCAGAAAGGAGCTGGAGCTGACGATCGTGGCGGTCCATGTCCATCACGGACTGCGCGGAGAAGAAGCGGATCGGGATGCGGCTTTTGTGGAGAAACTGGCGGCAGAATGGGATGTGCCCTGCCGTATGGTATATGCGAATGCGCGGAAATACGCGGCTGAGAACGGGCTGTCTGAGGAAGAAGCAGGGAGGATCCTGCGCTATCGTGCGCTGTGGGAGGAAGCGCAGCGGATGGAGCATATCGGTGTGAAGATCGCCGTCGGCCACCAGAAGGAAGACCAGGCGGAGACGATCCTGCACAATCTTTTCCGCGGCAGCGCGCTGAAAGGACTGGCGGGAATGGCGCCGTCCGCGGTGATGGACGGCGGGATATGCCTTATCCGCCCGCTGCTTGGCGTAAGCCGCGGGGAGATCCGCTCTTATCTGGCGGAAAACGGTCTCAGCTTCTGCGAAGATTCCACGAATGACACGGCCGATTACACGCGCAACCGGATCCGGCGGCTTCTGCCCCAGATTACCCGCGATGTAAACGCCCAGGCGGTAGAGCACATTCTCGCGGCAGGGGAACGGATGGCCCAGGCGGACGCATATTTTGAGAAGGAAGCGGCAAGAATCTGGGAAGAATACGGTGTGGCCGGGGAAACTGAGAACGGGGCCGAGGCGGAGCCTGCGGAAAGGCAAAGCGGACCCGCGGCAGAACCTTTGGCGGAACGCTGCGGGATCCCCGCGGAGATTCTGGGCAGTCAGCCGGAGCTGCTGGCAGGCTATCTTGCGATGAAGATGATAAGGCGGATGACCGGTTCGGTGAAAGACATCACTTCGGTTCATGCGGAGCAGATCTGCGGTCTGGCCCATATGGGAACAGGGAAGCAGGTAAGTCTTCCGTACGGCCTGCGGGCGGTCCGGGAATATGATATGATCTGGGTGGAGCGGACCGCGGCAGCCGGGGCAGCGCAGCAAACGATACAGCAAACGGCCGGGACGTCTGCGGTTCCGGTTGCATTTTCCCGTTTCCCCTATGAAAAAAACCAGAAAATTCCTGAAAATCGGTATACGAAATGGTTTGATTATGATAAAATAAAAGGCACGTTATCGGTCAGGACCCGGCAGACCGGCGATTACATTACAATAAAGGACGGCTGCCGCAAGAGCGTGAAGTCGTACATGATCGACGAGAAGATTCCGCGGCAGGAGCGGGACCGGATATTGCTTCTTGCGGAGGGAAACCATGTATTGTGGATTATCGGATACCGGATCAGCGAATACTATAAAATAACGGATGAGACGAAGGAGATCCTGCAGGCGAGGGCGTACGGAGGAGAGAAAGCCGCCGCAGAAGACACGGCCGCAGGGCAGCGCAGGCCGGAACAGGCCCGAAAAGCTGCGGATGACTGCACGAATGGCTGTCTGCAGGTGAAGACGTACGGAGGAGAGGAACATGGCAGAGAAGATACGGGTATTGATTCCGGAGGAGGATGTGAATAAGAAGATCAGCGAGGTGGCCGATCAGATCAGCCGTGACTACGAGGGAAGGCCGCTCCACCTGATCTGCGTTCTGAAGGGGGGCGTCTTCTTCACCTGTGAACTGGCCAAGAGACTTACGGCGCCGGTGTCTTTGGATTTCATGTCCGTGTCCAGCTACGGCAGCGGTACTGAATCCAGCGGCGTAGTTCGGATCGTCAAGGACCTGGATGAACCTCTGGAAGGCAGGGATGTGCTGATCGTGGAGGACATCATCGATTCCGGAAGGACCCTGGCTTACCTGATCGAGATATTAAAGCAGCGCGGCCCGGCGAGCATCCGTCTGTGTACGCTTCTGGATAAGCCGGAGCGGCGCGTAAAGAAGCAGGTGAAGGTGGATTATACCTGCTTTTCGATCCCGGATGAGTTCGTCGTGGGATATGGTCTGGATTACGACCAGAAGTACAGGAATCTCCCGTATATCGGAGTAGTGGAATTTTAAGGAGGCAGTCAGATTTGAGACAGCGACAGACGATGGGCAATGGGCTGGGCCTTGTCCTGCTTATTTTGATCGTGCTCTTTGTGGCCAATGCGTTTAACCGGCGCACTTACCCGGAGGAGCTGACCCAGCAGGCGTACATGCGCCAGGTAGAGGCGGGCGATGTGGTATTTGCCACGATCATCCAGAATAAGGAGACGCCGACCGGCCAGCTGCTGCTGACCATGAAGGACGGAGCGGTATATACCCTCTACGTGTCGGATGTGACCGCGGAGGAGGCGTATCTGCTTGATCATAACGTGGAATTTGCGCGGGAGGATGTGCCTCACGAGAGCTATCTTCTCTCCCTGGTGGTGCCGGTGGCCGTGTCGGGCATCGTTCTTGTGGTGCTTTTCATGATGATGAACGCCAGGGCGGCCGGAGGCGGCGGGGCTAACGCCAAGATGATGAACTTCGGCAAGAGCCGCGCGAAGCTCTGCGAGGACGCGGGAAAGTTCAGCTTTAAGAACGTGGCCGGACTGCGGGAGGAGAAGGAAGACCTGGAGGAACTGGTCGATTTCCTTAAGAATCCCCAGAAATACACCTCCGTGGGCGCCAGAATCCCCAAGGGCGTGCTTTTGGTGGGCCCGCCCGGAACCGGCAAGACGCTTTTAGCCAAGGCGGTGGCAGGCGAGTCCGGCGTGCCGTTCTTCAGCATTTCCGGATCGGATTTTGTGGAAATGTTCGTGGGCGTCGGCGCATCCCGTGTCCGCGACCTGTTTGAGGATGCGAAGAAGAACGCGCCCTGTATCGTATTCATCGACGAGATCGACGCCGTGGCCCGCCAGAGAGGCACCGGCCTGGGCGGCGGCCACGATGAGAGAGAGCAGACGCTGAACCAGCTTCTGGTGGAGATGGACGGCTTCGGCGTCAACGAGGGAATCATCGTGATGGCGGCGACCAACCGTGTGGATATTCTGGATCCTGCAATCCTGCGTCCCGGCCGTTTCGACCGGAAGATTGTGGTGGGGCGCCCGGATGTGCGGGGCCGCGAGGAGATCCTAAAGGTTCACGCCAAGGATAAGCCGTTAAGCGACGACGTGGATCTGGAGCGGGTGGCCCGGACGACGGCCGGATTTACCGGCGCGGATCTGGAGAGCCTTCTGAATGAATCCGCGATCCTGACGGCGCGGGAGAACCGTAAATACATTACCCAGGGCGACATCGACCGATCCTTTATCAAGGTGGGCATCGGCGCGGAGAAGCACAGCCGCGTGATCTCCGAGAAGGAGAAGCGGATCACCGCCTACCATGAGACCGGCCACGCGATTCTGTTCCATCTGCTTCCGGATGTTGGTCCGGTGCATACGATTTCCATCATCCCGACAGGACAGGGAGCGGCCGGATACACGATGCCGCTGCCGGGGAAGGACGAGATGTTCAACACGAAGGGCAAGATGCTGCAGAATATCATGGTATCGCTGGGCGGCCGTATCGCAGAGGAGCTGGTCTTCGACGACATCACGACCGGAGCGTCCCAGGATATCAAGCAGGCGACGTCCATCGCCCGCGCTATGGTAGTTAAGTACGGTATGTCCGAGAAGGTGGGTACCATCAATTACGAGACGGACAGCGAGGAGGTCTTCATCGGCCGTGAGCTGGGCCATGCCAAGAGCTACGGCGAGCAGGTGGCGTCGGTGATCGACAGCGAAGTAAAGCGGATCATTGACGAGTGCTACGCGAAGGCGAAGGGGATCATTGAGGAGCATATGGATGTGCTCCATAAGTGTACGGAGATCCTGATGGAGAAAGAGAAGATCGGCCAGGAGGAGTTCGAAGCGCTCTTTGTATAAAATGCGTTAATTTCTCCGTCAGTATTGCGATTAGAGACCGGAGACGGGATTGGACGAGAGAATGCGCTTATGCGGAATGCACAAAATATGAAGGATGGTTTTGTAAATTTTGTGAATCGTACCGCTTTTCAAATCCGGGCGCGTGTGATAGTATAATTGACGTACCCCCCAATACATTTAGTTTTTTGCTACACCCCATAAGAAACGAAATACCTTCTCCTGAAAGAACCGGTTACCCCACCGGTTCTTTCACTTTTTTGGTGGGAATAACTTTTTGCGGGCGTTTTTTTCGAAAATATCCCCTTGCCTAACTTAGGAGAATCATATAGAATGGAATCTAGCAGTAAGAGGATGACAGGAGATTGATTTTATGAACAGAGAAGCCCTGTTTACAGATGAGACCCGGGAATTTCGGACGCCGGCGGAGGCAGACGCAGGGCAGCAGGTGACATTCCGTTTCCGGACTGCCCGCAACGATGTGAATGAGGTCTATTTCGCGGAGCAGGACGAGGAGCCGAAGCGCATGTGGCGCGGGGGTTCGGACGCGTTATTCGATTATTTTGAATATCATAGGATCGTACCGGATTATCCGGTGAATTACCATTTTCTGGTTGTAAAAGAGGATGAGGTCTGTCATTATAACCGGCTGGGGGCCGACAGGGATAACCGCCGGCAGTTTGATTTCTGCCTGACGCCCGGTTTCCATACGCCCCAGTGGGCCAAGGGGGCGGTCATGTATCAGATCTTCGTGGACCGCTTCTGCCGGGGCGACGAGACCAACGACGTGGCGGACGGCGAGTATATTTATATAGGCGCGCCCGTCCGTCATGTAAACGACTGGTATTCCTATCCGTCGGACATGGATGTGGGCCGGTTTTACGGCGGCGACCTGCAGGGCGTGCGGGATAAGCTGGATTATATCAAGAGCCTGGGTGTGGACGCGATTTATTTCAATCCGCTCTTTGTCTCGCCGTCCAACCACAAGTACGACACCCAGGATTACGACCACATCGATCCGCATTACGGCAGGATCGTAAAGGACGGCGGAGAGGCGGTGGCGAGCCGTTCCCGCGGCAACCGCGACGCGACCAGGTACCGCGTCCGCACCGCGTCGCCGGAGAATCTGGCTGCGAGCGACCGCTTTTTCGCGGATTTCGTACACGAGGCCCACGAGAAGGGGCTGCGCATCATCATTGACGGCGTCTTCAATCACTGCGGCTCTTTCAATAAGTGGCTGGACCGGGAAAATATTTACGGAAGCACCGGGCAGTACGCGCCGGGCGCCTACGCGTCGAAGGACAGTCCCTACCGCACATTTTTCAGGTTCGGCAGGGCCAACGGCTGGCCGGACAACGCTTCCTATGAGGGCTGGTGGGGCTACGAGACGCTGCCGAAGCTGAATTACGAGGAATCGCCGAAGCTTTACGAATATATCCTTCAGATTGCCCGCAAATGGGTCTCCCCGCCGTACAGCGCGGACGGCTGGCGGCTGGATGTGGCCGCGGATCTGGGACACAGCAGCGAGTTTAATCACAGGTTCTGGCGGGATTTCCGCAGGGCTGTGAAGGAAGCGAATCCGGAGGCGTTAATTCTGGCGGAGCATTACGGCGATCCGACGCCGTGGCTGGAGGGCGACCAGTGGGATACGATTATGAATTACGACGCTTTCATGGAGCCGCTGACCTGGTTTCTGACCGGCATGGAGAAGCACAGCGACGAATACAATCCGAACCTGTACGGAGACGGCGAGGCTTTCTTCCGCTCGATGAATTACTATATGAGCCGGATGCAGATGCCGTCGATCTTAACGTCCATGAACGAGCTGTCCAACCACGACCATTCCCGGTTCATGACTCGCACGAACCGGACGCCCGGACGCATCTCCACGAAAGGACCGGAAGCGGCGGAAGAAGGCATTAATAAGGGCACCTTCCGGGAGGCTGTTGTGGTCCAGATGACCTGGCCGGGCGCGCCTACGATCTACTACGGCGACGAGACGGGCTTATGCGGCTGGACGGATCCGGACAACCGCCGGACCTATCCGTGGGGACGGGAGGATCAGGAGATGATCGAGTTCCACCGCTATATGATCGGCCTGCATAAGATGAACGGCGCCCTGCGCCACGGCTCCTTAAAGCAGCTGGCGGCCGGCCGGCAGATGATCGCCTACGGCCGGTTTGACGCGGACAATCGCTGCGTGGTGGCGGTGAACAACAGCGCTTCGCCCCAGACTGTGCGTATCCCGGTCTGGCAGATCGGCATCGAGGACAGCGACCGCCTGACCCGGGTGATCAAGACCGACACCGACGGCTACAATGTGGGCGCCGTCGACCTGCCGGTAGAAAACGGCTGTGTGGAACTGGAAATGGACGGCAGCAGCGCCGTGCTGCTGGTATCCAACAAGAGCGGCTACAATGTGGAGAAAACCCCTTGATTTTTTACTTTGGCTGTGATACACTGAATTTCGCCGGAAGGCGCGGGACGCGTTGGCTGTGCGTATGCAGCGGGCACGCGCGGGACGCCGCGGGCTGAGGCTTCTCTGCTGGAAAGCAGGTGAAGCAGTAGGACATGCGGCGGCGCGGACGGCGGTCATGGATGGGTTCCCGAGTGGCCAAAGGGGGCAGACTGTAAATCTGTTAGCAGTGCTTTCGGTGGTTCGAATCCAC
>CANPYE010000059.1 GCA_947588005.1 uncultured Lachnospiraceae bacterium | reverse complement strand
CATCAAGAATTTCGCCAAGTACGAGACCAACGAGCACGGCAAGGCTCTGGTAGCCGCCGGCCCGCAGCTGTAAAGATCTATCTGTACCGGGTATGGCTTATCCGCCATGCCCGGTATTTTTTATACGGATTTTCACACTCATATACTTTCTTCTTCGCCTTTCTTGTGCTATCATAAGAAAAGACGCTTCAGGAATGACATAATGACGATGGACCGGATGACCCCCCGAAGCGAATACTTTGCGAAAGAGGAATCCGTCTATGTACGAACCTGTCTTTAAGCTGGAACATACCGGCGTCAGCATTCATTTTTATACGAACCAGAAGCTCTATAACCCGATACACTGGCACTCCGCCATCGAACTGATCTATGTCCTCAACGGTTCTTCGGCAGTGACCGTCAGCCAGAAATCCCGGGTCGTAAGCGCCGGCGATTTCGTTGTGATCGACGCCAACGAACTGCACGAATATCGCTATGAGAAAAATTCCAATGTTATGGTGATCCATTTTTCAAGAAAAAGTATGCGGCATTTTGTTCCGGGAATGCGGGAGCTCCATTTCCACTGTACCCAGGACACCCTGCAGCCGGATCAATACGAATCCTACAAACGCATCTGCCAGTGCCTGATGGAGATTCCGCTGCTGCACGTCGAGCAGCCCATGGGATACGAGCTCAAATGCCACGCGATCGCCATGGAAATATTCTACGAACTGCTTCAGCATTTCACGACAAAGCAGCCGCGTTTTCTGACGGAGCGGGCCAATAATCTCCAGCGGATGCATGAGATTATGGAATACATAGACCAGCATTACTCGGAACAGCTCACTCTGGAGGAAGTCGCCTCTCATTTCTTCCTGAACAGCGCCTACTTCAGCCGTCTGTTCCATAAACACATAGGCGTCACCTTCACCAGTTATCTGAACCAGGTCCGGATAGCCCATGTCTATTCCGATATCCGCAACACTAAGACCGGGATCATGGAGCTGGCTGAAAAGCACGGTTTCACCAATTATAAGCTGTTCAACCGCCTGTTCCGCTCCATCTACGGCTGTACGCCGCGTGAAGCGCGCGTCGTTCCAGTGAACGCCTATACCAGGAAGCAAAGAGATAATACAGAACTGTAAACCAATACGCCCCACGAGACGGCGTATTCCACAAGACGCGGTCCCCCGCAGGAAGAAAGGAGTCATTTCATGAACACTGTCACTCTCGGAAAGACCGGTATTACGGTCAATAAAAACGGTTTCGGCGCGCTGCCCATCCAGCGCATCCCTAAAGAAGACGCCGCGCGTCTGCTGCGCAAAGCCTACGATCACGGCATCACGTATTTTGACACCGCCCGCGCTTATACGGACAGCGAAGAAAAGCTTGGTCTTGCCTTTGGCGGCGGCGCCCGCAGCCACCTCTACATAGCCACCAAAACGACGGCCCAGAATGCAGAACAGTTTTGGACGGATCTGGAGACCAGTCTGCGTCTTTTAAAGACGGATTACATCGACGTTTACCAATTCCACAATCCGGCCTTCTGCCCGAAGCCAGGCGGAGAGGACGGTCTCTACGACGCGGCGCTGAAAGCGCAGCAGCAGGGCAAGATCCGTTTCATCGGCATCACCAACCACCGGCTTTCCGTGGCCTCCGAAAGCATCGAAAGCGGCCTCTACGCAACGCTGCAGTTCCCGTTCAGCTATCTGGCTACAGAAAAGGACATCGCCATCGTAGGCGCATGCCGGGCTCATGACATGGGCTTTATCGCCATGAAGGCCCTCTCCGGCGGTCTGATCACCAATTCCGCCGCGGCCTACGCCTATCTGGCTCAATATGACAACGTCCTGCCCATCTGGGGCGTTCAGCGGGAATCGGAGCTGGATGAATTTTTAAGCTATATCGCAGATCCGCCCGTCATGTCGCCGGAATATCAGGCCATCATCGACGCGGATCTTAAGCAGCTTGCCGGCGGCTTCTGCCGGGGCTGCGGCTATTGTATGCCGTGTCCGGTGGGGATCGAGATCAACAACTGCGCCAGAATGTCGCTTCTGCTTCGCCGCTCTCCTTCCGCCGGCCACTTATCGCCGGCCGGTCAGGCAAAGATGATGAAGATCAAGGAGTGCCTCCATTGTAACCAGTGCGCCGGCAAATGTCCGTACGGCCTGAATACGCCGGAGCTTCTGGCGCGTAATCTGAAGGATTATGAAGAAGTGCTGGCCGGCAAAGAGATGACGCCGACGAATTTCTAAATCAGTTTATTTGAAAATAAACTGGATCAGCACCATATAGCAGACCGTTCCGCCTGCGATGCTGAGAAGCGTATTGCGCTTCCAAAGATGAAGGACGGCCGTCGCGGCCACAGCGATAAACTCCGGCAGGCCGTGCGGCCGGGTCAGCAAATGAATGCCGCGCAGGCAATAGACCACCAGCATGCCCATAATGGCACAGGGCAGCACCTTGCCCAGATAAGTGATATATTCCGGCGTTTTCCGGCGGCCACCCAGAAGCAGAAACGGCAGAAAACGAATCAGCGCCGTCACAATGGCAGCCGCCGCGATCAAGGCGATGGCTCTGGTATCAGTCATGGCGGGAGCTCCTTTCCTGCGCACCGGATGCGGCAGACCGCTTATGCCGATCAGACGCATCCGGCAGCTCTGCGGCGGCAGCCCCGCCGCTTTCTTTTCGTTCAAATACAGGCCTTCCGAACGACAGCCCGGCCAGTATCAGAATCATGGAAGGTATCAGGAAAAGATCGCTGCCGAATACCGCCAGGCAAACCACGCTGATGCACACGCCGGCAATCGCCGGAACGTGGTTCTTCGCCGTCAGCCATTGTTCCACAAAGACCGTCACAAAAAGAGCGGTCATTGCGAAATCGATACCTGCCGAATTAAACGTAACGGCCGACCCTACGATCGCGCCGAGAACGCTTCCGATGATCCAGTAGATCTGATCAAACAGGGATACCAGAAAATAGTAAAGATGCGGATTCACTCCCTCCGGCGTATCGCCGTGGCATAGCAGAGAATAGGTTTCATCCGTCAGCGCAAAGATCAGATAAGGCTTCTTCGCGCCGGCTCCCTTATATTTGTCGATCATGGAAATACCGTAGAACAGGTGCCGGGCGTTGACCATCAGCGTGGCCAGCGCCGTGGAGATCACGGACGCGCCGGAGGTCAGCAGACTGACCATCAGGTATTGCATGGATCCGGCGTAAATAAACACGCTCATAGCCAGAACCCACCCGATGCCGTAACCGGCGCTTTCGGAGAGAATGCCGAAGCCGAAGCCCAGCACCACGTAGCCGGTCATGACCGGGAGCGTCTTAATAACGACCTGTCTGAGAAGATTTCGATTCATATGTATCTTACTCCTGAACCGCTCGGCTGCCGCGCCGCGCAGATATTTCGGAAATACCATCCCAGCCGCTTCTTCGGCCGGAAACGTCATTTCGATAGATTATTATAACGGATCCATCAGAAAATGCAAGCCTTATGATTTCCGGATCTTCGCCACAAAAAAGCCTTCGTACAGCTCCGTCGGACAGACGCAGACGGTTCCGGGAAGCCTCACCGGCAGAAGCGGGATTTCCCCGAACATCGGGTGCTCAATCGGAACCACCTTCGCTTTCGCGCCGGGCAGGATCCGCTGTAAAACGCGCTCATTTTCCGCTTCCAGCACGGAGCAGGTGGAGTAGACCATCTCGTGACCCGGCTTCAAAAGCTGCAGCGCCTTGCGCAGAAGCGCCTCCTGGGTACGGACGGAGCGGTCGATCAGTTCCATGGTAATGACCATGTCACGGTTCTTTCCCGATTCCCCGGCCGCCGGCGGGGCGTAAACCGTCCCGCTGCCGCTGCAGGGCGCATCCAGCAGGATCTTGTCGAACGAAAAGAACGGATCCAGCTTCCGCGCGTCCTCGTTCATCACCAGAACGCCGCCGGCCCCCTGCCTGTCCAGATTATACCGCAACCGTTCGGAACGGGCATAATTCTTCTCGCAGGCTGTGATCTGCGCCGCGCCGCCGGACAGGGCAGCCATCTGCGTCGTCTTGCCGCCGGGAGCCGCCGCCATATCGAGGATCGTTTCTCCTGCGCGCGGCGCAAGAATAAGCGGCGGGATCATCGACGACAGGCTCTGCAGATAGATCTCTCCATTCTCATAAAGATCCAGAGCACGTACCGCCGGTTCCCGCACTTCGTCAAGGATCAGCGCGTCCGGATACCAGGACACCTCATGCCAGCCGATCCCGGCCGCGCTCAGGCGATCCCTCACATGGGCCGCATCGGTTTTAAGCGTATTCGCCCGAAGCGTAACCGGACGGCGCCGCGTATAACCGTCCATGATCCGGGCGGCGGCCGCCTCACCATACTGGGTTGTCAGCATATTTTTCAAAAAGTTCGGAATCTGTGCCGGCATACCGTTTACCTCACAAAGAAAACTCCCGATCAGCCAGCCGGGAGTTTTCTGTCATCTTCCTGTTAAAAAATCCCAGTGCTTTATTCCATCTCGGCCAGCGTCGGATACGACGCAATAGCGCCCAGTTTGGTCACGCTGATGCCGCAGAACTTATTGGAAAAGGCCAGGTACTCCGCCATCTTTTCCGCTGTCAGATCCGCGATATTCCCGGCGCTTGCGCCATCCCGGGACAGGCAGTAGAGGAACGAACCGATGAAGCCGTCGCCCGCGCCGGTGGTGTCTACAGCGGAAACCTTATGTCCGGCGGCAAAGCCTTTGGCGGTCTTCGTATAGCACTCTGCGCCGTCAGAACCTTTGGTGTAAATGACCAGCTTCGTATTGCCGGAAAGCAGCTCCGGCAGCGCGTCAGCGATATCGTTCCTGCCGGTAATAAACTCCAGCTCCTCGTCCGATATCTTCAAAATATCGGCCATGGGCGCGAATTCCCGAACCACCCGGCGAAGCGCATCCGCGTCGTCCCACAGCGCCAGACGCAGGTTCGGATCAAAGCTGACCAGGGCGCCCGCCTCACGGGCACAGCGGATCGCTTTGCGGTGAGCCTCCTTCATGGGCCAGTTACCCAGAGATACCGAGCAGAAATGCAAAGCGAAAATATCCTGAAACCACGCTTCTTCCACCGCCTCCGGCCGCAGCAGCATATCCGCGCCGGGCTTTCGGTAGAAGGAAAACTCGCGGTTGCCGTCCTCCTTAAGCGCTACAAAGGCCAGCGAGGTATTCGCTTCCTTCGTCCGTTTCACACAGCTACAATCGATGCCGCAGTCCGTGAGCTCCTCCACGATCTTGTCGCCGAAGGGATCATCCCCCAGCTGGGTGATCATGGCCCCGCTGCCGCCCAGCTTCACGTACGCGCCGACCACATTGGCGGGCGCACCGCCCACCTTCGGCTGGAACGCGGTGACGTGGCGGATGGGCCGGCCGGACTCCGCCGGGATCCAGTCAATAAGTGCCTCTCCGATTGCCAGTAAACGCTTCATAATTTTATCCTTCCTTTCTGACCTTTCCGTCCTTCCGTCCGGTCAAACGCTTACGCAGCTCGTCCACCACGTCGCCGGCGGACTTGCCGGCCTCGTCGATGGTGATATCCGCGTATTTTTCATAAAGCGGCGCCCGCTCATCATAAAGATCGCGAAGCGTCATGCCGTCCCGCAGAGCTACGCCCCGATCCTTCAGATCGCCGAGACGTTTTTCAAGCGACTCATATGTTACACGCAGGTAGATCACTGTACCGATCTCTTTAAAATGCTCCATGGCCCTCCGCCCGTAGATCACGCTTCCGCCCGGCGCGATCACCGCGCGGGCGGGCGTCAGTCCGGCGTTCACCCGATTCTCGACCGCCAGAAAGCCGTCAAGTCCGTCCTGCTCAATGATCTCCTTCAGAAGGCGGCCCTCCTGCTCCTGGATCACGATGTCCGTATCGATGAAAGAATACCCCAGGCGCTTGGCCAGAAGCACGCCTACCATGCTTTTGCCCGCGGCGGGCATACCGATGAGGATGATATTATTGTATTGCGTATCCAAATTTATGCTGGTCTCCTGTCTGTACATTTTGCCGCGGCTTCGGCACCTGTCCCGATTCTGCTGTTCGCTCTGCATTTTCTTCTTCTGTTCGTCCCAGCGCCGCTTCTACCGCTGTCCTCTCTTTGCGGCGTTCTGCTTCTTCTCCACTGAGTACCCGAATTTCCCAAGCTTTTCCCCCAGACGGAAATACTCTCCGTGGGAATAAGCCGTCAGATCGGTATCGTTCAGATGGAATTTGCCGTTCTCGTCGATATAGCTGTCTTCCACCGTCACGCCCACGATCTCCGCCACGAACATATCATGACTGCCCAGCGGGATCACCTGCTGCACCCGGCACTCCAGATTCACCGGGCTCTCGGCGATGCCCGGCGCGGCGATATGCTGCGACGGCAGGGGCGTCAGCTTCATCTCCGCGAACTTGTCCACGTCGCGGCCAGAACGAACGCCGCAGTAATCGGTGGCGAAAGTCAGATCCTTCGTCACCAGATTGATCACAAATTCACCAGTCTCCTTAATGATATCATAGGAATGCCGTACCCGCTGGATGGAAACGGACACCATCGGCGGGGTCGAACAGACCGTACCCGCCCATGCCAGCGTGATGATGTTCGGCTTCTCGCCGGGGCGCTGGCAGCTGGCCATGATCACCGGCAAAGGATATAGAAGATTTCCGGGTTTCCAACTTTGCTTCGCCATAATCGAACTCCTTTCTTCGCTCTCAGCATCTATGCCGGCCGCAGACACTTCGGCGGCCCGCCGCGTGTCTAAAGCGCCGGCCGCAGCCTTCCTCTCAGTCATTATCCGGCAGCAGCTTCACCGTCACCATGATATTGCGAAGGAATCCGCCCTCGGGAAGCTCTATGTCCTCCGCGTGGGACACCTCCGGCATCAGGACCGTCTCCTCCTCGAGTTCCACACAGATCCAGTCGTAGGCCGCTTCCCTGGCGTTCTGCAGCGCGTCGTCCAGATCCGGCCCGTCCGCCTCGCAGCTCTCCAGATCCGGGAAATATACATGGTATCCGTTATCCTCGTCATGCGGCACAACCACCGCCGGGTATGTAAATGTCATCTCGATTCTCCTTTTCCGCCGGCTCCGCACGCCGCTGTCAGCCCGGCTGTTTTCTCTCTCCACAGCTGCACGGTCCGGCCCGTCTCATCCGTCCGGCCGCTTTCTCTCCCCACGGCTGCCTGATCCGGCTCGCCTCTGCCTCCCCGTTCGGTCCGTCCCACCCCGGAGGCATTATCTATCCTTCCAGCTCCACCATGATCGCCGGTATCAGCTGCTTCTTTCGCGATACCACGCCGGACAGCAGTACCCGGTTCAGCCTATCGTCTTCCTCCATCTGGAACGCGTTCTGGATCATCCGCCCGGCTCCCGGTCCGTCGCACAGAAGCACCGTACTCTCCGTCAGAATATTCGTCAGCATCAGAAACATCATATCCAGTCCGCGGCGCGACCGCTCCGTCTTCAGATACGGAAGCATCCGCGTCTCCAGTTCATCCAGCTCCTGCCCGTTCAGCGAATTGATCTGTCCCACGCCAAACGTAGTCTTCCCTACCGTGAATAGCTTAAAATCCTGATACATGATATCTTCTTCGGACTTGCTGGCGAAATTACTGCCGGCCGCGAACATCTCCATCGCGTACTTCTCCACATCGATCCCGGCGATTTGCGCCAGCTCCTCCGCCGCCTGCCGGTCGATCTCCGTACAGGTCGGCGACCGGAACAGAAGCGTATCTGACAGGATCGCGCTGCACAGAAGCCCAGCCGTCTGCTTATCGATCGCGATATCATTTTCCCGATACATCTGATAAATAATGGTGGCCGTACAGCCCAGCGGCTGATTGCGGAAATACACCGGTCCGATGGTCTCAATAGAGCCGAGCCGGTGATGGTCGATGATCTCCACGATATGCGCGTTCTCAATACCGTCCACCGCCTGGGACTTCTCGTTATGATCCACCAGGATCACCGACTTGCCGTGCGCGCCAAGGAGATTCCGGCGGGAGATCATGCCTTTATACTTACCGTCCTCGTCCAGAATCGGGAAATCGCGGTGACGCTTGCTGGCCATCACGTCCTTGATCTCATCCACCACATCCGTCTCCTGAAATGTGATCAGGTGATCGCACTTCATGAAATACCCGATCGGCATACTCTGATTGATCAGACGGGCCGCCGTAAAGGCGTCGTAGGGCGTAGTCATCACGGTACAGCCCTTCTCCTCGGCCAGCTTCTTGATCGTCATGGAGACCGCCGCTCCCTCGCAGACAATGATGCAGTCCGCGCCCATCTCAATGGCGCAGAGCTGGGATTCATAGCGGTTCCCCAGGATCACCAGGTCGTGCTCGCTGATGTAATACTCCATCATGTCCGGATTCGCCGCCGCGATCAGCACCTTCCCCTGAGAGAAACAGGCGTTCTCGTCGCCGACGATCAGCAGACCCTCCAGCGTCTCGATAATGTTGGAATATTTGGTATTGGCCTTAGACAAAATACTGCTGTCCAGCACGTCCAGATAGGTTCTGGCAATGTCGCTGACCGTAATAAGCCCTTCCAGGGTACCGTCCTCCGTCACCGCCGGCAGCGTCACCAGACTGTCCTTCTGCATAATATTCCAGGCGTTCTTCAGGGAAATGTTCCGGTTCACGCCGGGCACCTGACGAATATCGATGTCCCGCACCTCGGTCCGCACATGGCGCACCCGCGCAGGCTTCTCCACCCCGAAATACCGAAGCACGAACAATGTTTCTTCATTCATATGACCCACCCGGGCCGCTTCATAATCATCACCGGTCAGCTTTCGCTTCAGCGCCGCATAGCAGACGGCTGAACAGACGGAATCCGTATCCGGATTCCTGTGGCCGATCACCAGAGTCTTTTTCTTATTATACTCCGCCGCCATATTACCTCCCATCGAAAACACAATTCCGCGCTTGTACCGCCCACATTACACTGCTTTCTGAATGGGCCGCACAACCGGAAAAAGGGATGCATTGTTCAAGCGCATGTTCACAATTTATTTACATTTTGTTTATACCTAATTCACACGCGCCTTCTACAATCATTTTATAAGAAATGCACAGAAACTAAGTTTTATCCCCTAATTCCTTTGACATTATGCACATAGATTTTTTCATAATTGCCCCGGCTGGCAACAGCCGGGGTCTCCTCATTTTACAGAGTATATATTAGTCCAGCACCATCCTCGCCGCGCCGTAGATGCCGGCGTCATTGCCCAGCCGGGCCAGGCCGATCAGCGGCCGGTCTTCAGACAGCGTCTCATACTGCTCGTAATATTTCTGAATAATATCGATCAGGAACTGTCCGGCTCTGGACACGCCTCCGCCGATGACAAATATTTCCGGATCGATCGTCAGCGCAAGCTGCGCCAGAGCGCGGCCCAGGTAGTAGCCGACACATTCTGCGACCTCCATAGCCAGTTGGTCCCCGGCCTTGGCCGCATCGAGCACATTCTTGGCCGTCAGCTTATTTTCCTCAATATCCCGCAGGGATGATTCTTCCCCGGAGGAAGCCAGGAACCGCTTCGCTTCCCGGACGATTCCGGTCGCGGACGCCACCTGCTCCAGGCAGCCCCGGCCGCCGCAGTTGCAATACTCCGTCTCGTCGTCGCGGGCATGAATATGTCCAATCTCACCGGCCAGTCCGTGGTATCCTGCGATGATCTTCTGATCCACAACCACGCCGCCGCCTACGCCGGTTCCCAGCGTAATCATCACGATATCGTCATATCCCTTGCCGCCGCCCTGCCACATCTCGCCCAGGGCCGCGATATTGGCGTCATTCGCGCACAGGACCGGAAGTCCGTCCAGCATCAGGCTCAGATCGCGGGCCGGATAACCGGCGCCCCAGCCAAGGTTCACGCAGCGGGGCACATAACCATTGCGGGCCACGGGTCCCGGCACGCCCATACCGGCGCCGCCCACATCCGAGAAAGGTATCACCATCTCGTCAAGCGTCCGCCGGATGGAGACCGCTATGTCTGTCAGAATATTGCAGCCGTTATGTTCCGTCCTCGTGGGGATCTCCCATTTGCGCGTAAGGGTTCCTGACTGTTCAAATACCCCAAGCTTTACCGTAGTGCCGCCCACATCGATCCCGATACAGTACTTTGCCATAATCTCGTCTCCTTCTCAGTGCAGTAACAGTTCCTGCATGGTCTGCGGTCCCGTCACGATGATCTGGTTGGGGAGCCTGCCGTTCGTGATCCTGGCTACCGTATAATCGAATGTCCCCTCATACTTCAGACTGCCGTAATGGTTATAGATCCTGCAGGAATCCTCGTTGTACAGAAAAATCATATCTCCTTCCGCGGCCGCCTGCGTATATTCATAGCTGAATTCTTCTGAAAATGCTTTCGTGCCGTCGGCCTTATACACGTCCATGCGGTAATCATTCTCACCGGACGCGGAATACACAATAACGCCCACATAACTCTCATTATAGAAAATGCTGCGGATCTCCTCCTCAACCGGAACCAGAAGCGTCATCTCCGGCGACATCTGATCGCGGAGGCTGTAAAAGGTCAGACTGTTGTCCGCGAACGCAACCGCGCGGGCATCGCTTAAACACGCCACCCTTGCTACCATACTGTTGTCGTAGATCTCATGGAATCCGCCAACCATACGGTTCACAGCGTTCTTGCCGACCTCGGAGAAATTGTAGAACGCGACCCGGTTCTTAAGTTGTCCGCCCTGCACGTAGAAATAAGACCCCATCAGGACATTGCCGTCCGGAGTCAGATCGGCGTCCAGCACATAACCGATCCCCATATCTTCCTGGCTGTCGGCGCTGCTTAAAAGGCCCTTGATATAGATCTCCAGCTCCGAGCCGTCCCTCTGATAGTAGCAGACATTGCTGGAGAGCTGATCCTCTACGATCGCCGCCACCATGCCTCTGGATGAAATCGATATCCGCGAGATCGGCAGCACCGTCGTCGCCACTCCGAGACAGCCGGTCTGATCGCAGATATAAATACTGTTGCCCTGTTGGTCAGCAATAGCGGCGTATCCGCCGCAAACCGCCACAACAGGGGCGTTCATCTCATAGCTCTGGATCCAGATATCCTTGCCGGAGGCGTCGATATAGGAAGCGCCGTCGCGGGTGTATTTGAGCACATTCTCCCCAAAGCTTACATAGCCGGTAAATGTGCCTTCCGTCTGTTCCATCTGCCGCTCCCACACAACGGTCGTATTCTCCAACTTCGCGAAACGGTTGTACCAGTAAATGCCGCCCATAATTCCTGCCGCTATACACAGAATGACAATGATAACGGCCATGCGGCGGCGGATCGTCCTGTTATGGGCCTTGCGGATCGTCGCCGCGCTCTCCTCCCGCTGGCGGCTGGCCTCAGCCGACGCGGACCCGGCAGCGGTTCGGAATCCCCGCCGGTTAAAGGACGGCGAGGCCTCTTCCTGATCTTCTTTGCCGGAACGGATCCTGTCGGGAACCGGCTGCCCGGTGGAGATCATCCGGCTGCGCAGCTGGTTTTTCTTAAATTCGCGGTTGGTGGAATCAAAGTTGCTCATCATTGGTTCTCCCTTTACTGGAACACGGGCGTTATGCAGTCGCTTACCGCCTACGTGGACAGTATAGCACATATTTTCCAATTAAGGAAGAATTAAATTCTCTCCTGCATTGATTGTATCTTCATTCTCCAGACCGTTCAGTTCGCAGATCTCTCCCATCCGATTCCCGTTGCCGTAATGCTCCAGGCAAATCCCGTAGAGCGTGTCGCCGGGCTGGACCAGATAAAGGGTCTGACCGGCCAGAACCTCCCGGGCAGGAGCTCTCTCCTCGCCGGAATCCGCCCCCTCTGCCTGGGTGTTCTCTCCGGCGGCCGCCCCGCCGGATGCACCGCCTGCTGCCGTGGCCGTCGTGCTGCCGGATGTCGTACTATCTCCACCCGTTGTACCGCCCGCCGCTGTTCCGATTCCGCCGGATGCACTGCCCGTCGCGCTGCCTGCTGCCATACCGCTTCCGCCGGATGCACCGCCCGCCGCTGTTCCGGCTCCGCCTGCCGATGTGCTGCCCGCTGCTGCATTGCTTCCGGCCACCATGCCGCCCACTATACCGCTGCCTGCCGCACTTCCCGAGGCCCCGGCCGCACCGCCTGTTCCGGCGCTTCCCGCCCCTGCTGTCATCTGACCTTCGTTAGCCGCCGGGACTGTCTCCCAACCGCTGCCATTCTCACCCGCCTGAACCGCCGGTCCGATCTGTCCCGCAACTTCCTCGACGATCACCTGGTTCGCCTGCCCTGCCTGATCCGTCTGCACCCCGGCGTTGTCCTTAAGCTCTGCCTTTCCGCTCCCGGAAAGCCTGTCCGCCGCATCCTCCTCAAGCATTCCGGATGGCAGAACCGACGTCAGAACCGCTTCCATTTTCTTCATCTTCTCATAATTGTTCACCATGGTCACGCCGCCGGCCAGCACCAGAATACCCAGCGCCGTACAGAGGCCGCCCAACACCCGCACCGTTCCCCGGCGAGCCGTCACCTGGCTCTTATTCTCCTCCATCCGCTGCCGGAAATCCCGGATGACCGGATCGCCGGCCCCCGTTTCCACCCGCCGCACGTCTTTGCGCAGGATCATGTAGTCCTGCATCATCTGATTGCGCTCATAATACACGCTGTAGCCCCGCAGGCGGCAAAAGCCATCCTCAGCCGCCACATATATGGCTTCCTCGCCGTCCAGACCGCTGTTTAAATACATCAGCTGATTCTTCGCCGCGAAATATTTTCCATGTTCTTTCCAGTAATTCAGGGGACTTAGGCTGCATCCCGGCGCGCCGCACAGAAACCATCCCAGAACCACCCGTTTCGGGAACATCTGTTCCATAGTCTGATAGGTCTTCCGCCACGCCTGTTCCGTGAACTGAACTTTCTCGCCCGGCTCCGTAATATCTTCGACCTCCATCGCGCCGTCCACGAACAGAAACGGCAGCCCGTCCCGTTCCTCGGCCGTCCCCAGAAGCACGCCCGCCCGCAGGTCCTGTCCGCCCTTCGGAAAGAGCCGCTTCAGATACGTATTTACATAGTCCTCCAGATACACTCTTACCGTCTGGTCCCTCTCCCCGATCTGCCGGATGTTCTTCGGCAGCCTCGGAAACGGATTATATAAGTCTCCCATACTTGATTCACCCCGCTATTTATTCTGGCGCCCGGCCGGTCCGTACCCGCACACTTTCGCACAGGCACGAAACGCGCGGCTCTTGAGCCAGGTATCCTCATCATAGCATGGGGATGGTGCGGAATCTGTCAAATGAACGCGCTCCGCTCCCATAATTTTTCGACAAGGCAGATGCTTTCGCTGATGCATTCCGCCATCTGCATGACCGTACCAAGCCGGATGCTCTGGAGCGTCAGAGGGTCGCCCGCTCCGCCGCTGCTGACCACTCCGGTAATAAATATATCCCCCACCGGCTGCAGCTGCTTACTGACGCCCAGCCCCGGCTTTATGGCTCCGCGCCCCAGAGTAACGCTTCCCACACGGCTCCCGGCGCCTACAGAGGCGTCCACAGCCACGATCAGATGGTTCGGATAACAGCGTTTCAGAAGCCCCGCGGTCTCCCTGAGATTCATCGCGTGGACGGGACGGTATATGGTGCCGAGCACCTGAATATGCTTTAAGCCCTTTCTCCGCAGATGATAGCCGATCAGCGGCCCCAGACTGTCGCCGGTAGACCGGTCCGTACCGATGCAGAGGATCAGGACCTCCGTCTTATTTTCCCGCTTAAGCGTCTCCCGGATCATCAGATAAAGGCGGGCCGCCAGCTTCACCGGCTCGTATTCCTCCGCCGTGTCAAAATAATAAAGCTCCCCTCGTTCCAGGGGAGCCTTTTGTCTTCTCATTTCCATATCGATCGTTCCACCCCGTCCGATTCTTACCTCTATTATAGACAGGGGCGGCACGGATTATGCGGCGGAATCGGACGCGGCGCGCCGTGTCCGGAACAGAGGCCGCCGTCATGCAGGCCGCAGCATTCGGGACATCAAAAAACGACGGCCGGTGCCCGGCGCCGCGCTACGCGTGTGTCTGCCAGTATTCGCTTAACGCCTCTCCCAGACTGGTAATATGCCTGTTCTCCATAATCTCCATCAGGGCGTCCAGCCGTTCCTCCGTCAGAAACTCCCGCCCCAGGTGAGGCGCGTAATTCTCATCGAGAAGCCGGTTCTTCTCCCCGATAGCGGTCTCCAGACTTTCCAGCTCCTGGGACTTTCGGCTGCAAAGATTTTCCAGCTCTTTAAGCTTCTCCTGATGGGCGGCCGTGACTTCATCGGCAATGATATTCTTCGTCACGGCGTCAAAGGTATTTAACGCTTCCTCCTTCCTGGCCGTCAGATCGCTGATCTGCTGGTTAAGCTGCGCGATCTGATCATCGTAATGGCCCAGATCATACGCCGATTCATCCTTATCCCTGCGGATCCTTCTGGAAATGGATCGGATCTCCTTTTTATTAGCGCGGATCTGATCGCGCAGCTCACGGCCCTTTGCAAGCGGCGTGATATGATCCTCGCGGATATATCCGCCTACCAGACCGAATAATCCCACAAATAAGAGGTCGAAAATCACGTAAACCAGAACGATCCATAAAATCCCCTTCACCGGCAGGAGCCGGTAAATAATGCCGGGCACCGCCAGCAGGCCCACCGCCGCCGACAGGATCAGCACCAGATACTCCTCCGCCCACTTCGGATAGTAGATGGCGTAATAGAACCAGTTATTGCAAAAGGACGGCACAAAGTATTTCTTAAACAGAATATTGACCTGCTCCTTTAATTCGAGGTTCTCATCCCGCAGCGAAGCGGTCTCCGCGTCGATGCGCGCCTTTATGCCTTCTCCCTTGGCGCTGCCGCGGCTGCTTTTGACCTCCTTAAGACTGCCTTCTGTCTCCGCGATCTGCTTATCGTACGCGGACGCGGCCTCCTCCCTCCGTGTTTTCGTCGTGAGGCGGATATCATCCTCCATCGCTTTCTTCTCATTCTCCAGGGAACGATTGCTCTGGCGCTGTTCCACAAGCATCTGATCGCGGCGCGCTTCCAGCGCGCGCAGAGTCAGTACCTCTACCCTGGCCTGCTGAAGAAATGTTTTATAATCCACAATTCCTGCCATAACAAAAGCTCCCCCTTCCGTATGCGGTGCTGCGCCGGCGGCCGGCTTTCCGCGTCGTTTATCGTCTATGGACAATAGTATACATCAAAATCTGACAATTTACAAGACATGACCAGCGAGACCCGGTATTGTGGGACCCGGTATTGACAATTTATCCGCGAGATGCTATGTTGATTTTGAGAGGGGGATTTACAATGTTCCGTATGTGGGGAAAGCTGATAAAAAACAATAAGGTCACAAGAGACATTACTATTTCCATCGGCGACTACAGCCTGTCCCGGACGCAGATGGTCTTTCAGGCGCTGGATGAGATCTGCTATGCCCTCGACCTGGGCAAGCCGATCTGGCTGGACGCCAATGTGGCTGAATTTAAACGCAGGTCGCGCACGCGGTTCGGACAGGATCATTTTATCGAACAAGTCCCCTTTGATTATCTGGAAATTCAGGTAATCGAGGAATAATATTCACCATTCGCGCAGAAAAAGCGATAGTTCGTGAATAAAGTTTGACAAAATCTGCGAACTGGTATAAGATAAAGCCAGTTATTTAATCTTATCTTAAGGGGGAATTTTCTCATGGACAACTCATTCGCAGCAATGATTCTGGCAACGCTCGGCATCTTTTCGGCGATCATCATCGTCTGGTATGTGCTGGTAGTAATCGCCTACTGGAAGGTCTTTTCGAAGGCCGGCGAGGCCGGATGGAAGGCTCTGATCCCGTTTTACAATGTGTATACTGAGTTCAAGATCTGCTGGAAGAATCAGAACATGTTCTGGATCTATCTGGCCTGCGTGATTGCCGGCGCTGTGCTGGGACGGTTTTCCGGCTTTATCGCCGTTCTAAGCTCTGCCGCAGGAATCGTCACTTTAGTGATCTCCGTCCTGCTTAACATCCGAATGGCTAAGGCTTTCGGCCGCGGCACAGGCTTTGCGATCGGTCTGCTTTTCCTGACGCCGGTCTTTATGATGATTCTGGGCTTCGGCAGCTCGCAGTATCTGGGGCCGCAGGACTAAACGGATCAGACGGCGCGCAGGGTTCAGATGCGCGGAATCCTTAACGTAAAGAAACTGCCCGCAGCGGATATCGGCTCCGCGGCGGGCGGTTTTGTATTTCCATGCGAGGAGAGCGCCAGTGACGCTCTCCTCGTATTACGTACGAGCAGCACGTCAGCGACGCCCTGCTCATATTTCCAGATCGGTTTCATCCAGACGGCGCATCCTCATAGCCGGATCCAAAACCTTCGATTATGCACTGATCATGCATAGGATCCTTACAGCCTCTTAAGCAGCGCTTCCCGCTCGGCCTCATAGCCGGGCTTGCCCAGAAGCGCGAACATATTCTTCTTATAGCTCTCGACGCCGGGCTGATTGAACGGATTCACGCCCAGCAGATAGCCGCTGATACCGCAGGCAAATTCGAAGAAATAGAACAGCTGGCCTAAGCTGTAGGCGTCCTGTGCCGGCACATCCACCTTCAGGTTCGGCGTATGGCCGTCGGTGTGGGCCAGGATCGTGCCGTTCATCGCGCTCTTATTGACAAAATCAACCGTCTTGCCGGCCAGATAGTTCATGCCGTCGGTGTCGATATCTTCTTTCTTGAGCACTACCTCCGCTTCGGACTCCTCCACGCAGATCACGGTCTCGAACATAATGCGCGCGCCGTCCTGGATAAACTGTCCCATAGAGTGCAGGTCGGTGGTCAGATCGACCGCCGCCGGGAAAATGCCCTTCTGATCCTTGCCCTCGCTCTCGCCGTAGAGCTGCTTCCACCATTCGGAAACATAATGAAGGCTGGGCTCATAATTGGCCACGATCTCAACCTGTTTGCCTTTCCGAAGCAGGAT
>CANPYE010000058.1 GCA_947588005.1 uncultured Lachnospiraceae bacterium | reverse complement strand
AAGGGCGGCGCGGTAGGAAACATCCGCAGATCCAACAGCGATGCAACTACCTGCAAGTTCGTCTTTGATGATGACGGTCATATGATGTCCGGATGGCAGGATGTTACTACTAGTGATGGTAAAACCAACAGGTATTTCTGCAGCGGCGAGGATGAAGGTTATGTATTAACCGGCTGGCAGTATCTGGACAAACCGCTGGAAGATGTCTGGGAGAATCCGTATGATTACGACGACAAGGCTTGGTACCATTTCGGAACCGACGGCATTATGAAGACCGGTCGTCAGTGGCTTGAGTGGGAAGGCAAGTACTCCTACTATGTATTCCAGGCTAATGGACAGCTTCTGGAAAGTGACTGGGATTATACAAATGTTGCAACAGATCCGGTAGCATCTCCGAACCAGCTGCAGGCATACTATGTTGATGGTGGTGCACGCGCGAAGGGATGGGTTGAAGCTGACTACGACGGCCCCAATGTTAGTACACACGGCACAACCTGGTTCTATGTAGATAGCACGGGTGTTCCGTTCAACTACAATGGAAAAGATCAAACAGGAACTGTTACGTCGGTGGACGGTACTAAGGAGTATCCGAAGGTAGCCGCAAGAATCATCGAAGGTAAGACCTATCTGTTCAATCAGTATGGCGAGTACATGACCGGTATCTATAAAGTTAAGGATGCCGTAAAACGAGTTGGAAGCACTAAGAATTTGGAAGTTGGTGCGATTTATTACTTCAGCGAGACCTCTGGAGATCCGAAGGGTTCCATGGTAACCAGAAAGGTTCAGAAGAGCACAGATGATATCGTAGATAACTATTATTTCAAGAGCAGCGGCCAGGCAGCTGCAAGTGAAATTGCCGGTGGTGTCCTGTATGCTGCAGACGGTAAGAGAGTTAATGCCACGGATTCTGCATGGCAGGTTGTTGATCTTTCTATACTTGACGACGGCGCTATTGTTACAAGTGACAAGACGAACAGCGCGAAAAAGAATACGCTCAAGGATGTAAAGGTTATTGTGAACGCCAACGGCCGTGTAAAGGAAAGTGGTACAGTCACGATCGATGGTATTAGGTATTACATTAAGACGGTTCCGTCTAAGGCATCTAAGGCGACGTCGTCGGAAAACACCTATTACTCTGAGGGGTATATCGACGATAAATATGTAGCTACATCTTATGTGGTTGTAGGTTATGAATATGTAGGCTAATCGATAATAAGTGATTCAGAAAAGGCGGCGGGAAATTCCCGCTGCCTTTTTTGAACTTTAATTTGGACAATCACTCACGTGATCAGTCAGCAAAATGCTGATGGACAATTACATAGGTCTCAGCAGTTACAGCTGCATCAAGCTTGTTATCTTTGTTAGCGTCTGCTCCCTTAGTAGCATTTCCGTCATACTTTGTACCAGCCGCAACGCTCTTGATGTAATACTTCATGCCATCAATAATAACTGTACCGCTCTCTTTTACTCTACCACTTGCGTTGACAACAATCTTATCACCTGCCTGGAACAGATACTTTCCTTCAGAGTTCTTGATATTCGCATTAGCGGTGAGAGACGGAGCCTTGTCACTTGCATATCCATAAGCATCAACAACTCTCCAGGTTGTATCTTCGGCATCGACACGGCAGCCATTCGCATCATACAAAGTACCGTTGTAAATCTGGCTCTCGGCAGCCTTGCCGGTATTGGTGAACTGATAGTTGAAGGTAATGTCATCATCGGTTGTCCAGCTGTCCTTCTTGGTCTCCATGGCGCCCTTCGGGCTTCCGCTGACTTCGTCAAAGTAATAGATGCCATTGCCGATCGACTGAGAGCTTCCTTTGCGGTATACCGTTCCGGTAATCTCAAATACACCAGTCAGATATTCGCCAGAAGCATTGAACAGATACGTCTTGCCATCAATGACTCTTGCAGCATACTCGGATGCGGTGTCCGTCACCGGTACAAATGTCGATCCGTTCCATTTTCCAATCTGTACACTAGACGAGGTAACGTTTGCATTGGAAGCAGATGCAGTAGCAAGAGCATCCTTGCCATCGTAGTTATATGCTAACCCGTTGCTCTCAAAGTAGAACCAGGTTGAACTATGAGCACTGCCAGAGCCATCATAGTCGGCTTCAACCCATCCAGAAGCAGCATAACCGCCGTCCGTGTAGTAAAGCTTATAGTTTGCATAAGACGTAGATGCCAGACCAATATCACTGAAAGTGCTTTCTTCCAAAGTACCATCGCTGTCGAATGCAAAGTAATATTTCTTGCCGCCATTGTTATCAGAGCTAAGATACTTGCGGGTATTCTTCAGCATCTTGCCGCTGTCAAAGTAATACCATGCGGTGTCGCCTTCATAAGGATTAGTGTCGTCAGTCTCTCTGAGTTCCAGCTCAGCCCAGCCTACGGTCATATAGCCTTCGTCCTCGCCGCCGCAGTAATAGGTATTTCCATCCGTAAAATCAACCCAGCCGGACATCATGCGACCTTCTTCGTCGAATACGAACTTGGAAGTTTCCGTCGTGCTGTTGGACTTCTTGATCGCGCTGCTTACTTTACCTCTGATCGCCTGGCCCTTGGAATCAAAGTAATAGTACAGGTTAGCCGGCTCATAGTCGCCAACCATAACACCATCCGTGTTCGGTCTCGACAGCCAGTAGCTGGCCACTCTGCGGCCCAACTCGTCTACGTAGTAGTAGTTGCCGTTGTACTCAATGATCTCATCTTTTACGACGATTCCATTGTCGCCCAGATACAGATAGTATCCAGATTGGGTGTGCCATGTGTTGGTTTCCGGATCACCATAATTATCCAGCCACTGCCACTCACCAGAGCCTGCATAGGTCTCTGCCCAGCCAGCAGCGAAGGAAGTCATGGAAGCGCCGATAGCCAACAGAGCTGCTGCAGATACTAATGCAGCAATTTTTGTCTGCTTTCTCATAATAATGCACTCTCCTTTTTCCTTTTTTGGTCCCTCTTGGGGGCCTGTTTTGGTTACATTACGAGGTAATTATACTTCCTATAATGGAAATTATCAATACTTTTTTGACATTTTTTGAAATTTCTTCAAAAGCCGCCGTCCAAGCCTTGAGTTTCCATCAGGGGAAGTACCCTTCCCTCAATCACAATGACAGTATAATACATTTCAAAAGAAAATGCTATAACTTTTCTCTAAGCATTTTCTTACGTAAAACTTACGAAAACCAAATTTCTTTCTTAGATTGTACAGATATTTGTACAATCCGTTATTTATCTTTGCAAAAGCACAATTCTATGCTATAATGTTCATTATTAATTCAAAATCATATATTATTGAACAATACTGGACGGAGGTTCTATGGACAGGAAAGCGTTGGTATGCAGAAACATATTAGAAAGCCCGAGGATCACCCAGCGGGAGCTGGCGCAGACGCTGGGCGTATCGCTGGGGACGGCGAACCGGCTGGTGAAGGAATGCGAAGCGGACGGACTGATTGAGACGGACGGCGGCGCCTGTAGGCTGACGGCCGGCGGAAGCGCGTATCTTGAACCGTACCGGGTAGACGGGGCCGTTATTCTGGCCGCGGGATTCGGTTCCCGGTTCGTTCCGCTGACATTTGAAACTCCCAAGGGGCTTCTGGAAGTATTCGGCGAGCGGATGATCGAGCGGCAGATCCGGCAGCTTCGTGAGGCGGGAGTTACGGACATAACGATCGTGGTTGGATATCTTAAGGAAAAGTTTGAATATCTGATCGACAAATACGGCGTCCGTCTGATCTATAATCCGGAATACTCGTCGAAGAATAACCTGGCGTCGGTGCATTTCGCAAAGGAAGTTATGGAAGGACGGAATATGTATCTGCTGGCTTCCGACCATTGGATGCAGATCAATCCTTTCCATAAATATGAATGCTTCAGCTGGTACGCTTCCTTATATATGGAAGGAGCCACATCGGAATGGTGCTTTACATTAGATAAGAAGGGAAAGGTTCTGGATGTAACGAGCGGCGGACACGACGCCTGGGTTATGTACGGCCCGGCGTACCTGTCGCGGGAATTTCTGGAGTGGTTTCTGCCGGCACTTGAGACGTATTATCAGCTCCCCGGAACGGAGCAGTTCTATTGGGAGCATGTATACCAGGAAATGTTAAATGGAGCCGCCGCGCGGCGGTGCGGGCAGAGCTGCATTCTGGAGAACGGCGCCCCGGAGCTTTACGCCAATCGCCTTCCGGCAAACTCGGTGTATGAATTTGAGAATCTAGAGGAGCTGCGTCATTTTGACCCGAAATATAAGAACCGTTCTGATAATGAAGCGCTGGAACTGATAGCCAGGGTCTTCGAGATCCCGGAATCGGAGATCCGGCAGATCCGGTGCGTGAAAGCGGGCATGACAAACCAGTCGTTTCTGTTCAGTGTCGGCAGCAGCGCGTATATCTGCCGCATCCCCGGCCCCGGCACCGGCCTCCTTATCAACCGCCGGCAGGAAGCGGCGGCGTATGAAGCCATAAAGCCGCTGGGGATCTCGGAGAACGTGATCTATTTCGATCCGGAAACAGGCTATAAGATATCAGAATATTATGAAGGCTCCCGCAACGCCGATCCGTCAAGCGAAGAAGATATGAGCCGGTGCATGGAGGTGCTCCGCAGACTCCACCGCTCCGGCGTTACGGTGGGACACGACTTTGATATCCGCGAGCGGATCGGTTTCTACGAGAAGCTGTGTCTGAGCATGGGCGAGATTCCATTTGAGGATTATAAGGAAGTCAGGGCGCAGATGGCGGAGCTGATGGATATTCTGGACCATGCGAACCGGCCGAAGGTTCTGGCGCATGTGGACAGCGTGGCGGACAACTTCATTTTCCTGCCGGACGGGCAGGTGAAGCTGATCGACCTGGAGTACGCCGGAATGTGCGATCCGCTGATCGACGTCGCCATGTGCGCGATTTATTCTTATTATAATGATGAACGCGTGGATTGGCTGATCCGGCTCTATCTGGACCGGGAGCCCAGCGGGGAGGAACAGACGATAATCTACGCTTTCGCGGCCCTCGGCGGATTCCTATGGAGCCTCTGGACGGTGTACAAACACTACCTTGGACAGGAGTTCGGCGAGTATTCGATCATCATGTACCGGTACGCCAAACGTTATTATCGTAAAATCTTCCAAAAAACGTCATAAATTTTTTCACATTTTCCACTATATCTTGTGGAAAATATGTGATATACTGGTTGATAATGAGCATATTTTGCGAAAATACGAGGAGGATACGGTATGAAACGTCGTAACATGGTACGTACGCTGCTGCTGGCCGGCGTTCTGGGGGTGTTGGCGCTGGGCGCGCCGCTGTCCGCCCGGGCGGCCTGGGATAACTCCAGCGGTTCCTGGGTTTACTATGACGATACGGGCTCCCTGCATAAAGGCTGGCTGCGGACTACCACCGGCGACTATTATTTCATGGATCTGTCTACCGGCAAGATGTGTACCGGATGGAAGCAGATCAATAACAAATGGTATTATTTCCAGGATAACGGCGTGATGGTAGCCAGCAACTGGATCATCGACAACGGTGAGTTTTATTATCTGTACGAAGACGGCACAATGATCACCGGATGGCTGAAGATCGGCGAAGTGTACCGGTATATGAAGGACAGCGGCGCGATGCGCAAGGGCTGGTGGCAGATGGACAACACCTGGTATTACGCGGATCCGAACACAGGCCAGGTGGCAGTCAGCTGCTGGAAACAGGTCAATAATGAATGGTATCTGTTCGGCAGCGATGCGAAGATGCTGACCGGATGGCAGCAGGTGGACGGCAAGTATTATTACCTGAATACCGACGGCAAGATGCTGACCGGATGGCTGAACGATTCCAACGGCAAACGGTATTATATGAATTCCTCAAGCGGCAGCATGACGATCGGCTGGGGACTGATCGACAATTCCTACTATTACTTTGATACGTCGGGACACCTGTATACCGGATGGCTGAACCTGAACGGAACTTACTACTATCTGGATCCGGCCGACGGCGGCAGGATGGTCGCGAATACCACGAAGACGATCGACGGCATCGCCTATTCCTTTAACGCGGACGGCGCATATTATATAAATAGCAATTCAGCCTCCGGCGCTCCCGGAACCTCCGGCGGCACGGTAACCGGCGGGCCGGGGACTTTCAGCAGCGGCACAGTAAGCGGCGGACCGGGTTCTTCTTCCGGCAATGTCTCGGCAAGCGGAGGACCGGGGACAAGTTCCTCAAGCAGCTACGGGCCGTTAGGTTCTTCCAGCGGGACCAGCGCTCCGACGGGATCTCATACCAATTCTTCTTCCAGCAGCCCCTCCGGCACCAGTTCTGGCACCTCCCTGGAGCCAGGTATGATCGGACCGCCTCCGGGGAGCCATCGCTGATATTTAACGTGTTTGGGCGGCGCGGACGGAGAGATATAACGCATAGAATGAGCAAAGGCATCTGCCACCATAGCCGTGGCAGATGCCTTTTTATTTCCATGCAAGCAAGGCGCCAGTGACGCCTTGCCCGTATTTTTAATCTTCTAGTAGAACAGCCGGTTGATCGCGCTGAAGATACCGCGCAGGGAGGAACGGGTGATATTGGAGCTGATGCCCACGCCGTAGGTGGCCTTGCCGGTCTTCACATCCATCATATGGATGTAGGATGCGGCCTGCGCGCCGGAACCGGAGGTCAGGGCGTGCTCGTTGTAGTCCAGCACCTTGATCTCGATGCCAAGCTCCTTCTCCAGGCCGTTCTTCATGGCGTCGATGGGGCCGTTGCCCACGCCTTCGAATACCTTCTCGATGCCGTGGTTGGTGTAGGTGACAGTGACCAGGGTCGCAAAGCTTCCGTCCTCCAGCTCCGTATCGTGGATCTGGCACTTGCGGAAATGCATCGGCTCCTTGCGCTCGGTGTAATTGACCCGGAATTCTTCCATGATCTGCTCCGGAGCCACCTCGCCCTGCTTCTCGGAGATCTTCTGGATCACATCCGCGAACTCCTTATGCATGCCCTTGGGCAGCTTGAAGCCGTAGAACGTATCCATGACGAACGCCACGCCGCCCTTGCCGGACTGGCTGTTGATGCGGACGATGGGTTCGTAGACCCGGCCGATGTCCGAAGGATCAATCGGCAGATAAGGAACCTCCCAGTAATCCCCGCCGCGCTCCTTGAGGGCCTGCATGCCCTTATTGATCGCGTCCTGATGAGAGCCGGAGAAGGCGGTAAACACCAGCTTGCCGGCGTAGGGATGTCTGGGATCGATGGTCATCTTCGTGCAGCGCTCATAGACTTCGGCGATGGCGCGTACATTCTCCAGCTCCAGCTTCGGATCGATGCCCTGGGAGAACATATTGTAAGCCAAGGTCAGAATATCCACGTTGCCGGTGCGCTCTCCGTTGCCGAAAAGCGTGCCTTCCACGCGGTCCGCTCCGGCCATCAGCGCCAGCTCCGTGGCCGCCACGCCGGTTCCCCGGTCATTATGTGGATGCAGGCTCAGCACGATGCTGTCGCGGTTCTTGAAATGGGTGCTCATCCACTCGATCTGATCCGCGTAGACATTGGGCGTGGTCATCTCGACGGTGGACGGCAGATTGAAAATGATCGGCCGCTCCGGCGTCGCCATGCCCCAGGTGTCCATAACCGCCTCGCAGACCTCTAGAGCGTAATCCAGCTCGGTACCGGTAAAGCTCTCCGGGGAATACTCGAGAAGCAGGTCGCCGTCGTACTTTTCCGCGTACTGACGCACCATCTCAGTGGCGTCGGTGGCGATCTTCTTGATCTCATCCTTATTCTTATGGAACACCACGTCGCGCTGCAGCGTGGATGTGGAATTATAAATGTGGAAAATGACCTTCTTAATGCCTTCGATCGCCTCAAAGGTGCGTTTCAGCAGATGCTCGCGGCACTGCACCAGCACCTGAATGCGCACGTCGTCCGGAATCAGCTTCCGCTCCACCAACTGGCGCAGGAAGTCATACTCGATCTGGGACGCGGCCGGGAAACCGACCTCGATCTCCTTAAAGCCCAGCTTCACCAGCATATTGAAGAACTCGATCTTCTCCTCGACTACCATGGGTTCAATCAAAGCCTGGTTGCCGTCGCGGAGATCGACGCTGCACCAGATCGGGGCCTTGTCGATAATTTTGTTCGGCCACTGGCGCTGCGGATAGTCTACCGGGGGTACGTGTTTATATCTTTTATAATTTAACATGTTTGGATCCTCCTTCTTGTGCGGCACGGGATATTTAGTCTTAAACCCCGCATCTGTAATCGGTTTTGAGCCATGGCTTCTCCGTGATGGGACAACCGCACACATGGCTTTGCTGTTATTTCCGAATTCTCATACTAAGCCGCACAGTCGGTAGATCACGCTGTATTTTCTGATAATGTTCAGCTTCGCCTTATTTACCGGACCAGCCCCATCTTTCATCATTCCTTTCCATAAACCAACTACTATTAATAACCGCTTTTTTACAGCGTTCCTTGATTATAACACAGTGAAAAATATCTGGCAAGATATATTTTACCTGTAAATACAAGAAAGGCGTCACAAGTATCCTTCTTGCATGGAAACACAAAGAAGCCACCTGACACGGTGACCTCTTTGATGCAGGGTTCGTTGCTGACGGTACTTTTCTCCGTACATAGCTTTTGGCTATTCCAATGATTATCTCCCGTACAAACATACGGAAACGTAATTGGCATCTCCCAATCCCTGCATTTATAATAGTATATGCAAATAGGTTTGTCAACATACATTTTTGTTTATGTACATTATTCATAAACGAAATCACTATGGCATATACTTTACGCCAAAACGATCTGGCTGCCCAATTCCGCCGTCATACCGAAAATACCTCAATGTTCCCCAAATATTAGGTCTGCTTTGATTTAACCCTGCGTGATCTCTTGCAAATGGATTCGGAATAAAATCCGCAAGCTGAAGTCCTGCGATATTATTATTTTTATCAGCAAAATCCAACCCCAAAAGCCTCGTTTCAGCAGTTGTTTTTGCCATATACATTGAACCCATTAATTTCATATGATAATATCTGTCACGAAGCTTTTCATTCCCAATCAATTCTCGGTACTCATAAATTACATTCCCTATTCCGTCTCTGGTACATAAAAAGTGACAATAGTTTTCCAATAAAAGCTGCATCGCCACTAAATACTGATCCTGTTTATTTCTTCCGGAACTTTCATAAAAGTACTTCAGATTTGCTTCACTGATACTGCTTCCAACAATAGTAATATCGTTGAGTACAAATATTTTCTTCAATTCGCAATAAAATCTTACTCTCTCTGCCTTCTTTCTAAATTTGGCATACTCCGGATATTTCTTTATATCCAACCGTCCTTTTTCTGCTTCCAAAATTCTCATCTGATGGAGGATAATATCTTGAGGATTGGGAAGTTCACTCCAAACAGTATTTTTCAATTGTCTAATGGCAGCCTCCAGCCTTGGATTATCATCCTTTTTTACAATAACACCTGCCATACAAAAATGATAGTTCTCTCCCCCACCTATTGCCGGGTTAAAAATATGCGTTTCGCTTTCATCCAAGTACAGTGTATATTGCTCTCTCAAGTCAACCTCCCCCCTTATCTATATCACATATTTAATCGGCTAAGTCTTTCCGCCTGATCCGCGGCTGTCAGGCTGTCGACAATCTCCTGAATATCTCCGTTCATGATCGAATCGATCCGGTACAGGGTCAGCTTAATCCGGTGGTCGGTGACGCGGCCCTGGGGGAAATTGTAGGTGCGGATCTTCTCGGAGCGGTCGCCGGTGCCGATCTGGCTGCGGCGCTCCTCCGCCTCGGAGTTCTGACGCTTCTCCAGCTCCATGTCGTAGAGCTTGGAGCGGAGCAGGCGGAACGCTTTCTCCTTGTTCTGCAGCTGGGATTTCTCCGTCTGGCTGTAAATCACGATACCAGTCGGAATATGAGTCAGGCGAACGGCGGAATCGGTCGTATTCACGCACTGACCGCCGTTGCCGGACGCGCGCATCACGTCGATGCGGCAGTCCTTCATATCGATCTGCACATCCACTTCCTCCGCTTCGGGCATGACGGCCACCGTGGCTGTCGAAGTGTGGATGCGGCCGCCGCTTTCGGTTTCCGGCACGCGCTGGACACGGTGGACACCGCTTTCATATTTGAGCTTGGAATAGGCGCCCTTTCCGGTGATCATCGCCACCACTTCCTTAAAGCCGCCGATGCCGCTCTCGCTTAAGCTGACCATCTCCACCTTCCAGCGGTTGCGCTCGGCGTAATTGACATACATCCGGTAAAGCTCCGCCGCAAAAAGGGCCGCCTCCTCGCCGCCGGCGCCTGCGCGGATCTCCAGAATGATATTCTTGTCGTCGTTGGGGTCTTTGGGAAGAAGCAGAATCTTTAACTCCTTCTCCAATTCGGCAATGCGGTCCTTCGCGCCGGCCAGCTCCTCTTTGGCCAGCTCGCGCATTTCCTCATCGCTTTCTTCGTCCAGAAGCGCCAGACTGTCAGCCGCATCCTGATTCGCCTTCTTATAGTCTTTATACGTGTCCACCAGAGGCGCCAGATCCGCCTGCTCCTTCATCAGCTTCCGGAAGCGGTTCTGATCTTCGGCGACAGAGGGGCTGTTCAGCTCCTGCATCAGTTCCTCATAGTGGATCAAAATGTCGTCTAATCGGTCAAACATGGTAATTCCTCCTGTATATGCGGCTGCGCCGCTAAACTGCATATTATACGCGCCGGCGCCGGCGGGTTCACGATCCGGATTGTCGGCTGGCAGCGCCGGCGGCCTCATGATTCGAGGCGCCGGCTGGCAGGCATCAGCCGCGCTCGTTTGGCCGGAACGCCCGCACTACGCGGTCTAGGCCGGGCAAATCCTTAAATACTTCAATATCAATCAATCCAGCTGCCGCCAGCAGTTCTCTCACCGCTTCCGCCTGATCGCAGCCGATTTCCAGGTAGACGGCGCCGCCCGGATTCAGCCAGTCCGGCGCCTGCGCGGCGATCCGGCGGTAGAAGGCCAGACCGTCTTCCTCTCCGTCCAGAGCCATTCGCGGCTCATGATCGCGCACCTCCGGCTGAAGGCCTTCGATCACAGACGATGGAATATAGGGCGGATTGGAGACAATGACGTCATAGCGGCTGTCCTGCGGAAGCGCCGAAAATAGATCGCCCCGGCAGAGCCTGAATACCCGGCTGTCTTCTGAATCCGAGCATCCGACGCCGGATATGCCGTCTGATACTCCGTATGGGGATGCGCCGCCAGGTATATTGGACGGAAATACGCATATCCTCCATCCCGCAGGCAAAAGCGTTCCTGCGTTCTGCTCCGCGACCGCAAGCGCTTCCGCCGACAGATCCGCGGCCGTTACATCCGTATAGCTGCCTTTGACCGCCAGGCTTATAGCAATGCAGCCGGAGCCGGTGCACAAATCGAGCACCTTTTTCGACGCATCCTTCTGTTCCGCCAGTACAAGCTCCGCCAGCGTCTCCGTATCCTGGCGCGGGATCAGAACATGCTCATTCACCTGAAACAGCAGGCCCATGAACTCCTGCTGCCCAAGGATCTGCTGCAGAGGGATGCGCGCGGCACGGTGGGAAATCATCTCGCGGTAGAGCGACGTTCTGCCGGATCTTCCGGCGTCAGTCCTACGCGAATTCATCTCGCCCGCGGCAGCCCCTCTGGCGGCCGCGCCGCATTTCTCTGCACATTCCCGCACGCCCGCGGTACCCGCGGCAGCCCCTTTAGCGGCCGCATCGTCCGCCTCTGTCTCCGTATCATCCGCCATCGGCCGCATCCGTTCCAGCAGATAATGCGTCTCGTCCAGACCGAAGGCTTCCAGAAGAAGCCGATGCGCGTCGAGACGCGCTTCTTCGACGCCCGCCCGTGCCAGTTCATCCGCGCCTTCCATTTCCAGCCGGCGAAGCGTCACGGCCTCGCCGCGGGAGCTCTGCGGCGTATACGTCTCCCCACCGGAGCAGCGCTGCATCCTCACTCCCCCGTCCAACCGAAATTCTCCTTCAGATATCCGCGCCAGTCGAAGACCGCCTCGACAGCGGCGATCGCAACCTCGATCATGCTGTCGTCCGGTTCCCTCGTAGTCATATTCTGCATCCAAAGTCCGGGTTTACTCAAGAAATTCACCACACAGTTGTCGCTCCGCCCGGCCAGCCGCAGAAATTCATAGGAAATGCCCGCGATTACCGGGATCAGCACGATCCGGCTGACCACCTTCATCAAAAATCCGTCTACCCGTACCATCATCAACACTACAATACTGATCAGCATAACAATAATCAGAAAGCTGGTACCGCAGCGCTTGTGCTGCCTGGAGCTGGCGCGCACATTGTCCACGTTCAGCTCCAGGCCGTGCTCGATGCAGTTGATGCACTTATGCTCGGCTCCGTGGTACATATACGTCCGGCGGATATCTTCCATATTCGAAATCAGTTTAATATAAACAATAAAGATCGCCAGCCGCAAAAGCCCTTCGAAAAACGCCATCAGCGTATCCGACGGCACAAGCGGCGCGAGGAGCCGGCTGAGGCCCAGCGGCAGCACCATGAAGATCAGTACAGCCGCGATCACGGAAAATACCATGACCGCCGACATCAGATATTTCTCCAGCTTCTCCCCGAACACCTTATCCAGCCACAGCTCGAACCGGCTGGGCTGATCTTCCGTGTCATCGTCCGCGAAAAAGCTGGCGGACAGCGTCAACGTCCGCATCCCCAGAATCAGGGAATCCGCGAAATTGAAAATACCGCGGATGAACGGCAGCGAGAACAGCTTCACCTTCTCAGTGATGCTTACGTAGGTATTCTTCACCACCTCGATCCCGCCGTCCGGCTTACGGACTGCTACCGCGTAATCGTCCTTATTCTTCATCATAATTCCTTCAATGACGGCCTGGCCGCCGATTCCGGAATATTTCATATACATCTTCCCCTTTCTCTCCCCCCATGGGAAGACCCTGCAAATAAAAGCAGAAAACACAAAAACAGGGCGAGACCCAGTGGAATCCCACTCAGTCTCAACCCTGTTCTCTGTACTTTGGCTAATTGGCCGCGCCCAGACCGTACTTACGGTTGAACTTATCGATACGTCCGCGGGCCGCGGCGGCCTTCTGCTGGCCTGTATAGAATGAATGGCACTTGGAGCACACTTCTACGTGGATCTCCGGCTTCGTGGAACCAGTTACGAACTCATTCCCACAGTTGCAGGTAACCTTGGCCTGATAATACTTCGGATGGATTCCTTCCTTCATCTTAATCACCTCTCAAATCTATTCTTCTATGCAATCGTGATATGAAAATCACTTTTCTACATCCGTATCGCAGAGAAGAACGAACAAATTCGCTTCCTGCTTCTGCGGAACAGCCTATTCAGTATATCATAGAAAATATAAATATGCAAGTATTATTTTGCGGCTTTGCCGTTATTTATTTGGACCACTTATCAGATAAAGCGCATGCGCCGGATGTAATCGATCAGTTCCCGGTTGGTCCGGGTCTTGGCGAACTGATCCAGAAGCCGCTCCACCGCCTCATCCGCTTTCAAGCCGTTCGTAGCCTTATGAATGATATCGATTGCGTCCTGTTCTTCGCGTGTCAGCAGCAGATGGTCGTTACGGGTGCCGGACTTCAGAATATCGATGGCCGGGAAGATCCGCTTCTCTGACAGCTTCCGGTCCAGAACCAGTTCCATGTTGCCTGTCCCTTTAAATTCCTCGTAAACCACGTCGTCCATACGGCTTCCGGTATTGACAAGAGCCGTGGCAAGGATCGTCAGGCTCCCGCCCTCACGCATATTGCGGGCCGCGCCAAAAAATCTCTTGGGCATATGCAGGGCCGCCGGATCCATACCGCCGGAAAGCGTGCGCCCGCTGGGCGGAACCACGATATTGTACGCGCGTGCAAGCCGCGTGATGCTGTCCAGGAGAATGATCACATCGCGGCCATGCTCCACCAGACGGCGGGCCCGCTCCACAACCATCTCCGATACTCTCTTATGACGTTCCGGAAGCTCGTCGAACGTAGAATAAATGACCTCCACATTCTTCCCGATTACAGACTCCTTAATATCCGTGACTTCCTCGGGGCGCTCATCGATCAGCAGAATGATCAGATGCATGTCCGGGTGGTTGGTCGTGATCGCCTGCGCCACCTGCTTTAAAAGCGTCGTCTTGCCTGCCTTAGGCGGAGAAACGATCATGCCGCGCTGGCCTTTGCCGATCGGGGCAAGCAGATCGAGGACTCGCATTGCGGTAGAATTGGGCCGGCCAGGGGTCTCCATGTGAAGACGCTCATTAGGGAAAACAGGCGTCAACTTCTCGAAGCTTGGCCTTGTTTCCAGAACGGACGGCGGATATCCATTGACGGATCTTACATACAGAAGCGCCGCGAATTTCTCCGAAGCCGTCTTGATCCTGCGGTTGCCTACCAGAATATCTCCGGTCTTCAGATTGAACCGACGGATCTGGGAAGGCGCTACATAGACGTCGTTTTCACCCGGCAGAAAATTCTCGCACCGGATAAATCCGAAGCCGTCCGGCATGACTTCCAGAATGCCGTTGGCCTCGACGCCGCTGTCCAGCTCAATGATATCCTGAATCGTCTGATCCGGGAACTGTGCCTGAATCTGGGGCGTAATACTGGAAGGAGATACCCTGGGACCCTCCGGCCTTACAAATGTCTCCGCCGGAGCCGCATCCTGCAGCTGTGTGACTTTAGCCGCATCCATCCTTGGCGCCGGCGCGGCCGGACGGGCCGTTTCGCTGTTCACAGCGACGCGGGAATCCGCTCTGCTGCCTGCCGGCGCTGTATATCCGTAAGGCTGCCTGTTATTATAAGTCGGACGTCCGGGTCCGCGCTGCAGCCGGTTCTGTCCGTCATTTCTGCGGTAATTATCGCGCGCGCCGTCTCTGTCCCCGCGGGCCGCAGCGGTACGCGCCGTTCTTTTCACAGATTCGGAAGACGCCTGTTCTCCTTCCGCATTGCCCGCCCCGGCGTCAGCTGCCGCATCGGACGGCGCCTCGGCTGCCGCGCTTTCCTGCGCTTTTTGTGCCGCCATCGCCCCTGCCGAGGAAGAAGCTTGTCCTCCGGCCGCCGCCTTTTCCTCCAGCTCTTTCGCCTTCGCACACAAAAGGTCGATCAGGTCGCTTTTTCTCATGGTGCTGATGCCCTTCATTCCCTGATGCTTGGCGATCGCTTTCAGTTCGGTCAATGGCAACGTTTCCAGTTTTTCTCGCATATTTTACTCTCCTTCTCTATCCGTTTCTATGTCATCCAGGGGTTCTGTTACGAATCTGCGAACATCGAAATAAATAAGAATCGTTACATGCAATTATTATATCTCTTTTTCCCAAAAAAGGAAAGAGGAAAATTTGCACATTTATTCAATAAGAAGTTCGTCAATAGTTACAAACTCATAGCCTTTCCGCGAAAGTGTATCTACAATTTCCAGTGCTGCTTCTACAGACGTCTCGTAAACATCATGCAAAAGAATAATACTTCCGTTCTCCACATGCTCCACCACATAACGGACGACCGCGTCCTTATCCTGGAGCTTCCAGTCCAGCGGATCCAGATTCCACAGCGCCACCGTCATGGGAACGGCGGATTCCAGCTTCTCGCTCCAGGAACCGTAAGGCGGCCGGAGATATTCCGGCATCACACCGGTTATTTCCTGAATCTTCCGGTTCGTCGCCTCGATCTGTCCGCTGGCTTCCCGGATACTTTCCGCCGTCAGCTGCATATGGCTCTGGCTGTGATTGCCGATCAGATGGCCCTCTCTTTGCATCCGCAGGACAATTTCTTCCTTTCCGTCGATACTCTGACCGATCAGGAAAAATGACGCCTTCACGCCGCGCTCTTTCAGACCGTCCAGAAGCCTGGGCGTGCAGATCTCATGGGGCCCGTCGTCAAAAGTCAGGGCAATGGTACCGGCGGATCCCGCAGTCCCGTCCGCTTCCGCGGCCTCGTACGTCCGGGGGATCCCGGAATGAACCCATTCTTCCGCGCCTGCGGGCCGTCCGGTTCTGTACGCATACAGGTTTCCGTAGAAATCCGCCGACAAAAGCAGCGCGAGGATCCCCCAGAACCACACCGCCAGTCTGCGGCTTATATTCCATTTCCGTCCGATCTCAGACACCCCCCGACGCAAGCGATTCCAGCATAATAAATATATGCAGAAGAAAGAAGAATCAGAACCGCCGGCGTTCTGCCGGCGCCATTCCGGCGCGGAAAGGCAGAAACATGCCGCAGGCATCTTGCTCGTATAAAGTAAAAATAAGAGGCATCCCCCCCACGGAGTACGCCTCTTAAGATTACGTCGGTTTGCGAAAAGAACCGCCTAAACGCTTCCTCCGCATCGCGTTCATGAACCGGATTAGATCGCCTTTACGTTCACAGCCTGCATGCCGCGGTTTCCCTCAGCCATGTCGAAGGTAACTTTCTGGCCGTCTTCCAGTGTCTTGTAGCCATCAGCTACAATGCCGGAGAAATGCACGAACACTTCCTCGCCGGTCTCATCGTTGGTGATGAAACCATAACCTTTCGTAGCATTAAACCACTTTACTGTACCCTTGTTCATACTGGTACACCTCCTATCAAATAGTGCGCATTTCTCCTGAAAAAAAATCACATATTCTGTAAATCACTTGAACGCCAAATGACTTACAATAATATGTGAATCAATAGATCATTCAAAATACAATTTGAACATATCATAAATTTTAGTTTCTGTCAAGCGCCTGGTTTCAATTTATAAATTTCGGAAAATTCGGAAAAACCTGCCTTTTTACGTGGTTTCCGGCACCTGTTCAGAAGAATTATTAAGGCAATGATAAATTGTATCGGTATATCGCGTTTTGTACAGGGAGATAGAAAAACTCCCGAAACCGCGATCGATTCCGGGAGTTGTCTTCACCGCCAAACATACAGGCGCTGCCGGACAACCGGCAATGCAGCCTGTCGTTACTGTTCAGAGGTTAGCTTGAATTAAAATTCCGATGGTCTATACTGTGTATCAACAGGTGACCATCGGTTCCTT
>CANPYE010000057.1 GCA_947588005.1 uncultured Lachnospiraceae bacterium | reverse complement strand
GAGACCGAGATGTTCAATTCCGGTTTCCGTCCGGCGATCAACGCCGGTCTGTCCGTGTCCCGTGTCGGCGGCGCGGCCCAGATCAAGGCCATGAAGAAGATCGCGGCTCCGATCCGTGTGGAGCTGGCCCAGTACCGTGAGCTGGCGTCCTTCGCGCAGTTCGGCTCCGAGCTGGACGCGGCGACGACCCAGCAGCTGGCCCAGGGCGAGCGCATCCGCGAGGTGTTAAAGCAGCCCCAGTATAAACCCATGCCGGTGGAATACCAGGTCATCATTATTTACGCGGTGACCCGCAAGCACCTGCTGGATATCCCGACGGACCAGATCCTGGATTTCCAGGAGAAGCTGTTTAAGTTCATCGATACCAAGTATCCGGAGATTCCGGCGGAGATCAAAAAGACCCGCGTGATCTCCGACGAGATGGACGCGCTTCTGGCAAAGGCGATCGAGGAGTGCAAGACGCAGGGCTGAGATGCGGCGCGGGGCGTCCGCCGGACGAAGAAAGAATTAAGCGTCGTTTGAGCGGGCGCAGACAGAGCAGTCTGGCTGTAAAGAAAGAGCAGGTGACAGATCATGGCAACCATGAGAGATATCAAGCGCCGGCGCGGCAGTATCCAGAGTACGGAGCAGATCACGAAGGCGATGAAGCTGGTAGCGACCGTGAAGTTGCAGAAGTCCAGGGCGAAGGCAGAGGCGGCGAAGCCGTATTTTAACCTGATGTATGATACGATGAGTTCCATTATCAGCAGATCCGGCGCGGTGCGGCACAAATATCTGCGGGCCGGCGCGTCGCCGAAGAAGGCGGTCATCACGATCACGTCCAACCGCGGTCTGGCAGGCGGTTATAACAATAACATCGTAAAGCTGGTGAACGCGGAGCTTCCGGCGGCGGACACAGTGGTGTACGCCATCGGGCGTAAGGGGCGCGACGGACTGGCGCGGCGGGGATATAAGATCCTGGGCGATTACTCGGAGGTCATTAACGATCCGCTCTATCAGGACGCGGCGGAGCTGACGCAGGTACTTCTGGAAGCGTTCGAACGCGGAGAGATCGGCGAGATCTATCTGGCGTTTACGATGTTCAAGAATACGGTGGTGCATACGCCGAGGCTTTTAAAGCTTCTGCCGGTGGAACTGCCGGAGCGGGAACAGGCGGCGGACGAGGGAGAGCCGAAGGCGCGGGCCGTCATGGACTACGAGCCGGACGATGAGACCGTACTGAACGCCATTGTCCCGAAATATATGAGCAGCCTGATCTACGGCGCGCTTCTGGAATCGCTGGCCAGCGAGAACGGGGCCCGCATGACGGCCATGGATTCGGCGACCAGCAACGCGGAGGAAATGATCGAGGACCTGAGCCTCCAGTATAACCGGGCGCGTCAGGGCGCGATCACGCAGGAGCTGACGGAGATCGTCGCCGGCGCGAACGCGATCGGCGGATAATTTGAATAAGGAGAAACAAGATGGCAGAGCAAAATGCAGGCAAGATCACACAGGTCATCAGCGCCGTGCTGGACATTAAGTTCAGTCAGGGAAAGCTGCCGGACATTAACGAGGCCGTAACCATCGCTACGAAGGACGGAGGACGTCTGGTGGCGGAGGTCTCCCAGCATCTGGGCGACGATACGGTACGCTGCATCGCCATGGGCAGTACCGACGGCCTTACCCGCGGCATGGAAGCTGTGGCGACGGGGCATCCGATCACGGTGCCTGTGGGGGAGAAGACCCTGGGACGTATTTTCAATGTCCTGGGAGAGCCGATCGATAATAAGGAAAAACCGGATGTGGACACCTATCTTCCGATCCATCGTCCGGCGCCTACCTTCGAGCAGCAGTCCACGGAGACGGAGATCCTGGAGACCGGCATCAAGGTCGTCGATCTTCTGTGTCCCTATCAGAAGGGCGGCAAGATCGGTCTTTTCGGCGGCGCCGGCGTAGGCAAAACGGTGCTGATCCAGGAGCTGATCCGCAATATCGCTACCGAGCACGGCGGCTATTCCGTGTTTACCGGCGTCGGCGAGCGTACCCGTGAGGGCAACGACCTCTATCATGAGATGACCGAATCCGGCGTTATCAATAAGACCACCATGGTATTCGGCCAGATGAACGAGCCGCCGGGGGCGCGTATGCGCGTCGGCCTGACGGGTCTGACCATGGCTGAGTATTTCCGCGATGAGGGCGGCAAGGACGTGCTGCTGTTCATCGACAATATTTTCCGTTTCACACAGGCAGGTTCCGAGGTGTCCGCGCTTCTGGGCCGTATGCCTTCCGCCGTGGGTTATCAGCCCACGCTGCAGACGGAGATGGGCGCCCTGCAGGAGCGCATCACCTCTACGCGGAACGGCTCCATTACGTCGGTCCAGGCCGTGTATGTGCCGGCCGACGACCTGACGGACCCGGCTCCTGCCAATACATTTGCTCACTTGGACGCTACGACGGTTCTGAGCCGTTCCATCGTGGAGCTGGGCATTTATCCGGCGGTGGATCCGCTGGAGTCAACCTCCCGCATTCTGGATCCGCGCATCGTAGGCGAGGAGCATTACGAGGTGGCCCAGAGGGTCATCCAGGTGCTGCAGAAGTACAAGGAGCTGCAGGACATCATCGCCATGCTGGGCATGGATGAGCTTTCCGAGGAAGATAAGCTGACGGTGGCCCGCGCCAGAAAGGTGCAGAGGTTTTTGTCTCAGCCGTTCTTCGTGGCCGGACAGTTCACCGGCCTGGAAGGCCGCTATGTGCCCGTCAGCGAGACGATCCAGGGCTTCAAGGAGATCCTGGACGGTAAGCATGACGATGTGCCGGAGGGATATTTCCTCAATGCGGGCAATATCGACGACGTGCTGGCGAAGGTGAAGGGCTGAGCGCAGCCGGACTGACGGACAGGCCGCGCAGGCAGCCGGCCGTGCGGAAGCATGCGTGCGGCGCAGGCAGCAGATAATACGGCCTGCGGCGGGCAGAGACGCCCGTCTGACGATGAAGGACAGGCTGCACGGCAGGCGGATGGAAGCGGCAGACAGGAGGATTCAGAATGGCTGATCTATTCAAGTTAAAGGTGGTCACCCCCGACCGCATTTTCTACGACGGAAATGTATCCATGGTCGAACTGACGACCACCGAAGGCGATATCGGCGTTTACGCCAATCATATTCCATCCACCGCCATCGTGGCCCCTGGTCTTCTGAAGATCCATGAGGAAAACGGTCAGGAGCAGAAGGCCGCGCTGATGGCCGGATTCATCGAGATCCTGCAGGATCAGGTGACGGTCATGGCCGAGGTCGCCGAGTGGCCGGAGGATATCGATGTGAAGCGCGCCGAGGAGGCCCGGATCCGCGCCGAGAGGCGTCTGAAGGACCGCTATCCGGGCACGGATGTGATGCGGGCGGAGCTGGCGCTTAAGAGGGCTATCGTCCGTCTGGAGACGAAGGCGAAGTAGGCTGCGTCGGCATAGCACACGGCGATATACAAAAGATAAATCTACAGAAAGCGTGGGGGATTTTATCATGAAAGACACAACGTTAGTGATCATGGCCGCCGGTATCGGCAGCCGGTTCGGCGGCGGTATCAAGCAGCTGGAGCCGGTAGGCCCGGGCGGCGAGATCATTATGGATTATTCGATTTACGACGCGCTTAAGGCCGGATTCAACAAAGTGGTCTTCATTATCCGCAGGGATCTGGAGAAAGATTTTAAGGAGATCATCGGCAGCCGTATCGAGAAGGCGGTCCATGTGGAGTACGCCTATCAGGAGCTTTCTGATCTTCCGGACGGCTTTTCGGCGCCGGAGGGCCGCAAAAAGCCCTGGGGAACAGGTCAGGCGGTCTTAAGCGTCAAGGGGCTGGTGAATGAGCCGTTCATGGTCATCAACGCCGATGATTATTACGGAAAAGAAGGCTTTAAGCGCCTTCACGACTATATGGTTGACCGGATGGATGCGTCCGGCGATGTCTATGAAATGTGCATGGGCGGATTCCTTCTGGAGAATACCTTAAGCGCAAACGGAGGCGTGACCCGCGGCGTCTGCAGCGTGAGCGGCGACGGCTATCTGGAGACTGTAGTGGAAACTTATGATATCCAGAAGACGGACGGCTCCCTCACCGCGAAGGATGTGACCGGCGCGCCGGTTTCGGTGCCGTCCGGCTGCCATGTTTCCATGAATATGTGGGGACTTCCGGCCGCGTTTCTGAAGGAGCTGGAGACCGGTTTCCCGGAGTTTCTGGCGTCGTTAAAGGAAGGCGACGTCAAATCCGAATACCTTCTGCCGTCCGTTATAAACCGGCTGGTAGAAAGCGGAAAGGCCCGCGTGAAGGTCATTGAAACGCCGGATAAATGGTTCGGCGTCACCTACAGGGAAGACAAGCAGGCGGTGGTGGACTCCCTCCGCGCGCTGATTGCGGCCGGAGTCTACCCGGAGAAATTATTCGGGTAAGAAGATGAAGTTAGTAAAGCGAGCTGCCATCCTCGCCGGGATCTTTCTGGCCGCGGTTGGAATTTATCTGGTCATAGCATGGAATCAGACGGATGAGTCAGAGACGGTGTACACCTTAATGGAGGCGCCGTCTCTGCCTGTCGTGTACGCGGAAATGTACGGCACGGAGGCGAACCGCCTGGCCGGTTTCACGCAGGAAATGGGCGTGTCCGCGGCCAGGGACAGTCTGGTGATCCTGCCGGAGGACAGGCGTCTCTCCCTGAAGATCCATGAATACGGGGCGGCGCCGCTTTCTGTCAGCTATGATATCCGCAGTCTGGACGGACAGCGGCTGGTGGAGCGCAGCCAGGCGGAGGATCCGGCCGGCGACGGCGGCGTGAGCCGTGTGACGCTGCCGATCCAGAACCTGATCAGCTATGGAACGGAGTATCTGCTCCATATTCAGCTGGAGACGGAGCTGCACGGGCAGCTCCATTATTACACAAGGATCCTGTGGCCGGAAACAGACTACGCGGAGGAGATGCTTGCGCTTGCAAGGGAATTTTCCACGAAGACCTTTGACGAGGCGGAAGCGGCGTCTCTGGTTACGTACCTGGAAACCACGGATACCGCGGACAATTCGTCCCTGGGCGACGTGACGCTGAAATCCAGCTTCTCCCAGATCACCTGGGCGGGACTTGAGATGACTCCGGTGGGGGAGCTGCGTGCGGAGCTTACCGAGCTGGACGGTACGATGGGCCAGATCCGCGTGACCTATCAGGTGAGCCGCCAGCCCGAGGACGGTGCGGCGGAGCTTTATGACGCAGAAGATTACTATACCATGAGATGGGACGAGAAAAGGATCTATCTTATGGATTTCAAGCGGACCACATGCCAGGTATTTGCCGGAAGACGCGAGGATTATTCCGGAAAGCGCATTCTTCTGGGAATCGGCACCGACGACGCGGTGAAGCGGAAGCAAAGCAGCGACGGCCGCTATCTGGCGTTTGTGTTCAACCGGGATCTGTGGCTTTACGATCAGGACAGCAGTCTGGCCGTGAAATTATTCTCTTTCCGGTCGGAAGCGGACAGCACGGGCCGCAGCGATTATAACCGGCACGATATCGAGATCCTGTCCGTGGACGACGAGGGCGGCGTACATTTTCTGGTTTACGGCTATATGAACCGGGGGCTTCACGAGGGCAGCCAGGGAATCAGCATCTGCCGTTATAATCCGGACCGGCGGGGGGCGATCGAGGAAGAATTTTTTATACCGTCTTCGGAATCGTTTGATGAACTGCGGATGGACGTGGGGCGGCTGTGTTATCTCAGCTCCCAGGATATGTTCTATCTGTTCCTGGACAGGGCGGTATTTGCCGTGGATCTGACCAGCGACGAATATATGGTGGTGGCGCAGAATCTGATCGAAAACGCTTATGCGATCAGCGCCGCTCAGGATTGCCTGGCATGGCAGGACAGCCAGACGCCGGAAGGGGCGCAGATCATCCATCTGCTGAATCTGGAGACCGGCGTCAAGCAGGAGATTTCCGCGCCGGAGGGAACGCTTTTGCGTACGCTTGGGTTCGTGCAGGGGGATTTTGTCTATGGCGAAGCGGCCATGGGGGATGAATGGACGCTGAACGGAAGGAACGAAGCGGCCCCCATGTATGCGATCGAGATCGTGGACGATACGCTGGAGAACCAGTCCAGCTACGCACCGGCGGAGATGTACATTACGAATGTAAAGGTCGAGGAAGCCCGTATTCACCTGGACCGTCTGACGAAGACGGGGGATGGATCCTACGAATATCGCGACAGCGATACGATCGTCTGCAATACGGCGTCGGATCAGACCTATATGGAAGGAATCGGCTGGTACGCGTCGGAGGACAGGCGAAAGCTGTATTTTATTCAGCTGGATAAGGATATTCGGAGCGGGCGCGGCGTCAGGATCGCCGCGGCAAGCCATATTTCCTACGATCAGTCGGAGCGGTTGGAACTGCATTCGGACGGACCGCGGCAGGAAACTCTGTTTTATGCGTACGGACGCGGGAAACTGCAGGGGATCTATACGGAGCTGGCTCCCGCGGTACATGCGGTTTACGATATGATGGGCATCGTGACGGACGCGGAACAGCGGATCCTGTGGGACCGTGTGAACCGCCGTACCCTGCGTTCGCTGACAGACGCGCAGGCTCTCGCGTTCGAGCTGACAAAACGTCTTGGAGACGGCGGGATCAATACGGTAAAAGACGGAATGATGCTGCTTGACGGACGCGGCCTGACGCTTCGGGAGACGCTTTATTACATCAGCCAGGGTTATCCGGTATTGGCCCGCGCGGAAGGCGGCGCCGCTCTGATCCTGTACGGCTACGACCAGTATAACGTAAGCGTACTGAATCCAGACACCGGCGAACGGTATAAGCTCGGGCTCGGCGACGGAACCGCGTATTTCGAATCATATGGCAATGATTTTCTGTGCGGCGTTCAGGTAAAATAGAATTTACGGAGATATTTAAAAAAACGGTAAGAGTTTATTTACATTTTCTTCATATTTTGGTATGATATAGTTGTACGGGCGTAAAAACGCGATTTTTAGCAGTTTTTGTCGCTGCGGGGAGAGTCTCATGGAACAGTTTATTATGAAGGGCGGGAACCCGCTGGTCGGAGACGTCGCAATCAGCGGCGCGAAGAACGCGGCTCTTGGGATTCTGGCAGCCTCTATCATGACGGATGAGGATGTGCTGATCGAGAACCTGCCGGATGTGAACGATATTAACGTAATGCTGGAAGCGATCCAGGCCATCGGCGCTGCGGTGAACCGTATCGACCGTCACACAGTGAGGATCAACGCCGAGGGCATCAGCGACGTGACCATTGAAGATGAATATATGCGCAGGATCCGCGCCTCCTATTATTTTATCGGCGCGCTTCTTGGTAAATATAAAAGCGCCAGGGTGCCGCTTCCCGGCGGCTGCAATATCGGCAGCCGTCCGATCGATCTGCATCTGAAGGGTTTCAGGGCGCTGGGAGCCAGGGTGGATATTGAGCGGGGAGCGGTTTCCGCACACGCGATTGACCTGGTAGGCAGTCATGTTTATCTGGACAAGGTGTCTGTCGGCGCGACGATCAATATTATGATGGCAGCGGCGCTTGCCGAAGGCCAGACCATTATCGAGAACGTGGCCAAGGAGCCGCATGTGGTCGATGTGGCCAATTTTCTTAACAGTATGGGAGCGGATATCCGCGGAGCCGGTACGGACGTGATCCGTATCAGGGGCGTGCGGCGGCTCCACGGTACGGAGTACGCGGTGATTCCGGATCAGATCGAGGCCGGTACATTTATGTGCGCCGCGGCCGCGACCCGCGGAGATGTGACCGTGCGCAATGTGATCCCGAAGCATCTGGAGTCGATTTCCGCCAAGCTAAAGGAGATCGGCTGCGAAGTGGTGGAGTCCGACGACGCGGTGCGTGTGATCGGCAAGTCCCGTCAGACCCGTACGAACGTCAATACCCAGGTCTATCCCGGTTTCCCGACGGATATGCAGCCGCAGATAACCGTGACGCTGGCGCTGGCCGAGGGAACCAGTATCGTGACGGAGAGCATTTTCGAGAATCGTTTCAAATATGTGGATGAGCTGTCGCGCATGGGCGGCGTCGTGAAGGTAGTGGAGGGCAACGTCGCCATCATCACCGGCGTGGATAAGCTGTCCGGCGCGCAGGTCGCTGCCCCGGATCTTCGCGCGGGCGCGGCTCTGGTGATCGCCGGACTGGCTGCCGAAGGCTATACGGTGGTTGACGATATCGAGTACATACAGCGCGGCTATGAGAGGTTTGAGGAGAAGCTGGCGTGCCTCGGAGCCATGATCGAGAAGGTGGATTCGGAGAAGGAAGCCCGGAAATTCCAGCTGAAGGTCGGCTGAGCGGACCGTGTCTGATTCGCCAGTATCGTTCGGATGCCGGATCCGGCGGCTGATGTTAGAAGATATTTATTGTTCAGAGTGAAGAATAAGAATGTTTATACGGCGGGGATTTACGGTGTAAGAAAAATCCCCGCCGTATCTGTGTCCACGCATAAAATGGAGACGAATGGATCTATGCCAGTGCGAGAACGATTCCTGCCAGGTTCACCCCCACGCACAGAACGATCCCCACGATGGTCGGCAGAGCGGCGGCGAGTGCGGTCCATTTCCAGCTGCCGGTCTCCTTGCGGATGGTCAGACAGGTGGTGGAGCAGGGCCAGTGGAACAGGCAGAAGATCATCATGCAGAGAGCGGTCTTCGCGGTCCAGCCATGGGCGGTCAGGATGGAAAATAAGGCGGAGGAGTCCGTCATTTCCACTAAAGCGCCGGTCTGCAGGTACGCCATGAGGATGATGGGCAGCACGATCTCATTGGCTGGAAAGCCGAGGATAAAGGCGGTCAGGATGACGCCGTCCAGACCCAGGAGCCGCGCGAAGGGATCCAGCGCGCCGGTGATGAGCGCAAGGAGACTCTGTCCGCCGACGGAAAGATTGGCCAGGAGCCAGATCAGGACGCCGGCGGGGGCGGCTACGGCCGCGGCGCGGCCGAGAACGAACAGAGTGCGGTCGAAAACAGATCGGATGATGACCTTGCCGATCTGCGGGCGGCGGTAGGGCGGAAGCTCCAGCGTGAAGGAGGAGGGTACGCCCTTTAGCAGGGTGCCGGAGAGAAGCCGGGAGCAGAGCATGGTCGCGGCGACTCCCAGCAGGATGAGGACAGTCAGTAGAAGGGCGGAAGCCAGAGAAGCGGCGAAGGCTGACCACGGCGTGTTGGAGATGGCGGCTCGGGCGGCTTGAATCCCGGCAGTCGGCGCCGCGGCAAAGTGCGCCTGTTTCCCGGCCAGGAAGAACAGCGTGATCAGGCTGATCAGCGTCGGAAAGCGGCCGTTGCAGGGAACCATGGAGTTGGTCAGAACAGCGATAAGACGCTCCCTGGGAGAATCGATGATGCGGCAGCCGACGACGCCGGCCGCGTTGCAGCCAAGCCCCATGGCCATGGTCAGGCACTGTTTGCCGCAGGCGCGGCAGCGCATGAAGGCCCGGTCCATATTGAAGGCGACGCGGGGGAGGTATCCCAGATCCTCTAAGAGCGTGAACAGCGGAAAGAAAATGGCCATTGGCGGAAGCATGACGCTGACGACCCAGGCCAGGACCCGGTAGGCGCCGTAAACCAGAAGATTAACCAGCATTTCCGGCGCGCCCAGCCAGGCCAGGGCGGCTGCCAGGTGCGGCTCCAGGGAGAAGAAAAAGTTCCACAGCAGGTCCGAAGGGACGTTGGCGCCCGTCATGGTCAGCCAGAAGACGCCGAAAAGCAGCAGGATCATGATCAGACTGCCCAAGAAGCGCCCTGTGACGATACGGTCGATGATTTCTTCGCGCCGCCGATAGTCGACGCGGGTGTAGCGGACGGTTTCACGCGCCAGCTGTTTCGGCGAGAAATCGAGGCAGTCGTAACAGCAGGCGGTTCCGGCGGACTTACGGATCGTTTCCTTAAGATTCTGCAGATCGCCGGCACTGCGGGCGCAGCAGGGAACCACCGGGAACTGCAGGACGTCCTGAAGAAGCCGGAAATCGATGCGGATGCCTTTCTTTCGCGCTTCATCGCAGAGATTGACGCAGAGGATCAGGGGGATACCGCGGTCGCGGACGTTGTCGACGGTCAGGATCTGTTTCAGCAGCCGCAGACCCCGTTCCAGGCATGTGGCGTCGCAGACGACGACGATCTCGTCCGCGCCGCCGCTGTTTAAGAAATCGCGGGCGGTCTCCTCCTCGCGGGAGCGGGCCGCCAGAGAATAGGTGCCCGGCAGATCGACCAGAAGATATTCCTGCCCGCCATCCTTCATCCGCCCGGCGGCCGGCGCTACGGTTACGCCGGACCAGTTGCCGGTGTGTTGTTTCAAGCCGGTCAGACCGTTAAAAATAGTGCTTTTGCCTACGTTCGGATTGCCAGCCAGTGCCACCGTGATCTGTTTATCTTCCACGGAAACCTCCGGTTTACATATGCAGCCTTACGATTACACTATGAAAATAGAGAATAGTGAGTGCCTGGGTATTTTATTTTTTGAGAAAATGTGATATAATCTCTACTCAGGAGGTTCACAAACCCATGAAACATATAAGACTTTTTCTGGCGGCCCTGATGCTGTGCTTCTGCCTGTCTCTTGCGGCGCTTCCCGCGCAGGAGGTCTATGCGTCCGGCGCAGGGACTGCTGAGGAGACAGAAGACGAGAAGCAGGAGGATGAGGAGACGTTTTTCTTCTTCATGATGGGCGGCGCGCTGCTGATCGTGATCGTGGCGGTCGTGACGGCTGTGTCTACCGTATCGAGTTCTATCGCCGTGGCGGCGAATATGGATGTGGACGGAGAATAAACGAAACTTCTGTGCGGGCAGCGTGCCGGGTGACACGCTGCCCGTATCACTCGGACCGCGCCGCTTCCACGAATATTTCCCGGCTGTTTGCTTCCCGCAGTCCGATGACTGCGCCCTGCACGAGATACGCCCGCATTCCTCCAGGCCGTCCGCGCAGTACGCACACAACTTCTTCGCCCGGCGCAAAGCCCAGATCATTAAGCCTCCGGGCCATATCCGCCGGGCTGGCGACCCAGACCACATAGGCTTTCTCTCCCGCATCTATCTGACTCAATGGAATTACCATTGCAAATCCCCGGAAAAATTGTACTTATGGATAAATTATGCAGAATGAAACAAGTTTGTGCTGCCTTTTGTTTTGGGGCAGCGCGGGGCTTCGCTCTGCGCCGGAAACGGAAGGAAGCGCGGGCTGGCGGAATGCCGGACGCTCCGGATATGCGGAATGCCGGACGCTCCGGAAATGGCGGTTGACACGCCTGCGGTTTGATTTTATAATGACATTATTTAAGAAGGATGGAGATGGAACTATGGCGCTTATTGCAGAAATTCGGACGCAGATCAGACAGTTTGGCGATGAGCTGACGGAAACTGTGCGGGATGCCAGGCAGTATTTCAGAGAGAGAAAGGTATTTCGATGGTTTGCGGCCGTCTGGATCCTTCTGTGCTATGGAAGCCGGCTTCTGCAGTGGGAAGTGTTTATCGACAGCGATATTATGCTTCAGGCTCCGGAGGAGCTTCTGTTTTCCTGGTACGGATCTCACCGGTTTGGACTGATCCTGACCAAGAAGCTGTTTTCATTTGTAAGGCTTGTTCCGCAGTTTGAGATGATCATGACGATGCTGGCGTTATGGTGCTTTGTGATGCTGCTGGATTATTGTATCCACATCTGGGGCCGCCGGCCGGCGAAGGATGGAACGGGATATATAATTGCGGCGGTGTTTCTCTCGGCGCCTGTACTCGCTGAGCAGTACCGCTTTATCCTGCAGGCGTTTGAAATCACGATGGCCATGATCTACAGTGTATTGGCCGTATTCTGCGCGGAACAGGCAGTTATGCGCGGAAAGAGCCGCTGCTGGTATCTTGTGTCGCTTGGGTTCATGGTGTGGGCATTCGGCTCCTATGCGGCGTTCCCGGCATTCTATATTGCGCTGGTTTTGATTTCTTACATTTTGGTAATGGTATACGGCGAGGAACGCTGCGGGTTCTCCCAGGGACTTATTCATGCCGGGCATTTCCTGTTGGGCTTCGTTCTTTTCTGGGTGTTCAGTGAGATCCTGTGCCGCTGGAAGGGCGCGGACGCGACCTATGTGATGTCGATGTTCCAGTGGGGAAAGAAAAGTGCGGCCGAGGTGTCGGAAAGCCTGATCAGCGACATGAGGCGCATCTATCTGGCAGAATGGAGGACATTTTTCCATCCGCTTTATTCCTGGATCGCGCTTATTGTATCTGTCTGGACCGTATGCAGGGGATGGAAGAAGCGGAAGGGTTCTTGGCCGTCCGTCTTCTGTCTGCTGCTGGCAGAAGTGCTGCTGTTTTTGTCGCCGGCATTCATCACGTTTATTACCGCCATGAATCAGCCGATACGCGGACAGCTTACCTATGCCCTGACATTTGCATTCTACACGGGCGCCCTGTATCTGCTGGTAAGGGACGCTTTGATGGAAGAAGCAGAGACGGGAAAGCGCCGGAAGTCTTTAAAAACGGCGGTGTTTGCGGCGTTCATTCTTGTCCTTGCGGGAATCGCCTGGCGGCAGTCTGTTACGATGAATCAGCTGTGGGAGACGATCTATGAGACGTATCAAAGCGATAAGCTGATGGCAAACCGGGTCTACAGCGAGATATGCCGGGTTGCGAACCGTTCGGATATGGATAACTGCAAGGTCGTATTTGTGGGAACACGGGATGCAAAGCTGACCGGTAGACCCCTGCCGGGGGACGTTATCGGCTGTTCTTACTTTGATTACGCTTATACGAATTATGTGGGGATCACCCCGAGAACCAGGAATTTCTTCCTGGTTCTGGGGATGCGTATGGGAATGCCGAACGCGGATGATTACGCGAAAGCTTCGGCCGCCTGCGCCGGAAAAGACAGCTGGCCTTCCAACGAGTCAGTCTTCCTGCTCGACGGCATGGTGGTGGTAAAGCTTTCGGATCCGTAAGAAACAGCCTTTCGCTTTTGACGGACGGGCGCGTTACCGATAAGATGCAATATCATTTGCCGATAATCAGTGAAAAATTTAACATATTCACCGTTGCGGCCTGTGTGAAAGTATGCTAAAATCCATTCGTTAAAATGAAAGCCTGCAAAGCAGGCGGCCCATTGCTTCCGGATGGCCGCCGGCGCTGCGGCAGAGAGAATCGGGGCCGCCGGTCGCGGCGGCGGATTGGAGCATCATTTATGAAGAACATCACATATCAGAGTACCCGCGGCGGCGAGAGCGGCGTAAGCGCTTCCCAGGCAATCTTAAAGGGTATTGCGGCAGACGGCGGTCTGTTCATGCCGTCCGAGATCCCGCAGCTTGACAGGCCGCTTAGAGAGCTGGCCGGAATGACCTATCAGGAGCAGGCCTATGAGGTCATGAAGCTGTTTCTGACTGATTTTACGGAGGAAGAGCTTCGCGACTGCATCGATAAAGCGTACGACAGCAAATTTGACAATCCGGAGATCGCGCCTTTGGTTCATGTGGGCGTTGCCTACGTGATGGAGCTGTTCCACGGCAATACCATCGCGTTCAAGGATATGGCTCTGTCCATCCTGCCCCGTCTCATGACCGTGGCGGCGAAGAAAAACCATGAGGATAAGGAGATCGTAATTCTGACGGCTACCTCCGGGGACACCGGCAAGGCGGCTCTGGCCGGGTTTGCGGATGTGCCGGGGACACGGATCATCGTCTTTTATCCGAAGGGCGGCGTCAGTCATATCCAGGAGCTGCAGATGGTGACCCAGAAGGGGGACAACACCGCGGTTATCGCGATCCACGGCAATTTCGACGACGCCCAGACCGGCGTGAAAAAGATCTTTGCGGATAAGGAGTATGAGAAGAAGCTGGCGGAGGGCGGTTTCCGGCTTTCCAGCGCCAACTCCATCAATATTGGACGTCTGATCCCTCAGATCGTCTATTATGTCCACGCCTACGCGGAGCTTCTGGGCAGCGGAAGCATCGAGGACGGCGAGGAGATTAATTTCGTCGTTCCTACCGGGAATTTCGGCAATATTCTGGCCGGTTATTTCGCGAAGCTGATGGGCGTTCCGGTCAAGACACTGTTCTGCGCGTCCAATGACAATAAGGTGCTGTATGATTTCTTTACCACGGGCACTTACGATAAGAACCGGGATTTCGTGCTGACCATGTCGCCTTCCATGGATATCCTGGTGTCCAGCAACCTGGAGCGCCTGATCTATTTGAGCACCGGCTGCGACGCCAGGGCGACCGCGGGGCTGATGCTCCAGCTGGCGAGAACGGGACGCTATACGGTGACGAAGGAAATGCAGATGCGCATGAAGGATTTTGCCGGCGGTTACGCCACCGAGGAGCAGGACGCGGAGGTGATCCGGTACCAGTACCGGAAGCGCGGCTATGTGATGGATACGCATACCGGCGTGGCGGCCGCGGTGTGGAAGGCCCATTGGGAGGAAACCGGCGACCAGACGAAGACGGTCATTGTTTCGACTGCAAGTCCCTATAAATTCTCCAAATCGGTATTGGAGGCGATCCAGGGACCGATGATGCTGACCGATGATTTCGCGATTGCCCAGGAGCTGGAGAATCTCTCCCATGTGCCGGTACCGAAGGCGGTAACGGATCTTAAGACCGCAGAGATCCGCCATACGGCCGAGTGCGATAAGAGCGATATGGAAGCGGCGGTGAGCCGTGTCCTGGGAATATAGACGGCGCGGACAAAACCTGTCCGTGAAATACGGGAGGATTGCTGTCATGAAGCAGGTGTTTGAGGGAATGGCGGAGGATTTCAGAGAGCTTTGCGGCTGGGTCCGGGCACGCCGGGGGCAGGTGTTTCTGGTCTGTCTGTATGCGCTTTTCCTTATGGGACCGCGCCTGTTCTATCACGACGTAGGGATCGACACAGGGGCGCTGTTTAAGAATTATGCCCATTACAGTGATGTCTGGGCAGGGAGTGGACGTTTTGGATTGACCTTTTCCAAGTGGCTGTTTCATTTTTCGGCAATGCTTCCCTATGCCGCGAATCTGCTGATGCTGCTTTTTTTGCTGGCGTTTGTGACAGCTTTTTCCTGGCTTGTATGGAGATGGTCCGGCAGGCCCGCCGGTTTTCGATGGTTTTATCCGGTCTTTTCCATTCTGTTTCTCTCGTCGCCGGTTCTGACGGAGCAGTTTTACTTTACGCTTCAGACCACGGAATTTGCGTGGGCGATGCTTTTGTGTCTGATTTCGGTATATCTGACGGAAAAGCTGGTTTGCGGACGAACGGTATCTGCTTCGGCGGCGCCGGAGAACGGAAAAGAAAACCGCTGGTGCTGCGTCTGTGTCTGCGGCGCGGCGGTTGCTCTTATGATATGGGCGTTCGGCACCTATCAGGCATTTTTCGTATTCTTTATCGCGCTGGCGGCGATTTTCTACCTTCTGCGGTGTGCGTCGGCGCCGGATGATGGGCCGGTCTGGTACTGGCTGGCGGCGGGCGTTAAGCTGGTGGCTCTGTTTCTGATCGGGGCGGCCGGATGGTTTGTGGTCAATCGCCTGCTGTGCCGGTTTTTCTTTGCGGAATATCCCTATGCTTCGGGCATGTATCTGTGGAAGATGGCGCCTGCGACCGCGCTTACGGTTCTTAAGTTCCAGCTTGGACAGATCTATCTTAAAACGACAGACAGTCTGTACTATTCCGGCTGGTTCACGCCGGTGCTGCTTTTAACTGCCGCGTTGTTTCTGGTTCCGGCTGTGCGCGGGCACCGCAAAAAGCTGCCGTGGCTTGGCTTGGCGCTGTTTATACTTTTCCTGTCGCCGGGACTTCTTCTGCTGGTTTCCGGAGGCGGCTCTCCGATCCGTTCCATGATTTTCTACCCGTTGGTGTTCGCGTTCTGCTTTGCCTGGGCAGCGGAGAATTTTCGATGGAGGGGACCGAGGCTTCTTCTGCTGCTGGCGTTATTTTCATGCTGTTGGTCGCAGACGGTGACTGCCCTGCAGATGCAGGAGAGCGGGCATCTGGCATATGAAAATGACCGGCTTCTTCTGAACCGGATCATAACACGCATGGAGGAGACGGCCGGGACGCGGCTGGAGCACATCCCGGTGGCTTTTGTAGGGAAAATAGCGTCGGATCTGCCGGAGATACCGATGGGCGAGGCGACCGGACATTCGTTCCTCGGATGGGATGCTGCCTATGACGCCGGCGTAAGCGGGCGCATCGCCGAACTGGCCTATGTGATGGGCGTGGATATGTGCGTGGCCGATGAGGAACAGAGGAAAATGGCCGCGGAATATTCGGAGCAGATGCCGCCGTGGCCGGCGGACGGATGTATCTGTATGCACGACGGCGTACTGATCGTCAAGCTTTCCGCCCCGGAGAAGACGGGAGGTTCCTGGTGGTATGCGGGCGGGTGGCATCATTGGGATGATCAGTCGGCGAATTATGATATTCTCCGCAGCCAGTGGTACGAGGAGGACGGCGTCTGGTACTATTTTGACAGCGAGGGAGATATGGTTGTGGGAGATTGCGACATTGGCGGACAGGAGTACCATTTTGATCTTGATGGAAAATGGATCGAGGAATAAAAATCTCTTTTCAAATATTGAGTTATGGTGTATACTGGTAGCAGAATTTTGGCGCGCTTTCTGCCGTAAGCGGAGTCCGCGGCTCTGTGCCAGACAGGGGGCAGAACATTGCGGAAGCGGCGCACCGAAGTGATAATCTTAAGAATATGGAGGTATTATCATGTTAGTATCTGCAACAGAGATGCTTAAGAAGGCAGTTGAGGGTCACTATGCGGTAGGCCAGTTCAACATCAATAACCTTGAGTGGACCAAGTCCATCCTGCAGACCGCTCAGGAGCTGCAGTCCCCGGTGATCCTTGGCGTGTCCGAGGGCGCAGGCAAGTACATGACCGGGTTTAAGACCGTCGCGGCCATGGTGGGCGCGATGATCGACGAGATGGGCATTACCGTTCCGGTAGCCACGCATCTGGATCACGGCACCTATGACGGCTGCTATAAGTGCATCAAGGCCGGATTTTCTTCCATTATGTTCGACGGCTCTCACTATCCGATCGATGAGAATGTAGCGAAGACCAAGGAGCTGGTTGCCATTGCTCACGCGATGGGTATCTCCATCGAGGCTGAGGTCGGCGCCATCGGCGGCGAGGAAGACGGCGTAGTCGGTATGGGCGAGTGCGCGGATCC
>CANPYE010000056.1 GCA_947588005.1 uncultured Lachnospiraceae bacterium | reverse complement strand
AGGCGTACCGGATCGACCACTGGGCGCGCCTCTTCAAAGCGGTCACATGGAAGGAGCTGAAGGCTTTGGCGGCAAAGAACCCGATATTCACCGACGCGGCCAGGACGGCTGTGGTACTGAGCGAGGACGAGAAGATCCGTCTGCAGTGCGAGGCCCGGGAGGACTATTACCGGCGCACGGGGTGGAAGGACGAGTATATTGAGAAACTGACGGCGGAAAATCAGCTGCTGGCTTCTGAAAAGCAGCAACTGACCTCCGAAAAACAGCAACTGGCTTCTGAAAACCAGCAGCTGCGCCAGCTTCTTGAAAAGGCAGGTATCTCCATTCCCCAGAATAGCTGAACGTATTGTCTTCTACGGAGAACGGTCAACTGCCGACCGAATAACCTGATATTTCACACTACCCCGCAGTCTCACATAAACAGATCGTGGCTGTAGCTCCAAAGACAGTTATATTTAAAATCATCAGCATCCTGCGGGGATCACTCCCCGCAGGATGTTCATTGCACAACAGGCGGTACGACAATTCATCTTCCTCAACCGTCGAAAATCCACCTATCTTCTCATAAAACCGACTTCCGTATTATTGCCATTACGCCGATCAGCACGGCGCCGATTTCCGGCGGCGGATAGAAATCATGGTCACTGAGCAACCTTTCCATGTTTCTGATACATTAGTCTATTTCAGAAGTTATTAAAAACACATTCACCTCTAATGAATCACCATTTTTAGTTTATCAATGCATCTCAGAATTCATTAAAAGTCTCATGTCCTGGCCGCAGCTTTCCGTCACGCGTTGTAAACGCCAGATTACCGGGGCCGCCAACCCAGCCGTCTTCCCAATCATGCAGATCAGCGATGCGGCTATACTGCAGGGCATGCGCCAGGAATCCGAGATTGTGCTGCCTGAGAACACTTAATGTAAACCGCATATTTTCTACTCGAAGCGCATCATCAAGATCTCCCCAGCAGGTCTCCGTCACCAGGATCGGCTTGTGAACCTCCTCGCCAAAGGCACAGACATCCGTTACATATGACTCAAGACGCTGTCTTCGAGCCGGATCAAATACCTGCTCTCCACACCCAATCAGATAGGGATGCACCAGCAGCACGTCGCTGATCGGTTCCACCCTTTTCAAACTGGCAAGGCCTTCCTCCATACTCACGCTGATTCCAGCCTGTGCCTTCTCATCAACCGCTTTGATCGCTTCATAGAGTTCCGTCAGCCATTCCAGCTCTGCCTGAACATAAGGCATCAGGTCTGAAGTTACCGGCCTGTATGAAAAGGGTTCGTTGCAGATATCCCATAAAAGGATACGCGGATCCTCGCGGTGCGCCTCAACAATATCCTTCACATATTTCAGATAATTTGGCCGGAAATATGCGGCGCTTTTTGGAACCGCAAAATTATCCAGATATACGCCTCCATTATCATAAATATCGTGCCACCGGTTCAGCAGGCAGGGAACCACCTTAATCTTCAGACGATCCGCGATATCAAGCATTTTTTCAAAATTGGCCTTGAATTCGGTCGGTTTTCTGAAGTACGCGTCCCAGGACAGCCAGTAACGCACCGTGTTGAATCCGGGGAAATACTCCTTTCCCCTATTCATTTCTTTCTCGATAATATCCTTCTGAAAATATACCCAGTTTTCCAGACTGGTAGTTCCATAGCTTGGCTGATAGTTAAATCCTCTTACTTCTGAATAGTCCATTTTTTCTCCAATTCTTCCATCACCGGAATTGAAACTGCAGCCCCCGGGCGGCTGACAGTAATCGATGCAGCACAGGCTGCGAGGCGAATGGCTTCCTGCAGCGTCTTCCCATTTAACATGGCATACAAAAAATATCCGGTAAAGGTATCTCCCGCCGCTGTTGAATCTACTGCCGTCGTTCGAATAGCCGGCTGATATATCCGTCGGCCGTCCGAAGCGCAGATTGCCCCTGCCTCTCCCATAGTCAATACAAAATGGCTATGAGGATAAGTACGAAGCAACGCATCCAGCATCTTGTGCGGTTCTTCCTCACCGGTCATATCTCCCGCTTCAACTTCATTCAATATGAACCATTCCACATATTCAAGCGGCCATGACATGATCTCCGGTGCCATCGGCGACGGATTCAGCACGATGCGTAGTCCACGTCTGGCGGCCTCTTCCAGAATAATAGCTCCGCCGCTGATCTCATTCTGCATCAGCAGAACATCTCCCTGTTCAAAACGATCCAGAACTCCTTCGATCATTTCCCGCGTTATACTGCGATTTGCTCCGCCATACAGAACAATGGAGTTATCTCCATCATCATCGACCTGGATAACGGCATGACCCGTCGGTATATCAACCGACATCAAACACTCTGTATGTATGCCAAGCTTCTCCAGATACACCTTTAGAGCAGTTCCATCCGGACCAATCGCTCCGGCAAAATGTACCTGCTGTCCGGCTTTCGCCAGCGCAACAGCCTGGTTAAACCCTTTTCCGCCTTCATTTCTCTGGTAACTGGCGGCCGCAATCGTTTCTCCTTTACGCACCAGATGACTAAGCCGATACACATGGTCAAAGTTCAGCGAACCAAAGTCAATAAACCGCATGTAAACTCACTCCTTTACCAAATGGAAGAACAGATCCCCCATCAAAGCATCGCGTCTGATATGATAAACATAACGACACAGTGGTCGACGTATGTCCCACGCGTAATAAAAATCATATTCCGGAATCGGCGTCGGAATCAGCTTGTCCATCATAAATTTATTGCCATCATTGAGAAGCCATGCGATTGTCGTCACATCCCATATCACCCGGCTCCAAACCTTCCCTCTCGCATATTTATTGGCTGTATTTACCGTATTCTCTACCAGATAATCACAAAGCGCGTTTTTGCCGGACAACCATGCGCGCAGTTCATGCTCTGTAGTAGAGAAGCAGTCAACAACACCTGCGCAGGGCAATATGACAAGCGGAACCCCGCTGCCGAACACAACCCGCGCCGCCGCTATATCCTGCCTCATATTAAATTCACGGTTATCACAGTAATGAACCGCGTGTCCTCCCAACCAGACCACTACAACACGGTCAGCAATTTCCGGCTGCATTAGAAGCGCCGAGGCAATATTCGTAATGGCTCCGATTGCTGCTACATAAAGCGGGTGTTCCGGCGAATACTCCATGGCACGACTGCAAAGATCTTCAGCTGCCTCTGATTCTACCGGTGTCTTTTCATCATGCAGATATCCGACAGAACCCCGAAATACCGGCTTTTCCTCTCCCAGAAGCTTAAGAAGCTTATTAATTTCCTGATAGCTTTTTTCCATTCCATCAGCCGGGCCGCTGGAATTCTGATTGGAAAACGGTGCGGCATATAATGCCTTGACCGTCAGTTTTACAGCTCGGAGCGCATAAGCAATCGCGAACTGATCGTCAATCTCATTATAGGCGTCAGTATCCAAAACCATATCCACCGGTCCCTTCGGACACTGCAGCATCTTCGCTCTCTGTTCCTCTGTAAGCATCCTGACTCTCCCTTCTAATTTCGTCACTAAAACTGATTAAAAATCTCATGTCCCGGACGTAACTTTCCATCCCGCGTTGTAAACGCAAGATTGCCTGGAACACAAACAGATCCATCTTTCCAGTCATGCAGATCTGCTATACGGCTGTAATGCAGAGCATGTGCGAGAAAGCCAATTTTTTTATCTGTAAGAACGCCTAATGTAAACTTAATCTGTTCCACTCTGATCTGATCGTCAAGCGCGCCCCAGCATGTCTCGGTCACCAGAATTGGTTTGCCAACCTCTTTTCCATAGGCACACACTTCATCAATATAATCAACAAAACGTTTTCTTCGAACCGGATCAAACACAAATTCTTCTTTACAATTCAAATACGGATGTATCATCAGCACATCGCTGATTTGATTTACCCGTTTCAAACTGCCAATACTCTCCTGACTAACACTTACGCCGGCCGGAGTTTTATCGTCTATTGTTTTTATGCTCTCATATAATTCTGTCAGCCAGATCCGTTCAGACTGAACATACGGATCCTGATCCGGCATTATGCGGTTATAAGAAAACGGCTCATTACAAATATCCCATAAAATAATACGCGAATCGTTACGATGCTCTTTAACAATATCTTTCACATATTCCAGATAGAGCGGTCTGAAATACGCTTTGCTCGTGGGAAACGCGAAATTATCCAAATACACGCCGCCATTGTCATAATGGTCATGCCACCGGTTCAAAAGACAGGGAACCACTTTAATTCCAAGGCGATCGGCAATCACAAGCATCTTCTCAAAATTAGTTTTGAATTCTTCCGGTCTTCTATAATACGCATCCCACGACAGCCAGTAACGCACCGTGTTAAAACCCGGAAAGTATTCTTTTCCCTGCTGCATTTCACGCTCAATAACATCCGGCTGAAAATATACCCAATTCTCCAGGCTGGTTGTTCCATAACTCGGCTGATAATTAAATCCTCTTATTGCTGAATAATCCATGTCAATATCCGCTTGTTCTCGATTCATGCGATATTCTCCTCGTCTTTCCTTAAACGAAATCATATTCCTATCCTTTAACGCTGCCTACCATAACACCCTTTACAAAATATTTTTGAATGAATGGATAGACAAACAAGATTGGGAGCATCGTAACTATAACGCATGCCGACTGAATTGCTCTGGTAGGCGGTGCTGCACTCAGACTTTCAAGTCCTTCGCTGGCCAGATCAGAGATTCCATTAGCCGATGCCATGATATTGCGTAGGATATTCTGCATGGGCAGCTTCGATGCGTCATTAATATATATCATGGCCCCAAACCACGAATTCCAGTGTCCAACCGCATAAAACAATCCAATTGTAGCGATTGACGCTTTTGATAACGGAAGCACCACCTGTGTTAATATTTGAAAGTTATTGGCACCGTCAATGGTCGCAGCTTCCTCCAGACTGCTCGGTATTGATTTAAAGAAATTCCGCATAACAAACATATTCCATGAACCTACCATTCCAGGCAGAATCAACGCCCACAGGCTATTCATCAGTCCCAGTGATTTAACCAGCAGAAAAGATGGAACTAATCCGCCGCCAAACAGCATGGTTATGAATATAAATACAGTAATCGCCGTTTTCCCTTTCAAATACGGTCTGGACAGACCATATGCCAGTCCGATCGTCACTGCCAGATTTAACGCAGTTCCTACGATAACTACAAAAAGTGTATTGCCGTAGGCACGCATAATATTGCTTCTGCTTTTCCAGAGCATCAGGTAAGCGCTAAAATCAAATTTTTCCGGAATGAAGATAAACCCGCCCCTTCTCGCAATTTCCGCATCTGTCAGAAACGATGTCATGACCATGGAAAAAACCGGAAGAATAATAACAATGCAAAGCATAACAAGAAACAGGATATCTATCACCTGGAATATCTTTTCACCGGATATGTATTTTCTTTTCTTCACCAGATCCCCTCCTGTCCCATACGTTTGGCAATATAATTACTTCCGAGAACCATCACAATACCGACTAATGAATTAAACAAGCCAACTGCGGTTGAGAAGGAATAGTTCTGATTGATCAGTCCTTCCCGGTAAACATAGGTACTAATCACATCCGCAGTAGAATAAGTCTGCGGAGAATATAAAAGCAGAATTTTCTCTCTGCCGACACTTAGCAAATGTCCAATATTCAGAACCAGTTGAATACTGACTACTGGAGCAATCCCAGAAAGTGTAATATGCCACATACGCTTAAAGACCCCACCTCCATCCACCTTTGCCGCGTCATAAAGTTCCTGATCAATGCCGGACATAGCTGCTAGATAAATGATACTGGACCACCCAATACCTTGCCAGATGCCAGAAACCACATAAATTGTCCGAAACCATTCCGGTTTCTGCAAAAATGGGATCGGTTTTCCTCCAAATGCTGAAATAATTCCATTGATCAGTCCTCCGTCCGCCGAAACAATATTCCTGATAATGCCGACTACAATTACCGCCGACAAGAAATGCGGCAGGTAGGAAATTGTCTGTACCGTTTTCTTAAAACGCAGACTTTTCAGTTCATTGATAAACAGGGCAAGGATAATTGGCAGCGGAAACCCAAAGATCAGCCCGTAGATGCTGATCAGCAGAGTGTTTTTTAACAGCCTGCCAAAATACATGGATCGGAAAAACTTATTGAAATGTTTAAGACCTACCCATTCAGACGTAAATATTCCCTTTAGCCCCCAATATGGTTTATAATCCTTAAATGCAATGATGATCCCAATCATCGGCAGGTAATGAAAAATAAGGTAATACAACAACCCTGGAAGCATCATGATATAGATCAAACGATCCTTCTTCAGATAATACCAAAGAGATCTTTTATTCTTATTCATCTTTTTCTCCTGTATATATCAAACTTGCCCCGCATATTTCCAGCATCGCGTAATAGCATCTCTCTTATGCGGGGCGTCGGTTTAAACACTAACGGGAATTCAGCCAATTATTATACTGTCTTGTGCTTTCCTCAATATAAGCATCTAACCCCATATCATAACACTCTTCAATAAACTGATCCCAGGTATCCATAGATCTTGTGCCATTGATGAATTTTGCAAACTGCTCATTTCTGTAGGTGTTAATATCGCCCAGGAACGGACAAGCTTCGCTCATGGCTGCCGAATCCCACGCAACAGACCATTCAAAATCCTGATCACTACCACGGCTATATTCGCTATAATATTCCTGAAGATACTTATTATGCATATTCTGCACGCCGGAAGCGTAAAAATCAGTAACTGATGCCTCCCTCTGATTAGGAATCCAGAAATCCATGCAATATACATAATCTTTATCATTTAAAACATTTATAATATGCATTTCTTTCGCGTTTTCCTTATCAGAATATTCCCAACCTTCCCCTTCAAAACCTCTTTGAATCGTTATGGAATTTTCAAATTCATTCGCCCACTCAATGAATTTCATAACTGCTTCCGGATGCTTGCATTTGCTGCTGATCATCAAGGCCTGTGTACTGTTCCCATTTGAGAATATTTCCATTTTCTTTCCATTCGGTCCTATAAGTCCGTTGTGGTTCATTCCAAAAATATAATCTCCTCTTTCGGTAACATCCCAGTCCGGTACATTTGCCGATAACCCTTCATCTGTTATCGTAACATCTGAATACCAGCAGGCAGTCGCCGCTACACGACCGCTTGTAATCTGTTCGCGACGAATCGTATTGTTATTCCCCATATATTCAATATGAATAATGCCGTCTTCATACCACTGTCTGACCTGATCGACCAGATCCTTATACCCTGCCTGAAGATAATCCGGCTTTACTTTCCCATCTGCTTCATCCAGCCACCTTCCGACAGGATCCAGAAAGCCTCCGCCAAAGCAATAGACTGCACCATCCATAGGATTTGCGCCGCCCTGCAAAACCAGAGGAATCGTCTCTCCATTTCCATAGGGATCAAGATCTTTAATCGCATAAAGATATTTGTTTAGATCATCCAATGTCTGCGGCATATCCATTCCCAACAGTTCCAACCAATCATTTCTGACATAAACTGGGTATGTGGCACCCTTACATAAACGAGGAATACCCCAGATATTACCATTAAGATCCGTCATACGTTTCCAGCCGTCATAGTGATTCTCATCCCAGTCTTCATACAGGGACTTTGCTTCCGGCATCTCCAGATATTCATTGATCGGTATAATAATTCCGTCTTCGTAATAGTCTCTCCAATTTCCCCACCAAAAATCCAGTTGATCGCCTCCTGCAAGCAAAAGCCCCAACTTCTCTGCCGCGTTGTCCTGCGGCGGAATAATAACTTCAACCTTTACGCCAATCTGCTCAATAATATAATCCTGCATTCTCTTATAGTAATCCGGATCCGTCGCGACACCGTCATTATAGTTGATTCCGCCGGAATTATTATAATATACAATTGTCGGAATCTCCTCATCAGCAGCCTCCGTCACTTGCGCGGACGTCTCTGCGGAATCGCCGCCGGCTGTTGTTTCTGTTTTCTCTGATGTTCCGGATGCAGCACTCGTTCCCTGCGTCGGATTCGAATTTCCAGAGCCGCATCCACTCATAATGCCTATTACCATAGAAGCAGCAATTACCATTGCAACCATTCTTTTTTTCATAGAATCTCCTTCCTGTTGCGTATTTTCCATTTCTTCAGTTTTCATATAAATACTTTTTCAGAATTAACTCTTCTATTGGGAACTTTCCATCTATGCCTTTTTCATAAAAAACATAAAGACCGTCCTCTACTGCAGCGATATCCGCATACCCGGCAAACTCCTCAACCGTCTGAATTCTCTTCCATGAATTTCCTTCATCCGTACTCTCCGAAACGGATAAATTGATTCTTGCGCCCTGATCTTTCTTTGAAATCACGTTCGCGCAGTTTACAAAATAGATACTGCCGTCTTTGGCCGCCATGCCGCCCATACAACCTGGATCGGGAAGTTCAGGTTCTGACCATACCTTTTCCAGTCGCTTAAGCTCTGGATCCGCGATCCCAAGAACACGGCATTTTTCATAGCGGCAGTTTCTGAAATTAAACAGATACCTTCCGTCCGAAAGCGGAACAACCGCTGCTTCGTTCGCGTTTTCGATCCCCGAGGTTACAAAGCCCGGATACCATGTTTCTCCGCCGTCATCGCTGAAGATACAACCGGATCTTGAAGGCTCATGCCTCTTGATGCGTCCTCCCGGATCAAGTTCCGTCTTCACGCTGCCGAAAGCCAGCCAGACCGGCACCACCAAGCGTCCCTTCGAATCAACCAGGCCATGACCGGGCCCGGAGGCACATACGTTCCATTGCGCAGGAAAGCCCCTAAAACAATCCGTGATATTCTTTGGCGTACAGAACGTCTGTCCGTTGTCCTTGCTTCTGCAGTACCATGCGCTTGCATAATCTCCATGAAAGATCAGATGAACGGTTTCTCCATCCGCTATCAATACCGGATTGTTCCATGTAACCGTACTTCCCGCCTGGATATCATTGATTTTTTGGTGCGGATAAACCGGACTTTCAAACGTCTTTCCGCCGTCTGTACTCCTCTGGACAGTGATCCATGTTTCTGCCCAGTCACCTAAAGTCCTTTCCCTGCGTGACTCATAGGCTGCGATGACAGTTCCATTTTCCAAAACGGTCAGCGCCGGAATTCTGTATTCCGCAAACTCTCCTTCCCCGTATCTCGCTACAGTCTTAGAATATTCGAGCGTCATTCCAATCCTCCCGTTTCATCCAACAGCCGCTTATCTTCTGCAGTAAGTGGTTTAAACGGCGCACGGCAGTCTCCAGCCCATATACCTTTCCGTCCCAGCAGATACTTCTCCGCGCTGATATCCCTAAATCCCATCAACTGATCGATCACCCTGCACGCCTCATGCTGGATCGCCTCGGCTTCTTCCAGATTTCCGGTCAGATACGCCGTCCACAGCCGCTTATATTTCTTCAGCATAATGTTGTATGTACTGCCAACAGCACCGTCAACGCCAAGCGGGAGTGCAGAAAGCAACGCTTCATCTCTGCCGAACAGGAGCCAGATATCCGGATAACGCACCCGTATTTTCTCTAGTTCATAGAGATTCATGTCCGTATACTTTAAACCGCTTACCCGGCAGCGTTTCATGATCATCCCCAGATTATCCGCCGTAATCGTCACACCGGAAAATTTCGGGTAATTGTAGACAACCATCGGCAAACTGACCGCTTCGGTGACCGCCTCGTAATATCTGACGATCTCTTCAAATCTGAAATCATAGTAGAACGGGGGAACGCTGGAAACTGCGTCCGCACCTGCCCTCTCTGCCTCCTTCGCCAGCCGCGCTGCCTGCGCGGCACCGATCTTGCCTACATGGGCTATCACCGGAACCCTGCCATTCACCTCTTCCGCAACAGCAGCCACGATTCGGATTCTCTCTTCATCCGTAAGCAGAAAACATTCTCCCGTGCTGCCTGTTACATAAAAGCCGTCTGCTCCTTCCTCCAGAAGCACCCTAACCAGTTTTCTCAGCTCAGGGAAATTCACCTCGCCATTCCTGTCAAGCGGCGTAATCAGCGCTGGAATCAATCCTCCCAGTTTCATGGATCTCTCCTTCCGTCATATATACATGTCACCTACCCTTTCACCTGCAGTCCCTCACACCACCTGCATCTGCACCTTCCTCCCGGTGCTGCTCTCCCTGACGAAGATCTCCGGAGCCAGCAGAGACAGCGTCTCGCCGCCCTGCCCTTCCATTTCCTTCATCAGGAGTTTTACCGCCTCCTTTCCCATCGTGCTGGACCTGGAGGATACTGAGGAAAGCGGAACCAGCAGCTTGCTGCAGATGTCGCTGTTATTGTTCCCTACCACCTTTACATCCTCTCCGATCCGCAGGCCCATTTCCTGCAGTACCACATACAGGAATGCGGCCGTGTTATCATCAAAGCAGACCACCCCATCCGGGTAATCCGGCTTCGCAAACATACTATGGAGCCGTCTCCGAAGCTCCGCTTCGTCAAAGTTCCCTAAAAGCATCTCGCCCCGTTCCACCTGCCCGGCATATTCCAGCATCGCCGTCTCATAGCCGTAATACCGTTCCAGGGCGACGGAATATTTCTTATCGGAAATGTAGGACAAACGCGTGCAGCCGCATTCGATCAGATGCCGCGCAGCCATGTGGGCGCCATAGCAGTTATTGACGCCCACGAACGGCACGTCCAGACCGTCCACGCTGCGGTAACAGAGAACAAAAGGTATCTTTTTCTCCCGCAGCTTCAGGAATGTCTCAAAGCTCTGCTCCGAATCCAATGTCGGAATGATGATGCAGCCGTCCGCCTGCATCTCGATCGCACGCTGCACGTTGGCCCTCTGCCTGTCCGGCAGCCGGTCGCTGGAAAACAGTACGATGTTGATATCATTGGCAGACGCGTACTGCTCGATTCCGAAAATGAATCTCGGATAAATGTCGTCCATGACCGACGGAAGAATCACGCCCACATTGAGCATCTTCCGCGAGTGATTCTCCGCGACAAAGGTACCGCTGCCTTTTACAGAATACAGGCTGCCTTCCCGCTCCAGCTCCATGATCGCCTTGTCGATCGTATTGCGTGCGACTTCAAACTTTTTGCACAGGTAATTGCGGGACGGTATTTTACTTCCGGATTCTTTTTTCTGAATCATCTCGCGGATTCCGTCTTTTACTTCCAGATATCTAAGCACGCTGTTTCCTCCTTTTCTTCCCTCTATGCCGTTCCTGCCCTTTCAAAATGGGCAGCTTGCTGCGCATCTTTCTAATTTTGCCATGTCTTGGCCTGATTCTATTCTCATACAGGTTCTTATATCGCCCCAAAAAGTGCGCAAAAAATAAAGGGGTGCGGCTTCTCATTCCCTGTCAGTCTCGTATTAATATCAGATAACTTTTGGAATACATTGGAAATTTGTTTTATTTTGTTCTCTTGAGAAGATATTACATCAATAATAGCAGGAGTGTCAATGCAGTTTCAAAACATTATGAAACTTATTACGCAAATAGGCAGATTTTGTTGAAGCTGCCTATTTTTATGCATTTTCTTTTGCGTACCGCCTGTCACGGGCGTACCTGCGTCTCTCTAACGCTCTGCCTGCCTGAAAATACGAGGAGAGCGTCACTGGTACTCTTTTTCATACTAATGCAATACGAGCAGAACGTCTCTGGCGCTACATGAAAAAAAGAAGTTCAATCCGTTCAATACCAGATTAAACTTCTTTACTTCTTATAATATCTGGCCGCCGCGGCAAAACTGTCCCGCAGCTGGTACTGGTTATTCAGCCGCATCACGTTCCCGGTCCGCCCGGCCACGAAGGTCAGACCTTTCTCCCAGCTGGCCGTCAGATCCGGATTCAGAAGCTGCCGTATGGAAGCGGCCACCACCTCATACACCAGCTCGCCCAGAAGCGTGGGCGTGATCACCTGGGTCTTGTTGTTCAGGGCCAGATATTTGATATTCACCAGTTTCTTCAGGATCTCCGCCCGCGTCGCGCTGGTTCCGATCCCGCTGCCCTTTATCTGCGCCCGCAGCTCCTCGTCCTCGATCAGCTGGCCCGCGTTCTCCATCGCCAGGATCATGGAACCGGATGTGTAACGCTTGGGCGGCGAAGTCTCGCCTTCTTTAATCGCAAAGCTGGAAACTTCCAGCTCTATGCCCTTCTTAAGCGACGCCAGCATCTTAAGAAATTCCGGATTCTCCAGGTCCCGACGGTTGCGCTCGGAATCGTCTGCGCCTTCTGCGGCGTCTTTCTTAGCGTTCTCGTCCGCACCGGATGAGGCGGCGCTTCCGGCCCCCGCCGGTGCATCTTCACGCCCGGATCGTTTCCTGCCTCCGGACACATCCGCCACCTTCAGATATCCCGGCTCCGCCAGGATCTTAAAGCTTGCGAAGAAATGCTCCTCCAGCCGCACAAGTTCCAGCGACGTCTTCTGATAGACCGCGGCCGGATAGAAAATGCTTAAAAATTTCCTGGCGATCACCTCATAGACCTTAAGCGCCAGCGGTTTTAAGCTGCGCAGCGCCCCGAAGCCCTGACCGGTCGGAACGATGGCGTAATGGTCGGTGATCTGCTTGTCATTGACATAGCGGGTCTTCGCGATATTCTTATAGTTTCCGGCCTGCAGGATCTCCTCCGCAAACGCCTGCAGCGGCGCAAACTGGCGCAGGCCGCCGATGTTCTTATGAATCTCCTTTGCTGCCGCCGTGGACAGCACCCTGGCGTCGGTTCTCGGATAGGTGACCAGCTTCTTCTCATAGAGCTCCTGCACGATCTGCAGGGTCTGATCCGGACTGATCTTAAACATCTTTGAGCAGTCGTTCTGCAGCTCCGCCAGATTATAAAGAAGCGGCGGATTCTTCGTCTCTTTCTTGCGCTCGACTGACGCAATCATGGCGGTAAGATGCTCCGGCCGCTTCGGTCGGCCCTCTGGCTGCGTTTTTGGTCCGTCGTCAGTAGAAGCTGAAACTATTTGTCCTGCTGAAACAGCGTTTTCCATTTTCTGAACCACGCTGTTACCGGATAATTCATTTTCTCCAGAAGATATCCCGCCGCCGACAGACGCTTTATTTTCTGAAGCTGTATTCCCGGAAGCTGCATCCACAGGAACTGCATTCCCGGAAACTGCGCAGCCGCCGGCGGAAACAAGCGCTCCGGCTCCCGTCAGATAGGAGATCAGTTCTTCCGCCGTCTTCCGCTCTTTGAATCCGTTCTCCTTATACAGAAACGGCGTTCCGTAATAGTTCGACCCTTCCACGCACCGCCACTCCGCATCGAACGCAAGAGAGGCGTCCCCCGCGTTCTGTCCGCACGGAAATTCCGGCAGCGAACCCCCGGCGGCTTCTCTTTCTTCCTGCCCCGGACCGGCCGCCTTCCCAAACGTTCCGATTACGCGGTAGAACGGCGTCTTCACAAACTCCCGGATCTCCCGCTCCCGGCGCACCACCATGCCAAGCACACAGGTCATGACGCGACCCACGCTGACCACGGTCCGGTCCTGCTTTAAGAAAGCAGAGACGGAATTGCCGTACTTAAGCGTCAGGAGCCGCGAAAAATTAATGCCCATCAGATAGTCTTCCTTGGCGCGCAAATAGGCGGAGGCGGACAGATTATCATATTCCGTCCAATCCTTCGCCTCACGGATCCCCCGCAGGATCTCCTCCTCGGTCTGGGAGTCGATCCAGACGCGCTTTCGCGTCTTTCCCTTCACGCCGGCCATCTGATCCACCAGGCGGTAGATGTATTCTCCCTCCCGTCCGGAGTCGGTACAGATGTAGATCACGTCCACATCCGGCCGGTTTAGGAGGCCGCTGACAATGTTAAACTGCTTCGCTACACTGTCAATGACCTGGTATTTGAATTCCTTCGGAAGAAAAGGCAGCGTCTGAAGGCTCCAGCGCTTATACGCCGGATCGTATGCCTCCGGATAGCTCATCGTCACCAGATGGCCTACGCACCAGGTCACAATAGCGTCGTCCGCCTCCAGGCAGCCGTCGGCCCGGCGCCAGTTCTTCTTAAGCGCCGCGGCGAACTGCTGCGCTACGCTGGGCTTTTCCGCGATATATAAAGATTTCGTCATGTATTATCCTGCCCCGACTAATCGTTTGCCGCGTACTTCTTACTCCGCTCCAAATTTATAGATCGTCGTCGTCTTGTACTCGCTGCCCGCTTTCAGTACCGAAGAAGCGAAGCCCGGGCAGTTTAAGTTATTGGGGAAGAACTGAGACTCGAAGCAGTAACCGCCCCTGTCATGATAAGTCGTGCCGTTCTTCCCAAGCTTCGTAGACAGGGAATTGCCCGCGTACAGCTGCAGTCCCGGCAGATCCGTGTAGACTTCCATAAAACGTCCGCTTTTCGGATCATACGCTCTCGCCGCCAGGGACAGCTCGCCCGGCTCGTGATTCAGCACAAAATTATTATCATAGCCGCCGCAGAGGGCCACCTGATGGAAGTCCGTATCGATCTCGCCCGCCATCGCCTTCGCGGTGCGGAAATCAAGCGGCGTCCCTTCCACCGGCGCAATTTCTCCGGTGGGGATGCTTCCGTCGTCCGTCACCGTATAATGATCCGCGTCGATCCAGATCAGCTGATCCGTGGCCAGCCCGGAATCATGCCCCGCCAGATTAAAATAGGCGTGATTCGTCATATTCACGACCGTATCCGCATCGCAGACCGCATGGTAATCGATCTGCAGCGCGTTGTCCTCGGTCAGCGTATAGGACACCATGATATCCGCATTGCCGGGATAACCCTGATCTTGATCCGGGCTTGACAGCGTAAACACAAGCATCGTCCCAAGCGGCGTTTCCTCCGCCTCCGCGTTCCATTTGCGGAGCCGGTAATAATCCGGGCCGCTGTGAAGATTGTTCTTTCCGTCATTGGCCGCCAGCTGGTAGGTCTTCCCGTTCAGCGTAAACCTCGCGTCCCCGATCCGGTTGGCGCTGCGGCCCACGATCTCGCCCATATGGCCGGGATTCACCTTAAGCGCATCCACCGTATCCACGCCAAGCACCACATCCGCCAGCTTTCCGTCCTTATCCGGGACCTCCATGGTCAGCCACACGGCGCCCATATCCGTAAATGACGCCGACGCGCCGGAACGGTTCGTAAGCGTATAACGGTACACCTCCGTACCGTCGTCCATTTTCCCGAAAACTGTCTTTGTACAGCTCATACCGTACCTCCTCTTTATCGTTTTGCCTGTATTCTATTATATAAAGGACAGGGAGTAAATTCAAGTGCTTTATGTCCAAACATAAGCGCAAAAAAAAATCCCCGGTCACGAATAACCGGGGACTCGAACCTACAATGAAAAACAGGATTAGTTGTACTTCCTTTTTCTCGCAGCTTCGGACTTTTTCTTACGTCTTACGCTGGGCTTCTCGTAATGCTCTCTCTTGCGGATCTCCTGCTGAATGCCGGCCTTGGCGCAGTTTCTTTTGAATCTGCGCAGGGCACTGTCCAGAGACTCGTTGTCCTTAACGATTACGTTCGACATCGCTCACACCTAACCTCCCTCCAGTTGCTAATTTGTGCACAATACAACTGTTTGGGTATTTCCTAGCACTGTCATGATTATAACCACAAAATTGTCATTCGTCAACTGGTTTTTTCACAGAAGACGACTTTTTCATGATTTTGCCGGCGTCTGTCCGGCTTTATGCGAAGCCGGCGCCCGATAGTTCGGACAATACCCCCACAATTACCGGTCAAAATCAGCGGTTCAGCTGCTCCGCAAGCACTTCGGCGGCTTTCTCGAGCGCTTTCTCGATACCGGACGGATCCTTGCCGCCGGCTTGGGCCATGTTCGGCCGTCCGCCGCCGCCGCCGCCGACCAGTCCGGCGATCGCCTTGATCAGATTGCCGGCATGGGCGCCCGCCTTCTGGGCCGCGTCCGTCGCGGTCGCCATCAGATTCACCTTGCCGCCCTGAGACGAAGCGATGACGACGACGCCTTCGCCCAGCTTTTCCTTCATCTGATCGCCCAGGTTACGCAGACCGTTCATATCCACATCCGCCACTTTGGTAATCAGCGTCTTCACCCCGCCGATCTCCTTCACCTGGCTCATCACGTCGCCCATGGCGCTGCCGGCCAGCCTGCTCTTAAGCTTCTCATTCTCCGACCGCAGGCTGCGGATCTCCTCCTGCATGGATTCGATCTTCTTCGTCAGTTCCGCGGGCATCGTCTTGGCCGCCCTGACCGCCTCGTGAAGCTGCTCCTCCACGCCCTTATAATAGGCCGTTAAGCCTTCTCCGGTCAGTGCTTCGATCCTGCGCACGCCTGCCGCGATCCCAGTCTCCGAGAGGATCTTGAACTGGGAAATGACGCCCGTATTGCCCACGTGGGTGCCGCCGCACAGCTCGATGGAGAAATCGCCCATCTTTACCACGCGGACCTTCTCGCCGTACTTCTCGCCAAAGAGGGCCATCGCTCCGGTCTTCTTGGCCTCGTCCAGACTCATCTCCTGCGTCACGACCGGAAGCGACTCCGCGATCTCCTGGTTCACCAGATCCTCGACCTTCCTAAGCTCCTCAGCCGTCATCGCGGAGAAATGGGTGAAGTCGAAACGCAGACGTCCCGCGTCCACATAGGAGCCGGCCTGCTCCACATGATCGCCCAGCACCATGCGCAGCGCCTTCTGGAGCAGATGGGTCGCGCTGTGGTTCTTACAGGTAGAAGCGCGATTCGCCTCGTCCACCTTAAGCGTCACAACATCGCCCACCTTGAACATGCCGCTGGTCATCACGCCCACATGGCCTACCTTGCCGCCCTGCAGATGGATCGTGTCCTTTACGGTAAATGTACCGGACGCGCTCTCAATCACGCCGGTATCGGCCTGCTGGCCGCCCATGGTGCCGTAGAACGGCGTTTCTTCGACAATAATGGTCCCGTTCTCGCCGTCGGTCAGAGCCTCCACAAGCTCGTCCTCGGTGGTAAGCACCGCGATCTTCGAATCATGGACCAGACGGTCATAGCCGACGAACTTTGTCGTGATCTCGGCCGGGATGGACTGGTAGACCGTCACATCCGCTCCCATATAGTTGGTGGTCTTGCGGGCCGCGCGGGCCTTCTCCCGCTGCTGCTTCATGGCGGCCGCAAAGCCTTCCTCATCTACTTTAAAATTCTTCTCCGC
>CANPYE010000055.1 GCA_947588005.1 uncultured Lachnospiraceae bacterium | reverse complement strand
GAAGCACACGCTGCCGTATTGGCGCACCAACTTTTTGCACGGATGCCTTTGCCCTGTATCCGCAGGGCTGGATGTCCGGTCTCAGCATAGCTGAGCCAAGATGTCCAGTCTCAGCGTAGCTGAGGCAAGATATCCGGTGGCCAAGTGCTGCTCAACCTTCCACTGAATGCCCCTGCACTTGAGAGCAGCCCCGGAGGACCGCTCCCTCATGCCCGGTCATTCAATGGCCGGGTTGGTTGACCTTGTCCCATGCTCCGCGTTTCTGCAGGCGTTTTTTGTGGGGCTTCGGCAGCACCGGTGAATCTCCTGCCTTCGGCACACCTACAAGATGGTCCGACTTGCTGCCAGACGGTATATCAGCGCTCGATACCTCCATCGTCGGCTCATTCTGCAACTTTCCTTGTCGTTTTCCTGTTGGCGCAGTATCTGATTTAGGCGGTATCTCTATTTCAGGTGCTGCGGCAGCTGATCCAACGCCGCATCCCTGGCGTTTTTTGATCTCAAGAGCAATATCGTCCAAGATCCGGTCGAAACTGGCAAGCGCTTCCTGCAGGGTTGCTAACCTGTCATAGAATTCTTCCATCGTGACGGTACTACCATGTCCGCCATCTCCGCTTATTCCTTCATTTTGGTCAATTGTGGTGTTATTTTTGATCATTGACATTGACGGGTAAGAATATATCCGTTCCTTTTGGTAACGGAAGAAACACCCTGACCCTTACTCCTTTCTGTTGGTTGCGTAAGTATTGCCGTGCAGTCAATATGGCCGCGCAATTGTCTTGTTATAGTATGGGTGATTGATATTGGAATACGTTATCTTCGGATAAGCGGTATACGAAGTTAGGCTTGCGCTAGCGTTGATTTTACGGAATTTCCTTGTATTTTGCTTATCCGCAATTTATGTACGCCATAGAACAGCCAATTTCGTTGAGTATTTTTGCGGATAAGTATTTTGAGCAATATAAAGACGATAGTTCCCTTGTCTTGTATTATTTCTGCAAAAAAATAGATATTTACACCTGAGGCTAACTGGCAAAAAAATGCGCCGGAACCGTTAAGGCTCCAGCGCGTTTCGTAGAGAGAAATATTTATACAGGCTGCACTACTGCTGGACAGGCTCAAGGCCATCCTGGCCCGCTTTGTAGTATTTGACTGTATCCGTAGACAGTTCCGTTATAGAAACGACCGGATACTTTTCAAGTGACTTCTTTGCATCCTGCTCGGCCATCTCCTGATGCAGGCACCATATCGTTGGTTTGACAGCAATGCCGCCGTCCTTGTACGCGGTTACCCGGTATCCGGTGAATTCGAACGCGGAACGGGTTTCGGCTTTGAACCGGTCGAGCTCAAAGATAAAGTCAGCCAGAAGCCGCGCCATGATGCGCATTGCCAATTGCCCGTTATGCAGGGTCTTGAATGTACCAAGTCCGACTTTGGCCCGTACCTGATCCTCATCATTGACTTCGAGCCAGACCTCAAGGTAAATGCCTTCGCTTGCGCCCCAGTCCAGATGACTGCAAAGTGTGAAGTCCTCGGTCTTGACATCGGTTACGGTGCTTTCTGGCAACGCATATTCCAGGATTCCCGGAATCATATCTTTCCTCTGCAGCCGGCTCACGATTGCATTGAAGATTTCAGCGTTTGTAAGCGCCTTTTTTGTTTTTGCCATTGCTCTGAACCTCTTATTCTGGATTATAGAATTTTTATTCCTTCCCGCACCACGCAATCCAGTGTGCGCATCTTTCGCACAGCCAGGACGGCGGCTTCGGAGCGCCAAAGATAAACAGTTCGAGACGTTTCTTCGTTTCGTCCGGGATAAGCTTCTGCCATTTGGTGCGCTGGCGCCATCTGTTGACGGCACGTCCGGCGATATACATACGCTTAACCTGGTCGGCGTCCATCTTCAGTACGTCGACGATAGCCTGCGTTGCTGCCTGGGCCTCATGGTGATAACTATCCGCATACCGCACGGCCTTTTTGCGTTCTTCCAGTCCTTCCCAGCTGCCCTTATACAGGTTCCGGCTTTTCTCGCAGTAATCCGCATATGCGGACGTTTCGGCTTCTATCAAATCCATTAAGGTTTCGATATTAATATTGACCATAAATTAGCTCCTTTCGTGTGCCCGCCATTTACATGGCGGCGATTTTCTGGTAAAAGAACTCGAAAGAATAAACAGCATAGATCTTGGTATAATCCGAGTTGTCGGTAATGACCACCATGTCATCCTTCACATGCAGGGAGTAGGCCTCCCCACGAATAAAGGTGCATTCTTTTCTCGTTCTTTCATCCAGATCGATCTTGATGGACAGTTCATTCATGACGCTGCCTCCTTGTTGCTTCCTGTTTGTGCGCCAGCTTGTAAAGTCTGCCGCTCGGGCAGTACATCGACGCCATTCTTGACTGAGTGATGGCTGCCTCTTTTGTCGGGTCCGATACGGACCAGAGGGTCCAGCCTTCCGGTAACAGTATCCTTACTCCCCAAAATCCGCTGTGGAACTGGAATACATCTGTCTTCATACTTTTTTCCTTTCGTGATTGGTTTAACATCCTTCGTCGTCTTCGTCTTCGTCATCGAGGAACCGGATCTCCAGGGCAGTGATCTGGTTGTCTTCGGTGCCATAGTACGCATACACATCGTAGCTGCCGTCACCAAAACCGCTGCTGCTGAAGAATCCGCCGTAATCAATCCATGCCCGGTCATGCGGCTTCGCTATCGGATAGAGTTTGTTGCAGAACTGCGTCCACTCATCCTCGTTGAAATTCTTCTTATGATGGAAGAATCCTGCCAGACCGGCATCAACGCCGATATTGCCGATGCATTTCATCTGGTTCGGATCCGGAACAGGGAATTCCAGGCTGTAAATACCGATCGTGGACACACGTATGCCCCACTCGCCTTCATCCCTTTCCCGGATCGCGCAGAGGTATTTACCGTTTGCGATCTTCAGGTTGTTGATACGGCACCAGACACTGCGGTTATAACAGGGATCCGTGATGTCTACCTGGCCACGGAAGTCATAAACACCGATTTGACGCATGATGTCGCTGCCAACATTTCCTTCCGGGACCTCATCCGGGAGCCCGAAGAACCGCATTTCTTCCCTTGTGAAACCCATGGCAGTCAAGTTGTCTGATGCAGCGCTGAGGCCTTCGCCGGACTCCGCCTCGTAGACTTCGTGCGCGACTGCACCGATCAGTAATACCTCCAGGCGCTCAATACTGTACGGGTGCGTATCCTGCGCGATCTTAACGAGTTCCTGGATCTCCGCCTGCGCATAGATATCTGACTGTGCACGGGTGTCGCTATAGAAGACCCTTCCGGTCTGCATGTCCACACCGGCTGCCGTGTAAATGAAGCCGCCTGGTTCCTTGACATCAAGGTATCGGATCCCGTCCTCCTCGCGATCGGTTGACATGTACTCCCAGCAAGATTCACTGGTTGCTGCGTTTTTTGTCTCATCCATTTTACTTCTCTCCTTTCTCTGGTTTCTTATATTTAATGGTTCACTGGAAGTATGGCTTTGCGTACGCGGAGAACAAAAGGTTTTTGCCGGCCAGCGGACAAAAAGATAGGAGGGCTTTCGCCCTCCTGCATGGATATACACTGATTTTTCACTATCCGCAAATACGAGCCGTTATCAGGCTGTTCTTACGGAGTGCTGCTTTACGGGCCTTGTTTCTCTGCCCGACAGTAACGCGTCCCTCGCACGGGGCGGTCCTTATGGTGCTACCGCATGCGTTGAAATACACGCATCCGCGGCATGGGTACTGTGTTTTTTGTATGTTCATGTTTTTTCCTTTCCGGTCAGGCGACCTTCTCGTGCCGCTTGATCATGCGGACTATTGAACTAAGCCTTTTCGTTGTTGAATACGTTTAGCCCGAAATAGGCATCCAGGTCTTCGTCCTCCCCCCAACAACGGATAATTAGGGCCTTGCCCTCCTCGTAGCCGCGCTCCTCATAGATCTCGTTGACGAAACTTTTCATGACCGTTGCCGCCTCTGCCTTAGTTGCCCACGGTTTGTCCAAATACTCGAAATGCTGTGTAAACCAATCCTTATACTCGGAACACTGTCCCATCAAATGTTCAGTGTACACAGCGTTGTATAACCAGTATAGATATTTGATTTTTTGCCTTGTTGTTATTCTTCTCATTGTTGTCTCCTTTCATTCTTGAGAAACGGATTGACCTCTGCTTACCAGGTGCGCACCAGTGCGCCGCACGGCATCTTTCCAAGCCCAATAGGCCCAAGTTCGGAATCCTTCGGTCGTGTGCGGTTATAGACGTATGCCCATGCTGTGCCGTTCTGCAGGTCAGCGCGTTCTGCTTCCCATCCCTCGGCATAGCTGCTAACGTACAGGTACGAATCCGTCGTGCCGATATTGGATTTCTGGTTATGGATTACTGCGTACACCAGAATGTCATATTCCTTTTCGACGTCAAGGATCCGGTCAAGGTCTTCGCCTTCCGCGTAACCGCAGCATGCCGGTCCTCCGGTAAGACTGATGCGCCCGTTCTCCATAAACTCCTGGATTTCCTGCTGGCTCATGCCAAGCACTGTCATCCGCTTTTTTGCTTCCTCTTTCTTTTTTGTAATGTCAATGATATCCATGCGTTGCCCCTTTCTCTATACCTTGGTATTTGTTGGTTTCATGGAAAGTATGGGAATCTGATTTCAGATTCCGGGCGACCTTTATAGGTATAAAAAAGCCCCGCGAGAGAATCGCAGGGCATAAGAGGGTGAATCTGGCCGGTAAGCCGGCGGCTTAGGCGTTCTGGTCGTAGAAAGACTCGCATTCTTCCGGAGTCATAACGAAGCCGAAATATGCAATGCGCGGTTCTGTTGTTTCCCAGATACGGTATTTTGTCTTTAAGGGTTCCACAACCCAGCTGTGCGACCGCCAGCAGCCATCATCCGACAAGGCGTATCCAGTTGTGATCCGGAACCGCTCACTGTCTGTATCCCAGAGCAGGGCGCTGTTGGAATGGCACTGACTTGGCCTGCCGCGCCTAAATCTGGCATGGTCGCCGTACCAGAACTGCCCGCGTTCCATGATCGCCTGGTAATCAGGGTCATAAAGCTCCATGCAGGCCAGGTCTCCATCGAATCCGAGAAGTCGGTCACGCAGAATGAGCGCTTTGTCCATCGCCGCCTGTTCTTTCGGGTTTAACGCCTGTGGGTTATCTACGTACCACCATGCGTGGACATCCTGAAGATGCTGCTTCCAGGCTTCATCTGCCGGACGGCATAATAGCGGCCGCGGTATTTGCGCCGGTTCTGTGATCGTTATCATAAGTCTTCTCCTCTGTAATACTGTGTGGCCGTGTTATTTCTCGGTCACTGCGCCGATTCCCGTACTGCCGAACCCGCCGCGGTCTTCCGCATCCAGGTGTTCTACGCGCTGGAAACTGACCGGCGGCTGGTTTTTCATGATCCGGAACTGGCAGATGCGGTCGTTCGCATGGATAACCGTATCACGCAGCGCGTATGCGGAGAACATCCACTGGTCCCCGTCGCCGCTGTAGCTGTTGTCAATGATGCCCATGTGGTTCGTCTGGATCACGCCAAAATGCTTGAACGTGGAACTTCTCGGCACGATATGCGCCTCATACCCTTCCGGCAGCTTCATCGCCACGCCGAGCGGAATGAGCCTCCAATCTCCCGCCTTCATCTCGACATCTTCCGCCACCCTAAGGTCGATCCAGTCGGAACAGTTGCCGATTGGATGGATCTCGTCGATCTTGTCTGTAAAGTATTTGATCTGAATGTTTAACATGGTACTTTCTCCTCTTCTTTGATATTTTGTTTTTGTGCTTCGTTGTTGCTTTCCCCGGTGTAATACCGGATGCCTTCCTCTAACATATTCGGAATTTCTGAAGCGCAGAATCCGTACAGTCCGCAGCTTGCGAATGGGTGTACTTCCATGATAACCGTATGCAGTGCGCAGTCGTTATCCAGGCTTACCGCCACGTCCATGGCGTAGGCGCCGGGACGCCCGGGGTCTTCCTTGTACCTGTCCACCATCTCACGGATGCGGTTCGGATCCGGGAACACGAGCGGCATCCCCAGATAGTGCTGGATCGCGAGTATCCTGTCGTGGTATACGAACACGCGGAACTCCGACATAATATCCAGCCAGCCGGATACCAGGTACCTGCCTTCAGGAAGCGCGTTCCAGCCAGGCATGTCCCCGCCGTACAGGGCGGAATTGAACACCTTGAGCCCGCTGACGTTTTTCACGAAATGCTTCAGACTGCTCTGGTACGGCAGTTGCTTTTTGTCCGCAAAATAGTATTCACGCTGCAGAAATTTCGCTATCCGCAGACACTCCGGGACTTCGATCGGCAGCATTTTCCTGCCGTAGTTCTTCCGGAGCCACCCGTCAATGAACGGGATATCGCCGACCGGGAGATATTCCTTCCCGTATATGCCGGAATCGTCCGCCCGTTCGATGGTCGAAAGCTCCATGACCTCGTCCCGGTGCAGGACGCTTTCCAGGACCGCCCAGTCCGCGTTCGATTTGTGCTGCTGCAATAGCCATTGACGCCTTTTCATCAGACATTTCCTCCTTTCTCCTTGCCTTGCTAGTTTCCCTGCTTCACGGAAAGTATGGCTTGCTGCCGGCCGGTTTGCGGATAGAAAAAAGCAGGGCACGCACTTAAGCATGCCCCGCCTGTAATACGGAAATGAAATCCATGCCCCGAAGGGCTGTTCGTTACTGTCTCCACTCGCCGGAAGCGTTCACGTAATATCCGTCCGGCGTCACGGCATCCGCAAGCATCGCTCCATATGGGAGACCCTCCACGCTTCCGTCATTCAGCCAATAATATGGACTGCTGGGCGCGGTAGTGATCCACCCGGTGCGCATCGCCCCGTATGGGATCCCTTCTCCGCCATATCCGTTGTTTAAGTAATACCAGAGGCCGCCGTCTTTCTGCCAGCCGGTCAACATTCTTCCTTCCGAATCGAAGAAATACCAATATCCCCCATCGGCTAACCAACCGCTTGTCACTGCGTATCCATCAGAAGGCTGGAAATAATACCATACGCCATTGATGTACTGCCAGCCGATGCTGTAATTCCCCCAGTAATCACCCTCATAAAATCGCTTAAATTCTCCGCTGCCACTGAACTGTCCGTAAACCGTATTATTGCCGTTTACAATGACCTCATCGTCAAAATTGACCCAGTCTGATGCCATGATATACGCGTATTTCCCTTCGGGCTCAACTGCACGTACTGACACGGTTATAAGGCTGTCATCCGTTGCATACTGTGAAATATCGATTGCTGTCGAAGCCCTGCCGTTCAGGCGTACGCTGGTATAATAGTACCCGTCTTTCATGATCTGGACTTCGTACCCGCCGGCATACTGTACTTTATCCCACGTCAGTTGAAATTCATCTTCGTAGCAGATGCCGGAAGGTGCTTCCAAGGTCACTTTCGGGATATAATTCAGTCTGATTTTGAGATGGGTGTTATCCGTTCTCGTAGCGGACACCAGTTCTGCACTCCATGAGTTTACCGATGGTTTTCTGGCAAAGCTCTTATCCGTTGATGCGAGATATACCGTCAGCGTCACCTTTTTCCCTGGCTCCCATTTCTCGTAATCACGCGACCATTCAAAGTTCTCGATCTCGTAGTCAGTCCCGTATACGGAAGGCTCTGCACGCCATACAATGCCGGGATCCTGTTTCGTTTCATCTACCTGAATATTCACATATTCGACCTGTTCAACCGCATATGCCTCCGTCGATGCGGTGGCTGCCATCAGAATCATGACAGCCAGAACGGCTGCAATCTTGTGGCTCAGTTTCATTTTGCTTTTTGGGCGTACCATTTCTGTCTCGATCGCCCTCCTCCTTTCCTAACGTGTTAATTTGATCGTTGCTCCGCCGAATGCATACAGACCGTTTGCATTCTCATTATTCATATCATCCAAGATCCACGCGATATAATCTCCGAGTGCCTCTTTCTCCTCGTCGTTCAGCGTGGCCTCGTACTCCATGTCGATGAATCCCATAGCGCTGCATTCGTGTGTCTTGGCCGGGAACTCGGCCAGTAGAACATCCCTGGAGCCCATTTCCTGGATCATGGACATGATCTCGTCAGCGGTCAGGCCTTCATCAAACGGCTTTTCGTACAACCGCATCGTAAGGTCTGCAGTAATATCCTCCAGCCGTGTGCCCCTCATGCCGCATTGCAGACAGGTGAATGGTCCGGTATATGTTGCTTTTTTGGCATCCTCCAGATTTGTTTCCAGAAACCGGACGAATTTGCCGTCTCCATCCACAACGCATTCAAACTGAGCAGTGGATCCAGATGCAAACTCTGTGCCTCCGCAGACCCTGCATATCTTACCAGCTTTAATCTTTGTCATCGTTGTCTTCTCCTTCTCCATGTCTTCCTTCTGTATCTATCACGGACGGCAGAACCAGGGCTCAATGATCGCCGAACGGTGCCATACCCTGTTCAATAAAAATTTACACCTCGTTCCATCAATCCATGATGCCATCCTGGGTCCAATTAGCGGGACACAATTTCATAGTCGTCCGGTATCCTTTTAGCCGGAACATACGAATGAGACTCTGCCCGATACCAGAACGGCCGCTCAAACTGATAAGCGGGTTTATGCTTTTCCAGCTCTACCGTCACGCCGTCCCCCGTCTTATACCGGATCACCGCCCCAATCGGGAGGTTACGTAAGGCGTTGGGTGACTTCTGTTTTTCGGCATATTCCTGGCAGCGCGCCCGCCATTCGTTGGCCCACTCACTGTCAGTGGGCGATAACAGTTTCAAGATCGATACGGGACACTTTGACTCACACGGTCCCATATCTTCTGAAATGTCCTTATAGGAAAAGTTAAAGTATTCATTCCTATCCACGGCAGTCAGGAATACAACTCCCCAGATCCGACGCTCCGCTTCCGGAATATCTTCGACTGAGCGCGTCCCGTCCGGCTTCTCTTTGCCATACCGCTTCAAGTTCATGACTGCCGCGTAGTAGACAGATCCCACCATGGCGGACTTGAGTACTGCGTAGTACCCGGTGTTCAGTCCCTCCAGGAAGTAAGAGTCACACTCCGCTTTGCGGTCGATCTGGCCGCGCCTGTAATGTGTTGCATGATAAGATGTCCAACCCATAACTTCACCGTCCTCCCTTATGCAGCCACGAGCGCGTACCGACCCAGGCTGGTACGGTTGATCAGCCCGGCCTTCTCCAGGTATTGGAGGGTCTGGCGGATCTTCGCTTTCCAGTTCGCGTTGGTCTGCGTTTTCTTGTGGCCTTCGATAGCATTGTAAAGCACTTCCGTCGTGATCTCGCCCTTGGTGTTACGGGCTATGCTCATCACAACGTCTTTCCAGGTTGCCATGGTACAGTCACGGATATCCATGCTGTACTTCTTGGGCATAACATATGCCAGTTCATAGCCGCTCGGCTTTTTGATGACAGCAATCATTTCATGCCCAGTTAAGGCATAATCGCTTCTGCCGCTGTATGTGCGGCTGCCGGATACGGTATTATGTTGGAGCTTTATGAACGTCTGGTGCAGGATGCCGGGTATAGCCAGGTTCTGCATCATGGACCGGTACTGTCCCTTGGACCGGATCTCTCCGACCAGACAGACTTCATAGGCCCCGGTTGGCATGGCGTTGTATGCCCTGAGGACTGCGTGGTTCACGCAGCGCATTCCTTCTTCCCACGGCATCTCCTGGATGTCACGCGACATCCGCGTTCCGTCGGTATCCTTCCACATACTGTTCGCGTACCTGATGTCGTTGATGGACGGGTACGGCGGATGCAGGAATACCATGTCAGCGCTGTAGAAACCGTCCGGCAGCTCAATGGAATCGTCCATGATGTCCATGGATATAATTCCGGGCCTGGGCGGGTTCGGATTCAGATCGAGTCCTGTATAGGACACGCCCATGTCCATGCAGACATCATAGGTGGTTCCAGAACCGGCGAACACTTCTGCTACGCTGGCGGCATTATATTTGTTGATGAAGTACGCCGGTATCCAGCCTGAGCAGTTGCCCCGGTACCTGGAATCACCCCAGGGTCCGCGGTTCGGGAACGAAAGAACTGTGTCCGTGTGTTTCCCGAGTTCTTTGATAATATCTTCTCTTGTCACTTCCGCATTTGTCTCCTTTCTCTATGTCTTGATTGTATGTTTCACATGAAGTATGACAATCGCGGAACATTGAAATATGAGGTTTTCGCAAAAAAAAGGAGGCCTTGAAGACCTCCCATATTACAACAATGCAACTGCAATTCTACTCCGGATCCCGGCTGCCCGTATAGACAGCGAACAGTCTGCCGTTTACATCCTGCAGGGATGCGCCGCGCCCACCCGGGAGCATGTCGATCATCAGCTGAATATCCTTCATGCTGACCAGGTTCCTGAATCCGGGCGACAGTTCCACCTTAATCAACAGCTGTCCTTCCGCCTTTGCCTTATTAAATCCATGCCGCAGCTTTTTCTCTTCCCGCCGAATGAGAGCATCGTGCAGGTACCGGACATGCGGGTCAAAATCCGAATCTTCCCGGTTCTTGTCCCGAAGATGTTTCTCATCCGCCAGCAGTTCCTGCAACGCGTACTCGTCGTTCGGGAGCGTTGTGACTTCCAAAAGCTTTCCGTACTTATCCTCGGCGTGTGCCGGAGGGCGTGCTGCTGACGGGATCGTAAGCATCCAATGCTCGTACCGCAGCATGGTCTGGTCGGCCGGAAGCGCCTTGGCGGCGATACGGTCGCACATCTCAGCAAAATCCAACTGATAGAGGTTTCCCATTACGTCCCCGTACTCTACGCCTGTCACTTCAACAGCATAAGCGAGAAACCGCTCACTTTTCTGTTCCGCGTAATACATCCAGGAGATGTTTGCCCTGGTCCCGCGTAGGAACACATCGCGTTCCAGGAAACACTCCGTGCCGCATTCCCTGGAGAACCACAGCAGGACGCGTTTCTCGCGGTCCGTTTCCGCAGCGGCGCGCTCCAGCATCCTGGCATCTTCCTGCAGATCGCTCTGGTAAAACGCCGTATTCTGTTTCATGATCATCTCCAGGCAGGGCAGAAGCCTGACGTGGAGAAATTTGATGTTCTTTGCCATAATATGTCTTGTCTCCTTCCTATGCAGCTTACTCATACCAAAAGAATCCGGCAGCTTCCTGTTCCGGGGTCAGTTCGTCCTTACGTACGACCGGATAAGTCTTCCCGTCCATAAAGATATACTCGCGGTCCAGGATATTGACTTCATCGGCCGCGTCTGCGGACATTTCAATGTCGAACACCCGGTGCGTACTCAGATCGACCGTACATCCGGTCGCAATTTCAACGCCGCCGTCCCAGACGGAAGTGAACTGCGCTTTCTTGTATGGCGTCACTTTGGTCAAAACGCCGCCCCAGACGGAAGAGAGTTTCTCATTCTGATCTGTCACAGCAGGCTCATTTTCGATCCGTCCCTCGCACTCCTTCCATTCTTCTTCGCACGCCCAGATTTCGGACCCAAACCCGACATCGGTCTGCCATTCGTCAAATAGTTCATAAACCGGCTCCGATTTCCTGAAGTTATCTTCGGGATCTTCATACTGCATCCTGGACAGTTCAGACATCAGGTTATCCAGCGAATAATCATGGTCGATCATCCACTGCAGCTGGTACTTTTGATACTTCGTCATGTTTGCGCTTCCTCCTTGGATTCTATTGGAAAACCACATCGTTTTCCGGGATTTCCGCTTCCCGGTACATCAGTTTCTGTGCCTCGTCGTGTGAGGCGATCGGCTTCTTATTCAGCAGGAGCGCGGCGTTGTCTACCTTGGCTGCGATTGTCTTGATGACAGGTGTGAGATCAGCATCGTTGACATTCGTAATACTGTAGACTACGTTATAACCGTCTTCCCCCGGCATAACCCGGTATATCTCCAGGCAGTCACGTTTCTTCAAGAAAATCAGGTCATTTACAAAGTCCGCCTTGGAATCAGTCGTCCCTGTTTCCTGCACATCCACTTCCGGCTGGGCCTCGGCGTCTCTCGCGGCCTCAGCTTCGATCTCGGACTGCTGCATGACGCCAGCCGCCATTTTCATCAGCGGATTGCTAAAAATGAGCCCGATCGCTGACGACGTCGCTTCCGTCTCCTCTACCTTACGCTGCAGGATATGATACTGCCGTTTCAGTTCCCGGAACTCCATTTCCTGTTTCTTGAGGGCTGCTTCCAGCGCGATAATGCGTGTGGAACTCTCCTGAAGCTTATCCTCATACTCCTTCTTGATCTGCCGCCGGATATCCGCATCGCGCCGGCGTCCCTTCTCTTTCTCTTTACACATGGTATCTCCTTTCCGGTGTCGCCATGCTCAGACTGCAGGCTTGTACTCTTTGATCTGGTAACGTTCCTCGTACGAATCATAACTGATGGACGCGCCGTCACTGCAGACATGAAGCTCGTACGGCTCCTCATCGGTCTTATCCCTGGCGGCCTGCTCAGCCGCTGCATACATGGATTCCGCTTCCTCAGCGTTATCGACCACGTCAAGCTCGACGAGCCTGGTCAGGATTTTGTCCCGCATCGCCGTTTTGATATCTTCCGCGCTCATCGGCCCGCACTCGATCCGGATATCCAGGCACTCGTCATTCCATGAGAGCAGATACATCTCCGCATTGTCGACAACAGGCTCAGCTTCCGTATCGGCATTCGCTTTGGAGCGCATCGGGAGCGGTCCGAGCACTTCCGCCACAGCATCCTGCAGGGCGAAGCTAGTGTCGCAATCGTAGTCCTCTACGTCCTTCTGGTAAGCGAACCAGAGGGCTTCCATGGTTTCCTTGCTGCCAAGAACGGACTCCCTGGTAATGCCGCGCTGCGTAAACTCATCTTCGGGCATATTCCTGACATGCTCCTTCACATCATCAAGATACTCCTTCTGCATGATCATTGTTGTGTTTCTCCTTTCTTATATTCCTTGTATACGGTTCTGTTACAATAAAATTATGTCTATCAGCAGAGGCAATTTCCTAAGCGAAAATAAAAGCCCGGGCGGTCATTTGTCCGGGCCTGGTATCACAGTACGATGCCTTCCAGGAACAGCACGGCGCTGCCCCGGCGGTGTATCCGGTATGCCTCCAGGTCGCTGCGTTTAAAATGTTTCCGGCCGAACTTCTCTGGACCTGCTTTCCAGTCGTCCCAGGGAATCCGGTACAGGTCTTCCGGCCCCATGGCGGCTACGATATAACAGCGTGCGCCCATCTTCTCATAACGGTCAAATTCTTCCCGCTGCTCATCCGTCACGGCTGACTGGCGCAGGGTATCAGAATCCGTGTATTTTGCATCGAAGACAATCGTGGATCCGTCACACAACGTGCCTTTGAAGTCAGGCTGTGCCTGTTTGGTGTACACCGCGACGAACTGGCCTTTCTTCCGGTCCCCGAACGCCTTGATTGGACGCATGGGCTCCGGTGTCTTTTCGATATATGCAATCCCTTATCCCAATACCAGTCACAGCCGCGCAGGATCCAGGACTCAAACATGGCTCCGAGTGCATGGCTCCGTTTGCCGGCAGTGATTCGGGTGGCGCTCTTGTTCTGCGGTTCCGCACATGGTAGTTCAGATCTGGTCATAGTGTTGCTTTCCTCCTTCTGAAAGTATGTTTGATCTTCCAAGCGTAATTTTTCTGCGGATAGGTAAATTGCACCGATTGTAGAATTGGCAGCTGCTTTTTTTAACTTGACCATCCCATCAGTATTATGTGCTTTGTTTGGGGCATATCTTATTGAAGTATGACGAACGTGGTGCGCTTTACATCAAAAAAAAAGCACCGGCGTTTTTGAAGCATCCGGTGCTTAATTTATGTGGTACGATATGTATATTGGTTTGCTGGCATTATGTAGCTGTTAAGGCTGTTATGATATTGCTGATTACAACATTTTTGAATTTTGCAACATGTTTTTTTAGTGTTATTTTGTGTTATCCGGTACATTTTCTAGTGTTTTGAAGGCCATTTTGGTACAATATCTTGTGGTCTAAGCGACAAATTTTGCCCTTATCTCATACACGTCCGGGAAACACATACAGAAACGGATGTCCACCTTCTTCGGGTCTTTCGCCGCCATATTCACTTCTCCGCCGATATAGCGGGCAGGCTGCTGGACGGACAGCAGGATCTCGTCGTCTAACATCAGTTTTCTCATATTATTGTCCTTGATGTAATCTGTCGGTGTTCTATGAATATTCTTACTTTCCGCACTACCGCAGTTTCAAATATTATCACAGTTCGGTAAATTTCTCCGCGATCTTGATCACCAGTTCCACCGTCTGCTCCATGGACTGAATGCAGACGAACTCAAATTTACCGTGGCCGTTGTGAGCGCCGATGCCCAGATTCGGACACGGCAGGCCCATATAGGACAGCCGCGCGCCGTCGGTACCGCCGCGGATCGGCAAAACTTCCGGTCGGATTCCCAGTTCCGCCATGGCCTCTTTCGCCAGATCGATCAGGTACATATGGGGCTTGATCTGTTCCTTCATGTTGTAGTAGCTGTCACGCAGGGAAAGCTCAAAGGTTCCTTCCCCGTACTTTGCGTTCAGATAATCCACGGCTCTGGAAAAATAATCCTTCTTCTGAAGGAATTTATTCATATCGTGGTCCCGGATGATGTAGTGCATCTTCGTCTGCTCCACATTGCCCTGGATATCGTTCAAATGATAGAAGCCCTCGTATCCCTCCGTGTACATGGGATTCTCCGCCACGGGAAGCATGGACTGCAGCTCCATAGCCATGAGGATCGCGTTCTTCATCTTGTTCTTCGAAGCACCGGGATGGATGCTTAAGCCGTGGATCGTTACGTCAGCCGCCGCGGCGTTGAAATTCTCGTAGTCGATCCCGCCGATTGCGCCGCCGTCCATCGTATAGGCCACGTCCGCGCCGAAGCCCTTCACATCGAACAGATCCGCGCCGCGGCCCACTTCCTCATCCGGCGTAAAGCCGATCTGAATGGTTCCGTGGGGAATCTCGGGGTGCTTTATGAGATACTCAGCCATCGCCATGATCTCGGCGACGCCGGCTTTGTCGTCGCCGCCCAGGAGTGTGGTTCCGTCCGTAGTGATCAGATCCTGCCCCACATAATTAAGCAAATGCGGATATTGATCCGGACTCATGGCAGTATGGGGATTTTCATTCAATACGATCTCCCCGCCGTCATAGCCGCGGATGATGTGCGGATTCACGCAGCCGTCCGGAAAGTCCGGTGAGGTGTCCATATGGGCGATCAGGCCGAGAACCGGCACTTTCTTATCGATCGTTGCCGGAATCGTCGCGTAGACGTAGCAGTGATCGTCGATACGGACGTCGGACGCGCCGATCTCCTCCAGCTCGCTGACCAGCATATGGGCCAGCGTAAACTGCTTCTGCGTGCTGGGAATCGCTTCCTGATCCGGCTTCGACTGGGTATCAATGGCAATGTAGCGTAAAAATCTTGAAATTACAGAGGTTTCCATATTAATGCTCCTTTTTGTGTCTCTTTTTTCTCTATTGTTTTGCACATAGCTCAAGCTAAGGCTTTTTTCTACTGGTACATCATAATAAAATACGAATCAGAGCTAATTTGTTGACATAATTATTTTATGTCAACCACGGCCTTCCACATAACCAACAAATTGACGGAGCGGCAGCACAGTATATCCGAATTTCTATACTACCGGTTCGCCAGTTCATGGGTGATCTCTTCCCATGTAATCCCCTTCTCCGCCATCAGAACCATCATATGGTAGAGGAAATCCGAGATCTCATACTTGATCTCCTCCGGATTCGGATTCTTGGCGGCGATGACGATCTCCGTGGCTTCCTCGCCCAGCTTCTTCAGAATCTTATCCAGCCCCTTGTCGAACAGATAATTGGTGTAGGATCCTTCCTTCGGATGCTCCTTCCGGTCGCGGATAACGGCAAATACATCCTCAAACACCCGCAGTGGGTTCACATCCCGGTACTCCTTCTCCGCCAGCGTTGTAAAGAAACAGGACTGCTCTCCGGTATGGCAGGCCGGCCCGATCTGCCGGACCTTCGCCAGGATCGTATCATGGTCGCAGTCCAGCTTTAAGGATTTAACAAACTGGAAATGACCGGAGGTCTCTCCCTTCACCCAAAGCGTCTGGTGGCTGCGGCTGAAATACGTCATCCGTCCGGTCTCAAGGGTCTTATTGAACGCTTCCTGGTTCATATAAGCCAGCATCAGCACCTGGGACGTCTGATAATCCTGGACAATCACAGGGATCAGCCCGTCGGAATTCAGCTTGAAATCCTCCCAGCCGACGCTGCTCTCAAAGGTCTCCACCGGGATCCCCCGCTTCTTCAGCTCCTGTTTCCAGCGCATGCAGTCGCCTTCCGGCTTCTCCGGCACCGTCAGCACCACGCCGGCGACGGACGGAACCTTCAGATACGCGGCAATGGTTCCCGCGATATCCTCGTCGCAGACCGCCAGGATCGGGATCGGACTGGCCGGCATTGAGGCGATCTCACTGTCGTCCATCATTACGTCCAGAATCGCCATGGACGCGCCCAACTGGGCATATTCCTCAATATGGTGCCGCAGATACTGGATTCCCGGCATATAGGCATAGATCTTCTCACTGCCGAAGCGGTTACTTGCCTCCTTGATCAGATCCACATTTTCCGGAATGGATACATTGAGAAATGTGGCTTTGGCCCCGGCGTAGAGATACTTTTTCACATCTTCGAGACGCTTCACACGTCCGCCTGCGATGACAGGGATATCGATCTCCCGCGCCACCTGCCGGATCGTATCGATCGTCTTTTCGTGATCCGCGTCGTCCTCGGACAGATCGCAGATCAGCAAGCTGTCCGCTCCGTTATCGCTGTAATAGCGGGCAAGCGAAAGAATATCGTCGCTGTAATATTCACGGCCTTCATCCATAATGATCGCCCGGCCGTTTTTGCATCCGAAACTGGGGATGAGTTTTTTCTTTTCCATAATCTGCATATGCTCCTGTTCAGGGAATAAATGTCTCTGACGGCTGCTGGTATCTGCGGACGGCTTCCGAAAGATCCACCCGCTTCTCATACAAAGCTTTCCCGATGATCGCGCCCCGGATACCATTCCGGTACAATTCTTCCAGATCTTCCATGCAGGATACGCCGCCGGACGCGATAATGTCCAGACCGGTCTCCTCCGTTAATTTCTTCGTGGCCGCAACATTCGGCCCGGACAGCATGCCGTCTCTGGAAATATCCGTATAGACGATGTGGCGCACGCCGTACCGCTTCATCGTCCGGCACAGCTCTACGGCCGTCATGGAACTCACCTTCTCCCAGCCTTCCACCGCCACCAGGCCGTCCTTCGCGTCCACGCCGACGACAATACGCTCTTCACCGAATTCCTCAATGAGTTCCCGGATGAACTCCGGCCGCTCTACGGCTTTCGTTCCGATAATAACCCGGCTGACGCCCATAAACAGCAGATCGCGGACCGTTCCGCGGCTTCGGATGCCGCCGCCAAGCTGAACCGGCAC
>CANPYE010000054.1 GCA_947588005.1 uncultured Lachnospiraceae bacterium | reverse complement strand
GTCAATAAGATCGAGCAGGAGTCGCCGAATATGCTGGATCTGATCCTGGGCCATCAGATCGATCTGGTCATCGATACGCCGCAGCAGGGGGCGGAGCGCAGCCACGACGGCTTCGTGATCCGCCGCAACGCGATCGAGACCGGCGTCCATGTGCTGACGTCGTTAGATACGGCGGGGGCGCTGGCGACCAGTCTGGAGAACCGGGCGAGGAAGCTGACGCTTATCGATATCGCAACGGTGAAAGGGAAATAAGGGATTATTTTTTGGCGAAAAAAGCATATTGACATTCGAAGTCTTTAGCGCTATAATACCCTAAACCGTTGAGGAAGAGTAAGTAGGGCCTGTCCCTTCTCGCACAGAGAGCCGCGGATGGTGGAAACGCGACGGAGAATACAGGACTGAATGGACTTCTGAGGGCGAACGGAAACGGCGGCGGATGCGGAGCGTGAGCGAAGGCGAAGCGTCAGGCCGGAGAGAAAGCAGAGTGCCAGGCAGGGCACAAAGCGATATGTCGGCCAGCCGGAGTATGGGAGACAGAGCATGACTCTCTGTAAAAAAGGTCTGCATATGAATGTATGCGTAGAGAGGGCGCGTTTGCGCGCGTCAAGCCGGGTGGCACCGCAGGAACAAAAACGTATCCTGTCCCAGCAAACTGAATTGCTGAGACAGGTTTTTTTATGCCGGCAGGCAGGAATAAAGAAGGCGAAAGCGGAGTATCCTGCATCCGGCGGGAATCGGGTCCCGGCAAAATCCAATCGATGAGGGAGAGAAAGATCATGAAGAAAACAAGAAAAGCAATCGCGGCAATTTTAACGGCGGCCATGGCGCTCAGCCTGGCTGCGTGTTCTGGGGAAATGGATGAAGCGACGGCTTCGTCCGTGGCCGATGAGATTTCGTCTGCGTTAGACGAGATTTCCTCCGCGGTCGACGAGGTATCCCCTGCGGCAGAAGAGAATGCGTCCGAGGTTGAGGAGGCAGTTTCCTCCGCGGCGGCAGAGACGGAGACTGGCAAGACCTATAAGGTAGGCATCTGCAATTACGTGGACGACGCTTCCTTAAACCAGATTGTGGACAACATCCAGACCCGGCTGGCGGAGATCGGCACGGAGAAGGGCGTTGCCTTCGACGTTTCCTATGACAACTGCAACGCTGACGCCAACGTCATGAGCCAGATCGTATCCAACTTCATCGCCGACGAGGTAGACCTGATGGTAGGCGTGGCAACGCCAGTGGCGATGAACATGCAGACGGCGACGGAGGACAATCCGATCCCGGTGGTATTCGCCGCGGTATCCGATCCGCTTTCCGTCGGTCTGGTCGAGTCTTTGGAGGCTCCCGGCAGCAACATCACCGGTACTTCCGATTTCCTGGACACCAACGCGGTCATGAACCTGATCTTCGCGCTGGATCCGGAGGCGGATAAGATCGGCCTGCTCTACGACATCGGCCAGGATTCCTCCACGACGCCGATCGCGGCGGCCAAGGAGTATCTGGACGCCAGGGGCGTCGAGTATGTGGAGCGCACCGGGACCACGGTCGACGAGGTGACGCTGGCGGCCCAGGCGCTGATCGCCGACGGCGTGGATGCGATCTTCACGCCCAGCGACAATACGATCATGACGGCGGAGCTTTCCATTTATGAGATGCTGGAGGAAGCGAAGATCCCGCACTACACCGGCGCGGACTCCTTTGCGTTAAACGGCGCTTTCCTGGGCTACGGCGTGGATTACGCGAACCTCGGCGTGGAGACGGCCGACATGATCGCGGATATCCTGGTGGACGGCGCGGATCCGGCCGCGACGCCTGTCAAGACCTTTGACAATGGTACCGCTACGATCAACACGGAAGTCTGCGATGCGCTGGGATATGATTTTAACGAACTGTCTGAGACGTTTGCCCCCTACTGCACGGAGGTGAAGGGCATCGTTACGGCGGAGAGCTTTGACGACCTGAACTGATTTTAAGGAGAATCCACATGTCGTTTTCCTCAATTTTAAGCCTCGGCCAGACGGCCCTGGAGCTGGGACTGATCAGTTCCCTTACGGTGCTGGCCCTGTTTTTAAGCTATTCCATGTTAAATGTCTGCGATTTGTCCACCGACGGCTGCTTCACGCTCGGAGCTACCGTCGGCGCGGTGGTCGCGATCGCCGGTCATCCGTATCTGGCGATCCCCTGCGCCATGATCGCGGGCGTGACGTCCGGCTTTGTGACGGCTCTTTTGCAGACGAAGATGGGCATCGACAGCCTCCTGGCGGGCATTATCGTGAATACGGCCCTGTATTCCGTAAATATTGCCGTTATGGGCAATTCATCGCTCCTTAACATGAATAAGACCGATACGGTGTTTACGAAAATGAAGGACCTTCTGGATTCCACGTTTTTAGCCGGTCAGTACCGGGTGATCGTAGCAGTGATCGCGGTGGCGGCGGTGATCCTTTTCCTGTCGCTCTTTCTGCGTACCAGGCTGGGCCTGGCGATCCGGGCCACCGGCAACAATCCGGACATGGTCCGTTCGTCGTCCATCAACCCGGTGTTCACGACGATCGTCGGCCTGTGCATTTCCAATTCCTTCACGGCCCTGTCCGGGTGCCTTCTGGCGCAGTCCCAGAGATCGGTGAACATCGATATCGGGTCCGGCATGGTGACCATCGCCCTGGCTTCGCTGCTGATCGGCAATGCCTTCTTAGGCAGGGGGCGGATTCCGGTTCGCGCTATCGGCGCGGTGCTGGGCGCGTTTCTGTTCCGCGTCGTCTATACGATCGCGCTGCGGTTCAATATGCCGGCGTTTATGCTTAAGTTCGTGTCCTCGGTGATCGTCATTATCGCCATCTCGGGACCGTACCTGAAGAGCCAGGTTCCGCTGCTTAAGAGGCGCGCGGAGAACCGGAGAGGGAGGAGGGAAGAGCATGCTTAGGATCTCACACATTTCCAAGACCTTCAATCCCGGAACGGTCAACGCCAAGCTGGCGATCGACGATCTGTCCATCCATGTGGAGAAAGGCGATTTCATCACGATCATCGGAGCCAACGGGGCCGGAAAGTCCACGCTTTTCGGGGCTGTCAGCGGCAGCTTCATCACCGACAGCGGACGGATCGAGCTGGATGGAAAGGACATCACGCTGGAGCCGGAATTTAAACGCGCCCGCAGCATCGGCCGGCTGTTCCAGGATCCCATGCGGGGCAGCGCGCCGGGCATGAGCATTGAGGAGAATCTGGCGCTGGCAGCCGGTCACGGCGGCTGGCTTTCCAGTGTGTCGAAGACGGATAAGAAAATGTTCCGCGAGCGGCTGTCCCTTCTGAACATGGGACTGGAGGACCGGATGCAGCAGCCGGTGGGACTTCTCTCCGGCGGACAGCGGCAGGCCCTGACGCTTATGATGGCGACCATCAATCCGCCGAAGCTTCTGCTTCTGGATGAGCATACGGCGGCCCTGGATCCGGCCACGGCGGAAAAGGTGCTGGAGCTGACCACGCAGATCGTGGACGGCGGGAACCTGACCTGCATGATGGTTACGCATAATATGCAGACGGCGCTGGAGCTGGGGAACCGGACGATCATGATGGATCACGGCAAGATCATTTTCGACGTTTCGGGAGAGGAAAGGGCGCGGCTTACGGTCGCCGACCTCCTGGAACAGTTTAAGACCGCGTCCGGCAAGGCGCTTGACAACGACCGGATGCTGCTGACGTAACAAAAACGATTCCCCTCCGCTATTGCGGAAGGGAATCTTCTTTTTTCAGATAATGGAGAGCCATGTCGTAGGCTTTCAGACGTCCGTCCTTTAAGTATTCCGCCAGCTCATCCTTCATCTCCAGGAAAACAGACGCGATCGCGGGAGAGAATCTTGTTCCCGACTTATCCGCGATCTTCTGGAGGGCCGCGTCGAGCGGAAGCGGCGGCCTGGTGTAATCGATCGTATCGTTTAACAGCCGGTTGAAATAAGCGGCCAGGGATACGATATCCACGATTGCCTGGTTCTCATGTTCCTTCGGATCGTAATCGTCGGGATATCCCCCGAGGGTGTTGTAATAGAAATGATGTCCTTCGGCCGCGCCGGCGAAAAGCTTCGTGGATTCGCAGCGCTTTAAGATGTTCGCGCCAATCTTCACATGATACTGGAACAGATCCTGCTCCTCCTTCAGCCAGTTTCTTCCGGCCATGGTCGTCATGCGCGCGAAATTCAGCTGCCCGATGTTGTGAAACATTCCGCAGTCGTAGGCCAGCTGCGCCAGTTCCTCCCGCGAAGCGAGAACTTCGTCCGTATCCGCGCATCCCAGGACGCCGCACAGAAGCTCCGGCTTTCTGTCAATGATCCGGTTAAGGAGCATCCTTGCTGCGCTGGCCGTCATCTGAAGGTAAACGAACGTCTCCGGGTTCCGGCAGACCACCAGCTGCAGCAGGAAATCCCGCTGCCGGATGCCGTCCGGATATTCGACGAAATTGATAAAAGTGTTCATCAGGTTCCGGACAAAATTGAACGTCATCTTCTCCGGCGGCACGCTGCGCACATAGCGCAGCATCATCCGGTACATGTGCCCGAGCACTTCCTTCTTGGCCGTCTTAAACCGGCTGTCTTTGGACAGATACTCCGCGTATATGTTGGGAAGGAACAGATTGGTGTAGTTGCCTTCGTCGGTAAAATCCGATACGTCTCTCTGCATATACAGCTCCTCCATGATCGTAAGGAGCTGTCTGAGCGTCAGGATGCCGCAGTGGTACTGGGCCAGATTGTAGGTCACGCGCCAGCGGGTGGAAAGGGGACGGCCCGTACGGCGGCTCATTTCCTGCTGCTTCTCCCATACGTACTCCGCGGATTCCATGACCTCGCGGGTGATCCGGGCGCCGGCCATACCGGTGCGCAGGAAGGAGAGGCCGGTGGTCCGTTCCTGATGGCTCTTGTAAATGTAAGTCTCCCACGGCAGGGAAGGCGTCTTCTGCTGGTATACCGGGTCCGTCAGGACCTGGAGGGAACGGCGAAGGATCTGCATTTTCTTTTCCCCGCTCTCTATGGAGCGGGTGTTATAGCCCAGCGCCAGGTTGCCCATCGAGCGGTGAATATAGCCGCGGGTCTCGGGATCTTCAATTTCGTCGTAGTTTCGGATATAGGCGGCCGCCTCGCCGAACAGCATCTGCATTTTCCAGCGGTAGCGGTAAGGGTCTGTAACCTCGATCAGGGAATTGAGCTGGAAAAGGGCCATGCCCGTATTGTAGAGCTCGCGGATCAGCATATCGCGCAGCTTGTAATGCCGGGCATAGACGATCAGCGCGTTGTGGATCGAATAAGCCAGCATCACGTCCTGGTTGCCGGGCGTCAGCGCGCTTGCAAATTCCTCCAGAGCGGCGATATCCTCCGCGGAGGCCGTGGTAATATCGTCCAGCAGAGGGAACAGATGCTTCCGAAGCAGGGCCGTATTTTCTTTTACAAGAACGCTAATCCTGCCGCGCTTATCCTGCCGCGCGCTTAAGAAATGCTCCGCGTCCAGTCCCAGTTCAGAGGCCGTGTCGCTTAAGAGCATGATCTGCTTCAGATTCTCAATGTAAGACAGCTGGTATTTCTTCATCGGCAGCCCCTCCCCAGAAAATAGTCCAGGGTGGAATACACCTGATTCATGTCAAGGGGTTTGGCAATATGCGCGTTCATGCCGGCTGCGAGGGAATTTTTCACATCCTCCACGAAAGCGTTGGCTGTCATGGCTACAATGGGGATATCCCGGGCGTCGGCGCAGTCTAAGGCCCGGATCGCCCGTGTCGCCTCGAGCCCGTTCATCACGGGCATCTGGATATCCATCAGGATCATATCGTAATAGTCCGGAGAGGTTTCGGCAAAACGGTCTACCGCTTCCCGGCCATTCTCCACCGTCTCGATCTGCAGGTTGGCCATCCCGAGAAGCTCCATCGCGATCTCCCGGTTGATCTCGTTGTCTTCCGCCAAAAGGATCCGCTTGCCGTGGAAATTCCACCGCTGGCCGCCGGATTCGCTGAGGCTTTGCCTGGCTTCCTCCGTAAAGGCGTAGAGCCCCGCCGAAAGTCTTGTCCGAAACAGCGGCAGCGGAATGAAGGCGTCCACGCCGGCCCGCGTGTAGACGTATTCCAGCTGGCTCCAGTCGCTGTCGGACAGCAGAAGGATCGGGAAATCCGCGCCCATCCGCTGTCGGACCTGGGGAAGGAAAAGAAGCATTTCGACGCCCTTCACCTTCTCGGTGGTCAGAAGCGCGAAATATTCCCCGCCGGAAAACGCCATCTCATTGATCAGCTCCACGGCCGCTTCCGCGCTGTCGGCTGCGTCTGCCGAGACGCCGAGGCGGCCGAGCATATCGCGTATGTGTTCCGCCAGTTCCCTGCGGCCGCAAAAAAGCAGCACCCGCCGGCCGCAGAGCGCCTGCCTGTAACGTTCCTCGTGATCCGGACTGGCGGTAAACGGAATCTCCACAGAGAAGCGGCTGCCTTCATGGAGCCGGCTTGCCACCGAGATCGTTCCGCCCATCAGTTCCACCAGATTCTTCGTGATCGCCATGCCGAGGCCGGTGCCCTGGATCTTGCTGGTAGTGGATTTCTCCTCACGCTCGAAGGCCACGAAGATCCGCTGGAGAAATTCCTCGCTCATGCCGATGCCGTTGTCCTGTACCGTAAGCCTTAAAAGCACGCGGTTCGGTTCGTCTGCGGGGACGACCTCCACAGTCATCTTAACATCGCCGCCGGCGGGGGTGAATTTGACCGCGTTGGAGAGAAGATTGATACAGATCTGCTTTAAGCGCACGCTGTCTCCGCGCAGCCGTTCTTCGGCCATCTCTCCCAGCTTTAATGAAAAATGCAGTTCTCCCGCGTCTGTCTGCGGCCGTATCACGGTCAGCACTTCATGGAGCAGATCCGCCAGATCGACGTCCTCCTCCTGCAGAAGAATCCGCCCGCTCTCGATGCGGGACATGTCCAGAACTTCATTTAAGAGCGACATCATATGGCCGGAGGCCACTTTGATTTTATTCAGGCATTCTTTCACGCGCGCGGGGTTATCCTGCTGCATCAGGGCGATATCCGTCATGCCGATGATCGCGCCCATGGGGGTGCGGATGTCGTGGGACATCTCCGAAAGGAAGCTTGTCTTGGCCTTGTTGGCCATGACCGCCTCGTTGAGAATACGCTGATTTTCATTGTAATATCCGGTCACATCATGGAGCATGCAGACGCGAAAGCCCTCCCAGCTGAAAGGCACCAGAGAATAGGCGCCGCCCTGTATGCGGCAGAAGAAGGGAAGATCGCCCTCAACCGGACACGGGCCGCCCCCCAGCAGCCGGGCCCGGATTTCTTCCGGCACGCGGTCTGTAAGAAAGCTGCCGCCGTCTTCGCAGAGCGAGGCCGCCGCGCTGTTCTGATAGACCGGCGCAAAACCGCCGTCCGTGCGCGCAAGAACGATTACCGGCAGACCGGCGTCTTCCCACGCGGAAGTGAATTTTTCCTGCTTTTTCATATACTCATAATCTCCTTGCAGTTTGAAAACTTCGGCAAAATACGAACAGAGCTTATAAATTCTGCGTTTTAACTTCTAAGCGCGCCCTGGATATTCTGCTTCCGTTTCTCGTTCAGTCTCTCATACATCGTCCGTTCCTCCGGAGTGAAACCGTCGTACTGGATCTGCTCCAGATCGCACAGAACGAACAGAAGCTCCGACATCACATTTTCCGCTTCCTGCGTCACCATGTATTCCTTCTCGCCGGATTTCGGTTTCTCCTCTTTCTGTTTTTGCTCCTTCCGATTGTCTTCTTTCGGAAGTTCTTTTGCTTCGGCCCTTGCCTTTGCGCGGCTTTTCTCCGCGGCCGCGATCATTTCCTTGCCGAGCAGCTTCTGGATCGACGCAGACAGTTCTCTCCTGGTAATATGCAGGATGTCCGCGATCTCTTTCAGGGTACATTTCTCATGGGGCTGTCCTAAGAAATACAATAGCTTCACGTCGTTGGTCGCCAGGTCGTTCCGCAGCGCCACGATATCGAGCAGCCGCTCCTGCAGCTTCTGTTCCCGATAGGCGTCGAAAAAAACGCCTTCCCCTTCCAGCGCGCCTTCGCCGATCCGCGTCCGTTCATTGCCCAGCCGGTAGGTTCCGGGAATGTTAAGGGGAGATACGCTTCCGTCGCTGGCGGCGTCGAACAGGAAGCGGTACACCTGTCCTTTCCGCTTCTCGTAATCCATATCGTCGAAAACGTCCTTGTAGAAATCGTTGTAGCAGGCGAAGACGGTGCGCTTCATCTGGATCGTCTTTTTGACGCTGATCCCCTGGGAGACCAGGGAGCCCTTCGTCTTTACGTAGTAGTACACGGGAACGCGGAGGGCATAAATGGTTCTGGCGTGCCGTACGTATTCCAGATTGAACATAAAGTCCTCGCACCAGCTGACGGAGCTGTCCATCCGTAAATGGTGCTTTTCTATGATAGAGCGTTTATACAGCTTGTTCCACAAAACCCCGTAATAGAAATCCGCCGGCTTCTGCATCATCTTGATGGCGAAATCTGCCTGCTCCATGACGCCTTCTTCTTCGATGCTCCCCTTCTGGGAGACGCGTTCCCCGATCACCCGGTAGAAATCGGCGATGACCATGTCGCAGTTATGCTCCGTGACGGCCTGCACCAGAAATTTGGTCGCCTCCGGCGTGAGCCAGTCGTCGCTGTCCGCGAACTGCAGGTACTTCCCCCTGGCCCGCGCGATCCCCCGGTTGCGCGTATCGGAAACGCCTGAATTCGCTTTATGGAGCACCCGGACGCGCGGATCCTTTTTGGCGTAAGTGTCGCAGATCTCCCCCGAGGCGTCCGTGCTTCCGTCGTCCAATAAGAGCAGTTCAAAATCCCTGTATTCCTGGTTCAGAATGCTGCTTACGCATCGGCCGATCGTTTTTTCGGCGTTATAAACCGGTACAATAATGCTTACAAACGGCATCGTTTTGTAATCTCCTTCTCCGTTCCTTTACGCCGCGGCGTCAGGCCGCCCTGCGGCGCGGATATTGTAACTTTAAGTAAATAATATCATAAAAATCCGGCTTTTACAATGCCTGCCAGAAGACGTCTGAGCAGTAAATAAAAGATAGTGAAATCGAGTCCGGGATGTGGTATGATAAGAGACAGAACCGTCAAGGCATTTTTCTGTTGAGGAGAAAGAAGATGAAAACACTCGTTGTATACTATTCCCAGAGCGGAAACGCACAGTGGATGGCGGAACGGATCGCCGCCGCGCTTTCCGCGGACACGCTGCGGCTGGTGCCGAAGAAGGCCTACCCGGCGAGGGGCTTCGGCAAATATTTCTTCGGCGGCGGAAGCGCCGAAAAGACCTTCGCGGCGCTGAAGGCCCTTCTGGGCGTGAGCGGCGATGTGCCGTCGCTGTGGCTTGTGGAGCCGAAGCAGAAGCAGAAGCCGGAGAATGAGAAGGCGATCGAGGAGTTCTGCAGGAAGCTGATTTAACCGATCCGATCCTATGAAAAGCGGATAGAGCGAACTGTCACAAATGGATAAGGCGGAGAAAACAGGCATGATTATTTATCTTGTAAGGCACGGCGAAACAGACTGGAACCGGGCGGGCCGTCTCCAGGGACAGACGGACATTGAACTGAATGAAAAAGGCAGGGAGCAGGCGGAAAAGCTTCGAGAAAAGCTTTCGGGGGTCGAGCTGGACGCCGCGTTCTCGTCCGTCCTTACACGGGCGAGGCAGACGCGTCAGATCATTCTGGACGGGCGGAGTATCCCGGCGTGGGACGAGCCGCTTCTAAAAGAAATGAATTTTGGACAGTGGGAGGGCAGCATGCTGAAGGAGATTCGGGCGGACGCAGCCCATCCGCTGCACGATCTTTTTGTGCAGCCGGGGCGGTACGCCGCGCCGCAGACCGCGGAATCCTTCGAAGATATCTACCGCAGGACATGGAAATTCATGAATGAAAAGCTGCGTCCGTTGGAGACGGTGTATGCGAATGTCCTGATCGTCGCCCACGGCGGGGCGGGCCGGAGTATCCTAAATCCCCTGGCGGGCGTTCCGGCCGAGCGCTTCTGGGAGAAACCGATGGGGAACTGCGCGATCGCGCGGATCGCCTTGGAGCACGGGGAATTCCGTCTGCTGGAGTATGATCCCGGAACAGGAGCGTCGTCGAAAAAGATCGGTATTCTTGGGGAAGAAGAATAATCCTCCCGGCTTACAAAAGCGGCAGAATGAGCAGATGATAGATTACCGGGCCGAGAAGGGCGGGCAGCATATTCGCGAGCCGGATCCCTTTCTGGAAGATCAGATTGATGCCAACGCCCGTGATCAGAACGGAGCCGATCAGGGAGAGGTCTCCGATCAGCGCATCGGTGAGAAACGGCGCGATCACATGGGCGAGAAGCGTGATGCTTCCCTGATAGAGTCCCAGGGGAATGGCCGCGAACGCCGCGCCGATTCCCATGGTGGATACGAAGATCAGCGTGATCACGCAGTCTAAGACGGCCTTGGCCGTCAGCATGGAGAAATCGCCGGTCAGGCCGTCTTCCAGCGAGCCGATGATCGCCATTGCGCCGATGCAGATGACCAGGGTATTGGCCATAAAGCTGTCTACAAAGCGGGTATCCCCGTCCGCACCGACGAACCTTTTGATGCGCTCGCCGAGGCTTGTCAGATGGTCCTCGATGCGGAGCAGTTCTCCCGCAAGCGTCCCGAGCACCATGGAGAAAATGATCAGCATCGTTTTGCGGGTCGCGAAGGCGCCGTCGGTATATGTCAGCATCCGGGAGAGTACGCCGCTGATGCCGATGAACAACGTGCAGAGTCCGAGGGCATGCATCAGCGTGTCCTCGTTTTTTTTAACGGCTCCCGCATTCAGAAATTTTCCTAAAACGCCGCCCAGGACCACGGCGGCTGTATTAATGATCGTTCCCATGATCTTCCACCTTTCCGCACAAGAGTGTATCACTGTTTCCGTTTTTTTTCAAGCATTCCTTGCTATTCCCGAAAAGCTGCGTTATACTATTTAATAGTCAGTTTTTGACAGGGAATAACAGAGTAAGGAGAACGATATGAAGAAACTGGGTTTTGGCTTAATGCGTATGCCTGTGATCGATAAGACAGACGCGGCTGATGTGGATATCGAGCAGGTCAAAGAGATGGTGGATCTTTTTATGCAGAATGGATTTACATACTTTGACACCGCCATCATGTATAACGGATTTGCCAGTCAGAGCGTGGCAAAGAAGGTTTTAGTGGACCGCTACCCGAGGGAAAGCTTTACGCTGGCGACCAAGCTTCACGCCGGATTTTTCGATTCCTTTGAGGATCGGGACCGGGTGTTTAACGAGCAGCTTGAGCAGACCGGCGCGGGATATTTTGACTACTACCTGCTCCACGGGATCGAGGGAGCTATGCTTCCGAAGTATGAGAAATATGACTGCTTCCACTGGCTCCTTCAGAAGAAGGCGCAGGGGCTGGTCCGGCACGCGGGATTCTCTTTCCATGACTCCGCGGAGCTCTTGGATGCGCTTCTGACGAAGTATCCGGAGATGGAGTTTGTCCAGCTGCAGATCAATTATCTGGACTGGGAGAGCGAGTGGATCCAGTCGCGGGCCTGCTACGAGACGGCTGTAAAGCACGGCAAGCCGGTGATCGTGATGGAGCCGGTGAAGGGCGGTACGCTGGCCCATGTTCCGGCGGAGGCGGAGAAGCTGTTTAAGGATTACGCTCCGGATCGGTCTGTGCCGAGCTGGGCGCTTCGCTACGCGGCGTCGCTGGAGAATGTGATGGTGGTGCTCTCCGGTATGTCGGACGTCGCGCAGATGAAGGACAATATCAGTTCGATGGATGATTTTAAGCCGCTTAACGAGGAAGAAAAGGAGATCTGCCGCCAGGCGGCGCAGATCATCAATGCGCAGACCGCGATTCCGTGCACAGGCTGTTCCTACTGCACGGGCGGGTGCCCGATGAAGATCGCGATTCCCCAGTATTTCTCTCTGTATAACGCATTGAAGCGGGAGAATATGGAGGAGAAGGGCTGGACGTCCAGCTTTGCCAGCTACGATGTGCTGGCGCTGAAATTCGGCCGGGCGCGGGACTGCATCGGCTGCGGCCAGTGCGAGGGCGTCTGCCCGCAGCATCTGCCGGTCATTGAGAATCTGAAGCTGGTTTCGAAAAGCTTCGATCATTAAGCGCGGAGCGGACTGTTTTTCGGGGGTTTGTGAGAAGGTGGGATGAGCTTTGGAAATGGTAAAGGAATGCCTGGCCGTATTGCATGACATGAATATGGTCTCGATCGTATTTCGGATCTTTCTGGCCGCGGCCTGCGGCTGCGTTCTTGGGATCGAGCGGGCGAAAAGCAACCAGTCGGCGGGGATGCGCACCTACATGCTTGTATGCATCGGCGCGGCGGTCGTCATGCTGACGGGGCAGTATATGTACGCTTACTACCAGGCCGGGGATCCGGCGCGCCTGGGCGCGCAGGTTATCAGCGGCATCGGCTTTCTGGGCGCCGGCAGCATCATGACAAGCCGGAGGCTTGAGGTGCGCGAGCTCACGACGGCGGCCGGTCTGTGGGTCGCGGCCTGCATCGGTCTGGCGATCGGCATCGGCTTCTATTCGGGCGGGCTTTTAGGCACCCTGGCGGTCTATCTGACGGTGTCGTGGCTAAAGCCGGTGGCCTATCATTTTTCGAGGGAGTGCAACAGCTTCGGCCTTTTTATCGAGGTCAGTGCGGCGGAATATCTGCCGGTCGTCTACCGTATTATCGAAGGCGAGGGCGGCTATATTAATGAGAAAGAGATCATCGGATACGGCGCGGACGGCGGCTGCAGCACGATCATTTCCGTGAGACTGCCGCGGAGCAGGAATTCGGATGAGATCGTGGAGCTTCTGTCCGTCGAGAAATACGTGAAGGTGGTGCGGTTCATTAATTACTGCGCGGACTGAGCGCGGCGCGGGCCGGAGGGGAAGATAATCGGGAGAATACGGGCAGGGCGTCGCCGGCGCTCTGCCCGCAGGAAAATACAAACAGGAGTGTAAATCGATGAGTGAGTTTATTTTAAATGTGATCCACCGCCCGGAGATGGTGCCGGAGTATTCGGCTACTGTGACGGGCCATGGCAGGGAGGAAGACATCGGCAACAAGAAGCTTCTGACTGAGTCCCTGGACATCTTTAAGACGCAGCAGCGCCTGGCCCATGAGAACGGGCTCAAGACCACGATCCAGATGACCTACGCGTCCTTATTCAACGCCGAGGCGGTGCAGCTGGCGAAGGACGACCATGAGAAGTATGGCGACGAGATCGCCCTCTCCCTTTTGGGACTGCCCTGCGAGCAGTTCAGGGAGAAATACAAGACGAAGGATTTCTGCATCTGGATGTTTTCCATGGAGGACAAGAAGCGGATCGTGGACGACGTGTTCGGCAAGTTCCATGAGATCTTCGGCTTCTGGCCGGAATCCACCGGCTCCTACTATCTGGACGCGGATCTGATCAATTACATCAAGGAGACCTATCCGTCGGTGAAATGCGCGGTAGCCACCTGCTGGGAGGAAGGGCCGAAGGCCTACCATACCTGCAATAATTCCTGGTACACGCTGTTTGACGGCGGTCCCTGGGCGCCCTGGATCCCGTCGAAGCAGAACACCCATGCGCCGGCGGCGGACGAGAGCGAGGACAGCGGAATCGTGGCGATCCCCCATCTGTCGAGGGATCTGCTGGCCTGCTATGACGGCAACGGTTCAAACTTCGGGACCCACCCCCAGAACGTGCTCAGGGGTATGATCTACGATTCGAAGACATGGGAGTATCCGTACCTGTTTAATCTGATCGACCAGTACCGCTCCCTGGAGAAATACAACAACGGTTACGCCTACAACATGATGTTCGTCGGGCCCGGCTGGATGAATAAGATGGGCCGCTGGGAAGCGCCCTATGAGCTTCTGGAGAAGTCGTATTCGGACGGCTGTAAGTATTACGGGAAATTAAAGCGGGAAGGCAAGCTCATCGATATGACGATGTCCGAATTCGCGGATTATTACCGTGCGAAGAAGACCTATACGGAGCCGGAATGCGCGCTGTGGCGCGATATTCTCTACGGTTCGGACAAGCAGCTGTTCTGGTATGCCGACCCCTATATGCGTGTGGGCGTGAACATGGACCAGGGCGGAGCCATCGTGGATCTGCGGCCTTACGCGGCGAAGCTGCGCTGGGAGGTCGGCATCGGCACGAAGCATGTGCAGGACGCCTCGTACCCATTCCTGATCCAGGAGAAATACAGGGCGGGTTATTTCACCCATTACGCGGGCGAGGGAACGATCCGCAGCGCCAAGCTGAGCCATAACGGCGAGGAAGTGGATCTGTGCCTGTGCCGGACGAAGGCCCATTTCTCCCAGGAAGGGAAGACGCGGATCCTGACGCTTGATCCGGTGGAGATCGAATTTTCGGATCTGACGGTGAAGCTGCAGACGAAGGAATATTTCGAGGAAGGCTCCGGCCAGGTGAAGATCGAGCGGACGATCCTTGAGATGAGCGATCCGGCGGCCGAGGTGGAGCTGAATGAGTATATGGTGGCCTGCTACGGAACTACGGAGTATCCGGAGGATATGACCGGGATCCTGCTGACGTGCGAAGGAGCCGGCGGGGCCGGGAACAAGAGCATCGTGTACGAGTATAAGTGCCGCGAGGAGAGTATGGAGAACGCGGCGGCTGTCACGGCGGTGGTGCAGCCGATCGAGACGAAGGTTTCCATGACGCAGACCGGCGGCGGGATGGGATATATCCGCGAGGGATACGCATTTTCACCTATGTTCACGTTAGGTTACAAGAAGAAGGTTACGGATAAGGAGGTGTACGCCACATGGCTCAGGCTGGAAAAGGCAAATTGAATTACCGGTGCCCGGCGTGCTTTATGAGGGACTTAGATATCGATATGTTCTACGATAAGGAGAAGAAAGAGTATTACTGCCTCAGGTGCCAGTTCACCGGGACGGAGGAGGACGTACTTGCGGGAAACGAGAGAGTGCGGCTTAAATATGGGGCGATGATGAAGCGGTTTACGAAGTTTGATTTCGACTGAGATCATCGTCATCGAGAGAGGATATCGCGAGGGGGCGCAGTGCAGTATGTCGCGTCCTTTCGTGCTGAAAGGCCCGATCGGAAGCCCGCGCAGATGGAAACGGTTCAGTTCAGGCTGCCGGCCGATTCGGGGAAATCCGGATAATAAGGAGAAATGACGAATGCGATTTATGAAAGGAATGGATCTTTCCACGCTGTCCGAGGTGGAAAGACTTGGCGGCAGGTTCTTTGACCGGGGCGCGGAGAAAAGCGCGCTGGAGATCCTGCGGGACTACGGCGCGGACACGGTGCGGATAAGGCTCTGGAACGATCCGTATTCGGCGGAAGGAGAGCCTTATGGGGCTGGCGGAAATGATCTGGCAACGAGCCTTGCGATCGCGAAGCGGGCGACGGCTGCCGGCATGGGTGTGCTTTTGGATTTCCATTACAGCGATTTCTGGACGGACCCGGGAAAGCAGTTTAAACCGAAGGCCTGGGAAGGCTTAAGCGTGCCGGAGCTGGAGACGGCGGTGCATGCGTTTACAAAGGAGACGGTGGAAGCCTTCCTCTCCGCGGGCGTGAACCTGACTATGGTACAGGTTGGCAATGAAGTAACCAACGGCCTTCTCTGGCCGGAGGGAAGGACGCCGGAGTTTGACAATATTGCCCGTCTGATCGGCGCGGGGATACGGGCCGTGCGGGAAGCGGACGCGGAGCGGAGACGAGGAGCGGCCCGTGCAGGCGCGCAGGACGGCGGGGCGTCTGCCGCCCTGCAAGACAGCGGGGCGCCTGCCGCCGGGTGCGCAAATAAACCGCAGGCGGACGGAGGCATCCGCGTCATGGTCCATCTGGACAACGGCACGAATAAGGAACTGTTTCGGAACTGGTTCGATGAATTTACGAAGCGCTGCGGCGATTTCGACGTGATCGGCCTGTCCTATTATCCGTTCTGGAACGCGGGGATCGCGGAGCTTAGGGAGAATATGGATGAACTGGCAGAGCGGTACGGCAGGGATATGATCGTGGTGGAGACCTCCATGGGTTATACAATGGAGGATTACGGAAAATACGAGCAGCTGCCGCCGGAGAAGCGCCGCGGCTGCGCGACGAAGCCGGAGCTGGTGGAGAAGCTGGACTACCCGATGACGAAGCAGGGACAGGCGGATTTTATCCGGGATCTGATGACGGCCATCGCCGGCGTAAAAGGCGGTCACGGCAAAGGCTTTGTCTGGTGGGAGCCGGCCTGGATCCCGGTGCCGGGCAGCGGCTGGGCGACTCCGGCGTCGCTTACGTATATCCACGCGGAAGGCCCCTGCGGCAACGAGTGGGCGAACCAGGCGCTGTTCGATTATGACGGGAATGCGCTTCCGGCGCTGGCAGTGATCCGGGATTTTAAGAGCTGAGATGATAGCGAGTGATGTTTTTCCGGTTTGGAGGAACCCCCATTTGTTTCTGATTAATAATGCCAAAGTTCTTACACACTTCCCTATACAGCGCAAAACGCAAACCGCCGCTTGGACGGTCTGCCATTTTGCTTTCCTTAATTTCAATAACAGCAGAGAAATTTGGGAACAAATGAATTTACAAAAGGGTGTGGGAATCCCACGAAAGAAGCAGGTGGGTACTCACCGGATTTGTTTGCTATTCTCCAAAACCTGAAAATTCTCCCCACGTCTTGCGCGGGATTTTCAAAAAAACTTGTATGGGCGGTGCTGTGGTACAATGAGATAGGATTTCTGATTACCATACGCACTGCATATTGGGAGGTAAAAGAAAAACATGCAGGAAAATTACAACGTAGGTATCTATGCGCGGCTGAGCCGCGACGATGAAAGAGCCGGGGAATCTGTTTCAATCGAAAACCAAAAGGAACTGCTGACCCGGTATGTCAGAGAGCAGGGCTGGAATCTCTATGACTACTACTGCGATGATGGCGTTTCTGGGACGACGTTCGACAGACCGAGCTTCAACCGGCTGGTGCAGGATGCAACGGATGGGAAGATCAACCTGATCCTCACGAAGGATCTCAGTAGGCTGGGGAGAGATTACATCGAGGCTGGCCGATATACGGATGTTTATTTCAGTTAAGGATACCGCACCAACAATCCACGCTTACAATAAACTACAAATAGCGGAGCATAGGCATTTCATTTTTGCCCAGCTCCGTTATTTACTGTCCATTTTTCCTGCCTTGTCACTTCATCAGTTCGTCCGACAGCCGCATGATCTCCGGCGCAAGCTTTGCCCGCTTGCGTTTGACCATGTGTGTATAAATAGGATAAGCCGCGATCACGCCTACAATGCCGACCACGCCGATTACAATGCCCGGAATGAAATAGGCTTCCCAGCCCGGAACCATTGTGCAGCACATCCCAACGCCAAGCAGCAGAGCGCTGATGATTCCGACGATCAGCGAGACGACGGTTGCACCCTTTGTGGCGCTTGCGTCCAGACGGCGAAGCTGCTCCATAGATGTTTCTTCTTTTGTCGGGGGCGCGTATTTGTCCCGAATTTTTTTGATTTCTTCCTGCTCCTTTGCGGAATAGGTATAAGTGAAGGTTTCTTTCTTTTCTTCCATGATCCATTACTC
>CANPYE010000053.1 GCA_947588005.1 uncultured Lachnospiraceae bacterium | reverse complement strand
AGCGTGGCGGACCGCAAGTTCCGCCCCCATGTCAGCTGCGTCCGCATAACGCCGGACGGGAATTATATCATGGTCGCTGATCTGGGCATGGACGTGCTGAAGGTCTACCGCATGAGCGATTCCGATGGAGAGATGCTTCTGGTCGATACGATCTCCTGCGATCTGGAGTCCGCGCCGCGGCATTTCATTTTCAGCGCCGACGGCAAGTACATGTATCTGATGTATGAGGTGGCCAATATCATCGACGTTTTCACCTATGAGACCGGCCCGAAGGTGCCGAAGCTGGAGCGGATCCAGCGGATTAATTCCATGGGTGAGCGGCATAGTCAGTTCACCGCGGCCTGCGCGATCCGGTTTTCCTCCGATGAGAGCTATCTGTACTGCAGCAACGCCGGCGACGACACGATCAGCGTCTACAGCCGCGATGCCGCGACAGGTATGCTGGATATGCTGTGCTGCCTGCCGGTCAGCGGCGAATATCCGAAGGATCTGGCCGTATTCCCGGATGATAAGCATGTAGCGGCTATCAACCACGAGACCGGTTCCGTCACATTCTTCGCGGTGGATTACAAGCAGGGGCTGCTGGTCATGTGCGCGAAACCGGTGTATGTTGACGAGCCCAACTGCTGCGAGATCGTGAAGCTGCCGGAGGATGAATAAGCGGCGGGATTCCGCACGCTGGAGTACGGAGGGAAAGTGAGCCCGTATACCGGAATATGGAGGGAAAGTGAGCCCGCGTACCGGTATGCGGCGAAAAGAGAGGAATTGGCATGGCAGGTTCTGTCTGGGGAACAGTTCTGACGATGACTACATGGGGAGAATCCCATGGCAAAGGCCTGGGCGTGACAGTTGACGGCTGTCCGGCCGGGCTCTTATTGTGTGAGGATGATATACAGAAATATCTGGATCGCCGCAAGCCGGGGCAGAGCCGGTTCACAACGGCGCGGCAGGAGGGCGACCGGGTGGAGATCCTGTCGGGCGTGTTCGAGGGACGGACCACCGGGACGCCGGTCTCGATGATCGTGCGCAATACGGACCAGCGGTCCCACGATTACAGCGCGATCATGGACGTGTACCGTCCGGGTCATGCGGATTATACATTTGATGAGAAATACGGTTTCCGGGATTACCGCGGCGGCGGCCGTTCGTCGGGGCGCGAGACCATCGGACGCGTGGCGGCCGGGGCCGTGGCGGCGAAGCTGCTCGCGGAGCTGGGCGTGTCGGTGATGGCTTATACCAGAAGTATCGGTCCGGTGACGGTCTCCGAGGAACGGTTCGATCCGGCGCAGGCAGCAGGCAACCGCCTGTGCATGCCGGACGCGGAGGCGGCGGCGGAAGCGGAACGGTATCTGGATGGGCTGATGGCCGCCGGCGATTCGGCGGGCGGCATCGTGGAGTGCGTGGTGCGCGGGCTGCCTGCGGGCGTCGGGGAACCGGTGTTTGAGAAGCTGGACGCGCGGCTGGCCCATGCGGTCATGTCCATCGGGGCGGTCAAGGGCGTGGAGATCGGCGACGGGTTCGCGGCGGCGGGAAGCGCCGGCTCACGCAATAACGACAGCTTCCGCGGCGGTACACCCGCGGAAAATGCGGACAGTGACGCGTCGGAAGGCGGCGCCGGCGGCATTTCCGGCAACTGTGCCAAAAACAGTCCGGCCGGGGAATTGGAAGCGCGAAAAGGGATCCATAAGGCGACTAATCACGCCGGCGGCATCCTGGGCGGCTTGAGCGACGGGGACGAGATCGTCCTTCGGGCGGCGTTTAAGCCCACGCCTTCGATCGCGCGGCCGCAGCAGACGGTGAACCGCGGCGGCGGGAATGTGGAGATCGAGATAAAAGGACGCCACGATCCGGTCATTGTGCCGAGAGCGGTGGTGGTCGTGGAAGCGATGTGCGCGTTTACGATCGCGGATATGATGCTTCTGAATATGAGCTCGAAGCTGGAGAATGTAAAAAAGATTTACTGCTGATAAGGGAAAAGGAGGCAGATATTTTATGAAGATCGCATTTGCAAATGATCCGACGGCGAAGGAGATGAAACCGGAGATCATAAAACATCTGGAAGAAAAGGGCTATGAAGTAATCGACCTGGGATGGAACTCGGACGCGGACACACGCGATTATCCGGTATACGGAGAGCGGATCGGCCGTTTCGTGGCGGAGGGCAAAGCTCCGCTCGGCATCGCGATCTGCGGGACTGGCGTCGGGATCAGCATTGCGGCGAATAAGGTGAAGGGGATCCGGGCCTGCGTGTGCAGCGAACCATATACGTCCAAACTGTCGCGGCAGCACAACGATTCGAATATTCTGGCCTTCGGCGCGCGGGTAGTCGGCGTGGAGCTGGCGAAGATGATCATCGATGCGTGGCTGGATACGGAGCCGCTGGATGTGGAGCGGCACAAGAAACGCGTGCAGATGCTCGGAGAGATCGAGGAGCGCTTCGGGCAGGAGGCGCATATATCGTGAGAAGTTCAGTCATCCGTACAGGCTGTATCGTTTGCGCTGTGGCGCTCGTGATGGCGTCATGGCCGGCTGCCGCGTATGCGGGACCGCTGGGAAGCTTCTCGGCGGATCCGTCTCAAAGCGCGCAGGAAACGGCTGCGAATACGCCGGAGACGGCCCGGGCCGTGCCGGAGATCGCGCCGGAAGAAATCGACGCCTTCTTTGACAATGCAGTGTTTGTGGGAGATTCGGTCATGGAGGGGTTCAGGAATTATTCCTTCGCCAGAGGGGATACCTGGCTGGGACGGCTTCAGTTTTTGGCCGCTGTCAGCTTCTCCACGTACAGCGCGCTTCGGCCGGTGACGGAAAAGAGCATCCATCCGGTCTATGCCGGACAGAAACGGCTCGTAGAGGATTCCATCGCGATGATGGGAGCTAAGAAGGTCTTTATGCTCTTTGGCCCGAACGATATCAATATCACCGGGATCAAGGGAACGGCTGACAATTATGTGGAGCTTGCGAACAGGATCAGGGCCCAGTCGCCGGATGTGGAGTTTTACATTATGAGTATGCCTTATACGGTAAAAGGCCACCGGGATCATAATCTTTATAATGACAATATCCGCAAATACAACGAGACCATGAAGGCCCTGGCGGAGGAGCAGGGATGGGGATTCGTAGATGTAACGACTCCGCTGGCGGATGAGAACGGAGATCTGATCGAATCCTACAGCAGCGACAGACACATACATCTTCGCAGGGCCGCCTATGACGTGTGGAGCCAGGTGCTTCGGGATTACGCGAAAACGGAGCTTACGAAGGCGGCGGCGGAAGCACAGGCCGCAAAGGGACCTCTGAGGCCGGCGGGTCCGCTGAAGTAAGGACAAAACACCGGACCGAACCGTGCGCATCCTCCGGAGGGAGCATGTCCGAAGGACGGAGGGCGCATCTTTCGGAGGATGTCCGAAGGACATGGTAATAGAGAATATACGGAAATAAAGGGAGAAGCAGGATAATGAACAGAAGTGTTGCGAAAAGCTGCGCGGGAATGATGGCAATGGTTCTGCTGCTGGGCGGGTGCGGCTCATCCGGCGGTGCAGACCTGACGGAAACTGTGGGGATATCTTCACCGGCAGCAGAATCTGCCGCGGAAACGGATACTTCTTCTGCGGCGGAAACCGCAGAAAATACGACGGAAGCTGTCGTGACAGCGGAGGAGACAACGGAAGCCGCTGCGACGGCAGAGAGTACGACGGAAGCTGCCGCGGCGGAGAAAGAAACGACAGAAACGCCGGCGGAGGATACGACGGAGGAGACATCAAAAACAGCTTCTGTGGAGGAGACGGCAGCGGAGACGGAAGCGCCGACAGAGACAACCGCCGCGGAAGGCATGGCCAGCTTGGATGAAATTTATTCGCAGATCACGCAGCAGGTGAGCCTTAATTCCCCGATGACTGTCCCTGCGGAATTTATTGCCAATTATTTCGGGATCGATGTATCCGCGGCTGAGGATTATCTGTTCGTTATGTCGGAGATGGCGACTTCTGCGGAGACGATCGTGATCGTGAAAGCAGGCGGCGCGGATAAGCAGGCGCTTACCGATTCCCTGCAGGCGGTTATCGATCAGAAAGCGGCGGAGATGGAGAATTATCTTCCGGACCAGTATGACATTGTGAGCAGGAGCACTGTACAGCAGACCGGCGATTATGTCTGGCTGGTGATTTCCGAGAACGCCGACGCGATCCGGACGATCATTGAAGCAGGGCTTCAGTAAGGCAGGGAAAAGAGATGGTATTCAGCAGTATTCCATTTCTGTTCTTTTTCCTGCCGCTTTGTCTGCTTTTGTATTATGCGGTCCCATTTTCCATGAAAAATGGGATTTTGCTTATATTCAGCCTGGTTTTCTACGCATGGGGAGAACCGGTATATATTGTGCTGATGCTTTTTACGGCGGCGGTGGATTATACCAATGGCCGCCTGATGGACAAATTCGGTACCTCAAAGCCGCGGCGCAGGCTGTTTCTGATCGCTTCCGTGACGGTCGATCTTGCGGTGCTGGCGTTTTTTAAATATGCGGATTTTCTGACCGGCACGCTGAACCGGCTTTTGGGCGCTTCTATCCCGGCGCTGGGTCTGCGGCTTCCGGTGGGCATCAGCTTTTTTACATTCCAGAGCATGAGCTATATCATCGATCTGTACCGGGGACAGGTACCGGTGGAGACGAATTATCTGACATATCTTACCTATGTCTCCATGTTTCCGCAGCTGGTTGCGGGGCCGATCGTCCGTTTTTCCGCGGTGAACCGGGAACTGCACAGCCGCAGGATCCGGAAGGACGAGGCAGAGAACGGGATCCTGCGTTTTATGCAGGGGCTCTTTAAGAAGGTGCTGATCGCCAACCAGGCGGGCGTGCTCTGGGAAAGCGTCAGGGCGCTGGAAATGGCCCGGACATCCGTTGCCACAGCCTGGCTGGGAGCGGCGGCGTTCACATTGCAGCTGTATTTCGATTTCAGCGCGTACAGCGATATGGCCATCGGCATGGGATGGATGCTCGGCTTCCATTTCCCGGAGAATTTCCGGTATCCGCTGGCAGCCGTATCGGTGACGGATTTCTGGCGGCGCTGGCACATCTCGCTGTCAAGCTGGTTCCGCGACTATGTGTATATTCCGCTGGGAGGAAACCGGGCCGGTACAGCAAAGCATCTGCGCAATATGCTGGTCGTCTGGTTTCTGACCGGACTGTGGCACGGAGCCGCATGGAATTTCGTATTATGGGGCCTGTATTACGGCGTGCTGCTGATCCTGGAGAAATATGTGTGGGGGAAATGGCTTGAAAAACTGCCGAAGGGACTAAGGCATCTGTATACGCTGGTGATCGTGGTGGTTGGATTCGTGATCTTTACGTTTGACGACGGGACCGCGCTGCGAAATTATCTGCTGCTGATGGCGGGCGCCGGGGGCAACCGCCTGTGGGGCGGCGAGTGCCTGTGGTATCTGAAGAATTACGGGGTGCTGCTGGTATGCGCAGCTGCTCTGGCTTTCCCGATTTACCCCAGGATTCGGGAGGAACTTAAGAAACTGCCGTCCGGCGGACGAATCGCTGCAGCCTGCGTGGGAGCGGCGGGATATATAGCGCTGTTTCTGCTGGCAACGGCGTATCTGGTGAGCGATACTTATAATCCGTTTCTGTATTTCCGATTCTGATCCTGCGGCCTGCGGGGCCCGCCGGCGGATATTCCGGAACGCGGCGGGCAGATACGGCCGGCCGGATAACGGACGGATCGGCGGAAATGCGAAACGGTGTAAATAACATTTTTGCGGATAAATGATGGGCCGCGTTTGCGGCGCCGGGAGGTTTGCAGGGAAGGAGCAGAATGACAGGAGAGAAACGGATTCGGGAGATCACGGCATGGCTTCTGGCGGGGATGGTACTGGTGTTGTCGCTGGGGTTCGCTCTGCTCCCAAAAAAGACATTTTCAGAAAATGAAAACCGTTACCTGGCCAAGTTTCCTGTTCTGGCCTGGGAGAATCTGCGCAGCGGACAGTATATGTCGGATATCAGCGCTTATCTGTCGGATCATTTTCCCGGCCGTGATTCTTTCATGGAGCTTAAGACGCAGGCGGAGCTTCTGCAGGGCCGCCGAGAGATCGGCGGAGTCTGTATCGCTGATGACGGTTATCTGATCGAGCGCTATGAGGAGCCGGTCAATACGGAGAAGATAGGAGAGATCCTTCATACATTCGCGGGAAAGATCGGCGATATGGAGGCGGCGGATGGAAGGAGCCTGAATCTCCGGATGATGCTGGTGCCTACGGCGTTCTGCATTCTCGCGGATTATCTGCCGGAACACTTGCCGGAGTCTTCCTGTGACCAGATGGACACGATCGGCAGGCTGGGCGAACTGTCCGGCATCCGGATGATCGACTGCAGCAGTTCTTTGAGAGAAGCAGGAATGAACGGCCAGATCTATTACCGGCTGGATCATCATTGGACGACCTACGGCGCATATGCCGGATATCTTGCCGTCTGCCAGGAGCTGGGGTTTGAACCGGTTCCGCTGCAGGAAATGAATGCGCAGACGGTGACTACGGAATTTAAGGGGACCGTTTATTCGAAAGTGAATGCCTATATGCTGCCCGGCGATACGATCACGATCTATACGAATCCGGAGGACCGTCTCACTGTGAACTACACAGATACCGAAACGGTAAGCGACAGCCTCTACAATCTGGATTATGTGGATCAGAAGGACAAGTATTCGCTTTTTCTTGATAATCTTCACTCGCTGATCGAGATTACCAACGAAACGGCGGAATCGGATCGGGAGCTGGTGCTTTTGAAGGACAGCTACGCCAACAGTCTGGTACCGTTTCTGACGCGTCATTTCCGTAAGATCTATGTATTTGACACGCGGTCGTACCGGCTGGGACCTTCAAATTTTATCGGGGAGCATCCCGGCGTTACGGATATTCTTATTTTATATAATATGAATACGCTGGATTCCGACCTGGGGATCCGTGCAATCTATTAATAAAAAAAGTACGGAGGAGAAGATTCATGAAAAAGTACGGTTTGATCCGAAAGCAATGCGCCATCGGCATGGCGGTGCTTATGGCTGTAATGGCGCCTTTGCCGGCGGCCGCAGAAATGGGGAACGGTTCGCTTGGTCCGCTGGGAGCCGGAGGGACGGATCAGAGGACAGGAAGCGGTTCATCTGAGGCGCAGACGGAAACCGATACCGCGGGAGATCAGGCCGCGGCGCCGGCATATTCGGAGGAAGAAATCGACGCATATTTTGACAATTCCGTGATGGTGGGCGATTCGATCATGCTGGGCTTCCGCAATTACGCCATGAGGCGGCCGGGCACCTGGCTGAGCAGGATCCAGTTTCTGGCGGCAGGAAGCTATTCGACATCCCATGCGCTGGAGCCGGCGACGCAGAAGAGTCTCCATCCGATGTATGCCGGACAAAAGAGACAGATTTGGGAATCAATCGCTCTGATGGGGGCGAAGAAAGTATTTCTTCTTTTCGGAATGAATGATTTGAATATCAGCGGGATCGAAGGAACCTGCGAGAATTACAAAACGATCGTTGCGAATATTAAAGCACTGAGCCCGGATGCGGAGATCCATCTGATCAGCATGACGTATGTTCTTCGCGGGAAGGCAAAGAATAAGCTGAACAATGACAATATCCGCGCATACAACGAGACGCTGCGCGGGCTTGCGGCGGACAATGGATGGGGCTATGTGGATCTGGCGCGGCGGATGAAGGCGGAGATCTGGCTGCAATATACTGCAGCGATGAATTTGTCCATCAGACGCCGGAAGCGTATGACGTCTGGTGCGGGGTTCTGCGGGAGTACGCGAAGGAACGGCTGGAATCCGGACGGAAAGAGGAGAAGCAGGGGCCGTTAGGGCCGCTGGGCTGACGAATGCGTTCGCGGGTCTGCAAAAGGAGTATTTCATGAATTACATCAGTGTATTTGACGTAATTGGTCCCAATATGATCGGTCCGTCCAGCTCCCACACGGCGGGGGCGGTGAATATTGCTCTGCTGGCGTACCAGCTTTTCTCAAAGCCGATCGCGAAGGCGGATTTCACATTATATGAATCGTTTGCCCAGACCGGACGCGGACACGGCACGGATAAGGCGCTGCTGGGCGGCATCCAGGGCTTCGGCACAGACGATGTGCGGATCCGGGACTCCTACGCGCTGGCCGACGCTGCCGGGATTGAGTACCATTTTACATGGGACGACAGGACGAAGACGGCCCATCCGAACACGGTGGATATCCGGCTGGAGAGTCCGGACGGACAGGTTCAGACGATCCGCGGCGAGTCGGTGGGCGGCGGCAAGATCCGGATCGTGCAGATCAATGATATCGACGTGGTGTTTACCGGTATTTACAGCACGCTGATCGTCAAGCACGCGGACCGGCCCGGCGTGGTGGCCCATGTGACGAACGTGCTGAGCCGTCACGGCGTCAATATCGCGTTTATGCGGCTTTACCGGGATTATAAGGGCGGCACCGGCTATTTGATCGTGGAATCGGATGAAAATATACCGGATTATTTCCTGGAGGAGATCCGGGAGAATGAACTGGTACACGAGCTCATGCTGATACAGATTTAAAAGGATGCGCCAGGAGAAGAATGACATGAGTATGGATTTTGCCAGCGGGAAAGAATTGTATGAATTGTGCCGGGAGAAAGGCCTTTCGATATCGGAGGTCATGCTTGGGCGGGAAATGGAGCTGGGATCGGTAAGCGAGCAGTCGGTTCGGGAGCGCCTGGCCCGGTCGCTTCAGATCATGGAAGCCTCCGTCCACGAGCCGCTGGGACAGCCGCGCAGATCGTTAAGCGGGCTGATTGGCGGCGAGGCGTGGAAGGTGTATAATGCAGGGCTGGCGGACCCGGTAAGCGAGCCGAATGTGTCCGGCAGCGGCGCGAAGCCATGGACGGACGAGGCGTGGCGGTCCGGACGGGTGGCCGGAGGCCGCGGGATCGCGTCGCTCTGCGGGGAGGCTCTGACCAGGGCGATCGCGTATTCGATGGCTGTTCTGGAGGTCAACGCGGCCATGGGACTGATCGTGGCGGCGCCGACGGCTGGATCCTCGGGGGTACTTCCCGGCGCGGTACTGTCGCTGTCCGAGATCCATGGATGGTCTGAGGCGAAGCAGATGAACGGCCTTTTGAACGCGGGAGCCATCGGTTATCTTCTGATGCGCAACGCTACGGTCGCCGGGGCGGAAGCCGGATGTCAGGCAGAGGTGGGCGCCGCGTCGGCCATGACGGCCAGCGCCATTGTGGAGCTGATGGACGGCACGCCAGAGATGTGCTTCCAGGCGGCCAGTCTGGCTATTTCGAATCTGCTGGGAATGGTCTGCGATCCGATCGCGGGGCTCGTGGAAGTGCCGTGTCAGAGCCGGAATGCCATCGGCGTGGCCAATGCGTTTACCTGCGCGCAGCTGGCGCTTTCCGGGATTACGCATCCGGTACCGTTCGATGAGATGGTGGACGCCATGTACCGCGTCGGCCGGTCGCTGCCGTGGGAGCTGCGGGAATCCGCCAGGGGCGGCAACGCGGGCACGCCGACCGGCTGTAAGCTGGCGGCGGGCGGGTGCGCTGCCAGCTGCGCGGGAGGATGCGCGGCGGGAAGCGGCGCCGGACAACCGGCGGATATCCGTTAAACGCGGGAAATATCCGTTCCGGGGCGGCCGGAAAGCGGAACCTTGACTTGTGTAGAACGAGATAAATGCTGATCCGCTCGGAATGAGATAAGTGCTGAATCGGACAGAAAGAGATAGCTGAAAGAAACAATAAAGAATACAGAAACAGATACGAAAAGAGATACAGGAAAGATATAGGAGGAACCGCAATATGTCGATCGATAAAGTCAGAGCGTATTTTCGGAGTCAGGGAATAGAAGACAGGGTGAAGGAATTTGATGTTTCCAGCGCAACCGTGGAACTGGCGGCCCAGGCGGTTGGCTGCGAGCCGCAGCGGATCGCCAAGACGCTGTCGTTTATGGTGGGCGGGCAGCCGATCCTGATTGTCGCCGCGGGAGACGCAAAGATCGATAACCATAATTACAAGGCGCAGTTTGGTACGAAGGCAAAGATGTTGGCGCCGGAAGAAGCCGTGGAGCTGATCGGCCACGCCGTGGGCGGCGTATGCCCCTTCGCGGTACATGAAGGCGTCACGGTTTATCTGGATGAGTCCCTGAAACGGTTTGAAACCGTATTTCCGGCCTGCGGCAGCGCCAACAGCGCCATCGAGCTGACAATCCCGGAGCTTGAGAAATACTCCGGCTTTACGGCGTGGGTGGACGTATGCAAAGGATGGCGGGAGGAGGAGTAAGCGGCCCGCCGCCGGAAAGAAGAACGATGCAAAACCGCAGTGAAGCTCGCGAATATGCTGTCGTGATCTGAAAGGGAAATACGAATAGTCGTAAGTCATAGAATAATTGAGAAAACAAAAAAACAGGGGCGGCTGCAAAATGTATTTTGCAGCCGCCCCGGATACGTTAGACAGCCGCGCGGCCTTACTCCGTCATCAGCTTCTGATAAGTCACATGCTGCTCCAGCGCCGCGGTCAGCTTCGCCATCTCGGACAGATCGCCTAAGAGGATCACGCCGCAGAGGCGGTTATTCAAGAAGAAATACTTCTTGTACTGGCCCTTGCCCATGTCGCGGAACTCTACGGTCTTATAAAGAAGCTTCGGATTCTTGCCGTTGTCGCCGGCGGCGAACAGGGCGGTATTCATCCCGTGGAATGTGAGCGCGGCGGAAACCGGCGTGTATTCGGCGTTATCGCCGGTCGCGTTGGCGCCTGCCACCCGGCCCTGCTCGGCGGCCTCCGGCCAGATACCCAGATTCTGGTTCTGGTATTCGGCACAGTCGCCGCAGGCGTAGACGCCGGGAACGCTGGTCTCCATGCGGCTGTTTACCTTAACGGCGCGTCCCAGCTCCAGACCCATGTCAGAGGCCAGCGCGGTATTGGCGCGGATGCCGGTGGAAATAATGACCATCTGGGCGTCAAAGAACCTTCCGTCGTCCAGACGGACGCCGGTGACATGACCGGCCGGCTCTGTGCCGTTGGACGTAGGATCAGCGCCGCCGTTCTCCGCTGCGTTATGGCCGGCAGTGCTGCTGCCGGCTGCGGCTGCTGCTTCAGGAACGGATGCGCCATCTCCTGTGATCTCGGCGATATTTACGCCGGTCAGGATCTTAATTCCCTGCTTCGAGGCTATATCCTTCAGAATCTCTCCCGCGCTCTCATCCAGCTGCCGTCCCATGAGTACCGGCGCGGCCTCCAGAACAGTCACGTCAAGACCGGCCTTTTTAAGCTCCCAGGCCGCCTCAAGGCCCAGCACGCCGCCGCCGATGACGACTGCGGATTTGGATTGCTTCATCAGGTCTTCCACCCGCCGCACATCGTCCAAACGACGGATCGTCGCCGCCTCCGGCAGAGAGGCTCCTTTGATCGGAGGCACGAAGCATTCGCTTCCAAGAGCGTAGATCAGTCTTGTATAGTGGATCTTCGCGCCGTCGTCCAGGCATACGTTCTGGCTCTCCGTGTCGATAGAGACTACCTTCTTGCCAAGAATCTGGTAGATCTGGTTGATCGCGTACCAGTCGGCGCCTTCAATGGCGATCTGGTCGGCCGTAAGTCCGGCTACAAGGGCCTTGGTCAGCATCGGGCGGTTGTAAGCGGAATAATCTTCTCCGGAAATCACTACAACGGTTCCGGTCTTGTCGCGCTCCCGGATCGCCTTTGCGGCGTTAAAGCCGGCGGCTCCGTTGCCGAGAATCACATAGTATTCCTTCGTATTATTGACAAATCCGGTTTCTTCCACCTCGACGGGGATGAAGTTCTCCTTGCCTACGCCGCAGACCGGGCAGACCTCGATGGAGGAATCGAAGATCTCGCCGCAGACCAGGCATTTGACCAGCTGGCGGGCTCCTTTCTTCCTCGGGAGAGTGACCTCCTTATTCTGGACGCGGCAGCCGAACTGATAACCGAATTCGTAGGCTGTCACCAGGTCGGCTTCGCTGGGCTTAAAGCGGATCTTAAGGCCGTCGGTGACCTTCATTTTCAGCTGTTTCAGACGGTCGATGATATTGGGCACGCCCTCGCCGCTCCAGCCGTAGCTGCCGAAGGCGCTGGCGTACTTGCCGCCGTGGGTGCCGGGAAACATGGAGATCACCAGGTCCCAGATGGGCTGCAGGGCGTCGCCTACGATGGTAGGCGTGCCAAAAAGCAGGCCGTCCGCGAAAAGCAGTTCTTCATTTACCTTCGCTTTATCGGCGGTGACCATGTCGTAGATGCGCACGTCCACATCGCCGCTGTCACGGACGCCTTCGGCGATCTTCTCCGCCAGCATACCGGTGTAGCCGTAGGCGCTGACGTAGGGAATCACGACGGTTTTCTTTGTGTTCGGATTCACGACGGTGGACCATTCCCGATAGGTCTTCATGACCTGGGAAATGCGGTCGCCTACCAGCACAGGACCGTGTCCGGTGGCGATCATCGTGATGTCCATGCCTTCCACCCGGTTTAAGGCCTTAAGCATAAACGGTTTGAATGGGCCGATAATGCAGTCGTAATAATAGCGGAGCGCGCTCTGGTAGTCGTCCTCATTCTTGATCGCGCTGGAAACTACCTCCGGCAGGCAGTAATGGGAACCGAAGGAATCGCAGGTTACCAGGATCTGCTCCTCCTCGATGAAGGTGTACATCGTGTCCGGCCAGTGAAGATTGGGCACCACCATGAATTTCAGCGTCTTATTGCCGATGGTCATGGTCTGGTTGTCCTTGACGGCCAGACTTACGAAGTCGCGGTTTACGATTTCTTTGAGAAAGCCGATGGCCGTGGCCGTGGCGATGATCTTCATCTGCGGGCTGTAGTCCAGGAGCTTTTCTACGCTTCCGGCGTGATCCGGTTCGGTGTGCTCGACGACCAGGTAGTCGATCTTTGTTACGTCAATGACTTCCTTAAGCTTGCTTAAGTATTCGTCGAAGAACTTGGCTTTGGCGGTCTCGAACAGGATCGTCTGGCCGTCGGCTTTCAGTACGTAGGAGTTGTAGGTGGTGCCGAACTCAGTGTACATGATGATGTCGAAGACGCGCAGCTTGTCGTCGATGATGCCGGTCCAGTAGAAGTCGTCTCTGAGTTTGATTGATTGCATGGGTATGGTCTCCTTTCAGGGTAAATTTGCATGGAGCCGCAGTGCGGCTCGTAAGCATGCGGCTTACTCGCTTACGGGCTGCCCCCAGGGGCCCTTCTCTTGGCCTGAGGGCCAATTCACCTTGTCGCCCTATAAAATCTGTCACAGAGGCATCCGCTTATGTGCAAGCACAACGCGGCTGTCTCTGCGGCAGATTTTGCACTGCTCATTGCCAATATGAAGATTATATCCCAATATTTGCCCGATTACAACCAGTTTTCTTCTTCCGGCGTTTTTTGGTGAAGCAGATTTCCCGATGGAATATGCTCCGGGACATTGACTCCTTAAAGCAGCTCGCCTGCGACATGATGGCGGATTTCTGCCGGAAAGTCATGCTGGTACGCAGCAAAGCGGTCATTTTACCCACCATTCAGAAGTGTCTGAACTACATCTCCGTTCATCTGCACGAGCCGCCGGGCCTCGATGATCTCCCCGCCGGATGTTTCCCCGGCAGATCCGCGAGATACCCTTCAGAATGCGTTTCTGCTTATGTTGTTTTGGGAAATATCAGCATCACCTGAAATCCTTTTTGATTTTCACTTTCTACCCGCATAGTCCCATTATGGGCCTTAACAATCTGCTGGACAAGAATATGTCCGAGGCCATGCCGCAGGTCTAAACGGTCATCTGTACTCTCAATATAATGAGGTCGTTCCCGCAGTTCCCTGAGTTTTTCAGCGGACAGGCCAATGCCGTTATCTGCAGCATAAAGAATCACGCTGTCCTCTGTGCAATCAAGGCTTAGCATAATATCGCATCCGTCAGGATTATGCTGGATACTATTCTGTACCAGGTTGTTAATTGCCCTCGAAATCAAACGCGCATCGCATTCAAAGGTTGCAATTTCAGCGTTCGCTGAGATTGCAATATCAATCGAATATTGATCTGGCAGTCCTTCGTTTAGCAAATCCGCCACATAGGTTCTCACAAGGCTTGCTATACGGATTGTTTCTTTATGGATAGGCTGCATTTCATATTCCAACTGCGATACAAGATTCAGGTCTTGTACCAGATCTCTAATTTTAACACTTTGCTGGCTTATGATTTCCGCCTTTTTCCTGACATCAACATTCAAAGAATCTTCATCGGCAATCCGTTTTGAGTACCCCATAATCATGGAAAGAGGCGTCCGGATATCGTGAGAAACACCGCTGATCCAATTTGCGCGAGCCTGGTTTTGCCTGTTTAATATTTGAGCTGCCTTATTGACGCTTTTCGCTACTCCTGACAATTCCCCCTGCACCGAAAGCGCAGTCGGCTTACCACTTCCGAGTTCTTCAATCGAAGTGATAATCGGCTCTGTGTTTTTGAGAATGTTTCTCTTGGAAAAGAAATAGGCCAGAAACAGGATTGCCAAATCAGCCGCTAAAATTCCCATCCCAAAAAACGGCATCGCCTTGATTGCCCGTACTGAAAAATAGTTGCTTGATAATTTCATATAGCTGCCCTTCGGATAGCCTAAGATCAGCATCCCGTCAGCAGTGTTTCTGATAAAGACGGGATAATCGGCAAGATAACCTTTTGCAAATAAGGCAACATCCTGGATGGTAAAGTGTTCGGGTATTTCATCCGGCATATCTATTTCCCAGGCTATGTTTCCTGCCATATCTAAGTAGACGGCCCAAATATGGCTGCGCCTTAACTGCGCAGAGGATTCCTCGGATATTCCATCCAAAGTAGCAGATGCCGCCGTTGTATCTAACATATTTTGCGGAGAAAAGTCACCGTAATCTTTCGTCACAACCCCATAAAATGTCCACCCGAAAGCAATGATATTGATTGCCAGCAGAATGAGGACTAATCCCACAAATGACGCCAGATATTTTGAAATATATTTTCTAAATGATTTCATGGCATCACTTCCTCGTGTTTAGTTTATATCCCAAGCCTTTGATCGTAATGAGGGAGACTGGCTTTGATGGATCTGTTTCAATTTTCTCCCGGATTCTGCGCACATGGGCATTTAAGCTGTTCTCATATCCAAAAGGATTATCCCCCCAAAGAGCTTCACATAGAGCGTCTACTGTCACGATTTTCCCTTCATTGCGGGCAAGCGTTTCCAAAAAAATATGTTCTTTGGCCGTTAAGGAGATCACTTCACCGTTTTTATTTACCTCCGCCCGGCTAAGGTCAACCGTACAGCCATCAAGAATAATAAGGGTGTTTTCTTCCTTATAGCACCGGCGCATAACAGCGTAAATACGAAGCAGAAGTTCCTGGGGCAGAAAAGGTTTCGCAACATAGTCATCAGCTCCCAATCCAAGCCCGGCCAGTTTGTCTGTCGCTTCATCTTTCGCCGTTAAAAAGATAATTGGCATCTCGGAAAAGGTGCGGATTTGCTGCATGAGGGAAAAACCATCTCCATCAGGCAGCATGACATCCAAAATAGCCAAATCAGGGGATTCTGACTTGGCCGCATCAAGCCCACCTTTCATAGTTACCGCTGACACAATATTTTCAAAGCCTTCCTCAGTGAGAAATGTCTGGAGCATTTTAAGAAGCTCCGGCTCATCATCTACAAGCAAAATCTTCTTGCTGTGTAAGTAGGTATGATCCATAGCAGCACCTCCGTTTTTCTCGATTGTACCTTGTTTCAGTGCGCCGCAAGTGCACATCTAAATCAGAAGCAGACAGATATCCTTTCTATCGACATTATACTATGTTCTCTTGCTTTTTTGCAGGTGTGAGCGGAAAAAGTAAGGTAAAAGTAAGGTGGCGGGAAAGTGAATGTCAGGATGAAGATGTAACATAGATGCATAGAAAAGAGTTGGTTCTATGGACTATATTATCACGACAGAACAGTTGACGAAAAAATACAAAAACTTTATTTCCGTCGACGATGTTTCCCTTCATATTCGGAAGGGTAATATCTACGGATTCCTCGGTCCCAACGGAGCAGGCAAATCCACCACTATGAAAATACTGCTGGGACTGACTGCCCCAACGAAAGGCAGCTTTGCGATTGATGGCCGACACTTCCCGGAGGATCGGCTTGCCATCCTGAAGGAGATCGGCTCGTTTATCGAATCCCCGTCCTTTTATGCAAATCTGACCGGTCGGGAGAACCTTGATATTATCCGCCGGATTTTAGGGCTGCCTAAAGATTCCGTTGACGATGCCCTGGAACTGGTCGGTCTGACCGAGTTTGGTAACAGGCTGGCAAAGAAATATTCGCTGGGCATGAAGCAGCGTCTTGGTCTTGCCGGTGCGCTGTTGGGCAGACCGCCTATCCTCATTCTGGACGAACCGACCAATGGCCTTGACCCTTCCGGCATCCATGAAATCCGGAACCTGATAAAATCTTTACCCAGCCTCTACAACTGCACCATCATGATCTCGTCCCACATGCTTTCCGAAATTGAACTGATGGCGGATGACATTGGCATTCTCAATCATGGACGCCTGCTGTTTGAGGGAAGTCTGGATGATCTGCGGCGCAGCGCAAAGCAGGCGGGAATGTCCGCTGATAATCTGGAAGATGTGTTCCTCGCTATGGTAGATCAGGACAATGCTGCCAGAAAGCAGAGGGCGCAGTTATGAGTATGCTTGCGATTGAACTTCGGAAAGAAAAGCGAACGGGCGTTATTCCTGTGCTGCTGGCTGTTGGTATTTTGGGCGCTGGCTATGTCTTTCTAAATTTTATTGTGAGGAAAGACATGCTGCTGAGTCTGCCTTTGGCTCCTATGGATGTTTTGCTGACCCAGCTTTACGGCATGATTATGATTTTGAATATGTTTGGAATCGTAGTTGCCGCCTGCATGATCTACAACATGGAGTTTAAGGGTAATGCTGTTAAGAAAATGTATATGCTCCCTGTAAATGTCCCTGGAATGTATCTTTGCAAATATCTGATCCTATCGACCCTGCTTTTCGTGGCAGTGGCTTTGCAAAATCTGGCACTTATGCGGATCGGTATGACCGACTTACCGCAAGGAGCGTTTGAAATGGGAACTCTGATTAAATTTGCGGGTTACTCATTCATTACCTCAGTGCCCGTCCTGTCGTTTATGGTTTTGATCTCGTCCCGTTTTGAAAACATGTGGGTGCCGCTGGGCATTGGCGTTGCCGGTTTCCTAAGCGGGATGGCATTGGCCAATTCAAGCATTAGCCTGCTGATGATCCACCCTTTCGTCATCATGCTGAAACCTGCGGTCGCAATGAACGCACAGCCGGACACAACGGCTATCATAGCCGCATGTATTGAAACGTTCGCATTCCTAGGCGCAGGGCTGTGGATGGCGAAAAATATACGCTATGAGTAAGGAGAGATTTAGATAATGAGTTTTTTAGAACTGCTCAGAATTGAGTTTATGAAAGTAAAACGTTCGAAAATCGTACCGTTGATTTTTATTGCGCCTCTGCTGGTGGTTTCCTCCGGGGTCGCAAACCTGAGCCGATATTTTACGCCGGAATACACCAACGCCTGGCCTGCTATGTTCATTCAAAGC
>CANPYE010000052.1 GCA_947588005.1 uncultured Lachnospiraceae bacterium | reverse complement strand
TGCGATCCTGCCGCTGTTTTACTTGGAACGGATAAAACAATGTGCTGTTGGTGGCGACCAGAATTTGACGCTTAACACTCAGCCGGGATGAGAAGCGTATAGCCGAGCTGAAACGCCTCTTTATGAAAATTTACGAGGACAATGCCAGCGGCCGGTTGAATGATGAACGCTATAAACTGCTGAGCCAGAGCTATGAGGCGGAGCAGAAGCAGCTGGAGGCGGAAGTCATCAATTTTCAGATTTTGCAATTTTATTGTTTTACGCCCCCCGGCAAAAACGGCCTTTATTGTTTCCATGCGAGGAGAGCGCCAGCGACGCCCTTCCCGCATTACATCACTCCGCCAGCCACTCCATCGCCGGCGCCAGCCAGGTGTTCCAGAAGACCATGTCGTGGATGCCCGGTCCTTCGTGGTACTCGAAAGCAACGCCCTGCTCTTTCAGGAAATCCCTGAACTGCCGGTTAGGCGCAAGCAGGAAATCTTCGGTGCCGCAGGCCAGGAAGAATTCCGGCATCAGGTCGCCGGCCTTCTTATGCTTCTTCACCAGCGTTTCCGGATTATTCTCCGAATCCAGCAGCTTCTTCGGATCGCCGAACATCAGCTCGTAGTATTCGTAATTGGACATGCCGTTATCGCTTCCCGGCTTCATCTGCGCCACTTCGTGGGTGATCAGGGCGCTGGAGAGAGCGAAAGACTTGCCGAAGGTGTGATTGAACTGCAGCGCCGTGTGAATCGAGCCGAAGCCGCCCATGGAAAGGCCGCCGATGGCGGTATCCTCGCGCCGGTCGGACAGGCCGAAGGTCTTTCGTGCGTAATCGACCAGCTCCTTACCCACATGAGTGGCGTATTTCCGCCCGGTGGCCGGATGGTCCAGATAGAAGCTGTTCTCGCCGTTGGGACAGATCACGGCGATATTGTACCGGCCGGACAGTTCCTGAACCGTGGAGCCGAAGACCCAGTCCATACAGTGGCCGGTGTAGCCGTGCAGCAGCATCAATGTCTTCGTGGGGCGCGCGAAATGCGGGTTCGCCTTTACTGCTTCCTCCGGCATATCGTTAGGAAGGATCGCGAAGAAATCGGTAGTGCGGGCGAGACACTCGGAACGGAAGGTAAATCTTGCAGTTGCCATAAGCTTGTCCTCCTTCTTAATAAAGACCAGATTGTTATTATCTATTATACATATGGAAAGAACTTACCGCAAGCACTTTCATTTGTTGCGCTTGACCTTTACTGGGAAAAGCTTCATAATAGAGCTGGGAGGCGGCATCATTAAGACCTTTCGGAAAGAAATCAGAGAAGGATGTAAGGGAAATGAGCAGTTTATTAATCAAAGACACGACCCGCGAGCAGCGGGAGCAGATCATCCGGCAGTCCATGGACTGCGGCGGGGGCTGTGAGAACTGTTCCTCCTGCTGGCTGGGCGGCGGGAGCCCGTTTGAGATGTATCAGGATTATATTGAGGGACGCCGGGAGATCGCGGAGATCAACGCGGAGTACCGCGCACGGTATGTACACGGATAGAGGCGCGGTGCATGCCTGTATGGAAACGCGGCGCGTGTGCGGATAAAATCGCAGTATATGTATGGACAGAAATAAAGCGCGCCGGATGCGCGGACAGGAGTGCGGGATGATGAGTAAGAGAGGGAGAAGGGCCGGCCGCCATGCTTCGGCGGCGCGGGGGACGGTTATTCTGGCGATCGCCGCTGCAGTTGTGTGTCTGACGGCATTGGGCGGATGGATGGTCTGGCAGGAGAAGGGGAATCCTTCACGGGCGCAGGTGATGGATGCGGCGGCGTCCGGGACGGTGCTTTCAGATGCCGAAGGCGGACAGACGGGAACAGGGCGGTCAGGCAGCGGCCTGACTGACAGCAGCGCGCACTCGGCCCAGACGGAGAGTTCACAGGCGCAGAATATGCAGACGGAAAATCTGCAGACAGAGAACCCGCAGCCGGATCCGGTGATTGAACTGACTACGGCGGCTGGGCCGGAAACAGCATCGGAAAAGAATGTTGCTGAAGCCGGGAATACCGCCGGGGCGCAGAATTCAGCAGAAGATACGGATACATCTGGGCAGATCGGGGAAGAAACCGGCGACATCACGCTCCTCTTTGCGGGCGACGTTTATTTTTCCGATCATGTAATGAACGCTTACAATCAGGCCGGAAGCATCGCGGGCGTATTGGACGAAGGAATCCGCGCGGAAATTGGCGCGGCGGATATTTTCATGGTGAATCAGGAGTTTCCGTTCACGAACCGGGGAACGGCGGCGGAGGATAAGCAGTTCACGTTCCGCATCCCGCCGGAGAAGGTGTCTATGCTCACGGAAATGGGCGTCGATATCGTAACGATGGCCAATAACCATATTCTGGATTTCGGGCCGGAAGGAATTACAGACAGTCTGGCGGCGCTTGACGGCGCGGGAATCCCTCACGTGGGCGCCGGGGAGAATCTGGAACAGGCGAAGAAGCTGGAAATATTGGAAGTTAAAGGCAAAAAGATCGGCTTCCTAGGCGTCAGCCGGGTCTACATGGCGGCCAGCTGGGCGGCGGGCGCGGATCATCCGGGCGTATTTTCTACCTACGATCCGACGATGGCCATGCAGGAGATTCGGGCAGCCAGAACAAAATGCGATTATCTGGTGGTCTATGTCCACTGGGGCATCGAGCGGAACACGGCGCCGGAGGATTATCAGCGCAGCATGGGGCGGCAGTATATCGACGCGGGCGCGGATCTGGTGGTCGGAAGCCATCCCCATGTGCTGCAGGAGATCGAATCTTATAACGGCAGGCCCATCGCATACAGTCTGGGGAACTTCGTGTTCGGAAGCAGTATTCCGGAGACGGAGCTTCTGAAGGTGGTGCTGAAAGGCGGGCAGACCGGGCAGGCCGCGGCGGATGCGCAGGCGGCGGCAGGGCGCGGCGAAAACGGCGCGGACGGAAACGGAGCAGAAGCCGCCGGACCGGATCTCGAGGTGGAGGTCACTACGATCCCGTGTACTTCGTCCGGCGGATATACGCGGTTGAGATAGGGTGAAGAAGGCGTAAGGCGCCTTTTCTTAAGTCAGATGCGGAAGAACAGCCCCGCCTTCTTAAGCACCGGCCGCACCGCCATATAGACGACGACCACTACGATGGTTCCGGCGACGGCGTTTACAAAGGTGACGCCGGCGGCCCAGGTGGACATGATGGCGGCCGCCGTGGCTTCCACGCCGAGGATGTATTTCTTATAGAAATAGCCTGCGATCGGGTCCATGATCACGTTAAAGCCCAGGCCGGCGATGGACGCCAGAAGCGTCCATTTGAAGACGTATTTATTGTCATGGTCTTCGGTGATATGGGCGACGCGGTGCGCCACAAGGCCCGTCACAAGACCGATGCACAGCTTCAGGAAAAATGTCTTCGGCGCGCTGGTCACATAGGCCGGGTCGATCAGATCCGCGATCGTCATGCCGATGGCGCCCGCCGCGCCGCCGTAGCCGCCGCCCAGCAGAAGGGCCGCCAGCACGCAGAAGGCGTTGCCGATATGCAGGGCCACCATGTCGCCGCCGAAGGTTGGGATCGGGATCTTGAGGAATGTAAAGGCTACATAGCACAGGGCGGCCATCAGGCCGGTAATTACGATCTTATAGACTTTTTCATTTTCTTTTTTCACTTTCATTTTCAGTTCCTCCTGTTTGGACCCGGATGGGTTCCTTTTTCGTTCCCTGGAAACTGTACCCTACGATACCACGATATTGGATTGATTAAAATGTCCAGTTTCAGATATTTTAATAATACCAGTTTGGAGAAAATGGTGCGGACGGAAACGGTGGAATGGTGCCGCGGTTTGTTGCAATTTTGAAAAAGGTGTGCTATATTCTCTATGAATACAAGCAAGGCGTCACTGGCGCCTTGCTTGCATGGAAATACGAAGGCAGGAGGCATAATGATGTACACTTATCCCTGGTATCATTGGATCACGTTTTTCTTTTTATACAGCTTCTTTGGGTGGATTTTCGAATCTGCCTATGTATCGGTCAAGGAACATCATTTTGTCAACCGCGGGTTTCTGCGGCTGCCGATGCTGCCGCTTTACGGCACGGGCGCGGTCATGATGCTGTGGCTGTCGCTGCCGGTGAAGGATTCGGTCGTGCTGGTCTATTTTGCAGGCGTCATCGGGGCGACGGTGCTGGAATATGTGACCGGCTATGTGATGGAAAGACTTTTTAAGATGAAATACTGGGATTACAGCAACCAGCGCTTCAACCTGCACGGATATATCTGCCTGTCGTCGTCGGTCGCGTGGGGATTTCTGACCATCTTCCTCACCGAAGTGATTCACCGGCCGATCGCGGATTTTGTGCTGGGAATGAATCTCTGGGTGGAAGCGGTTCTTCTGGTGGTAGTCGGCGCGGCGTTTGTGGCGGACACGATCGTATCCGTAAAGGAGGCTCTGGATCTGGGCCGGGCGCTGGAAGCCATGACGAAGATGAAGGCGGAACTGGACGAGCTGCAGCTGCAGGCTGCGCTTTTGCGGTCTGAGATCTCGGGCCGTCTTGAAAATCTGAGCGCGGCGGATGTACGGGCCGGAACGGCCAGCCGTCTGACCGAAGTGAAGGCGGAGGCTGCCGCGAAGATGGCGGGTCTTAAAGAAGAAGCCGCCGCGATCGTGGCGGATGCCAAAGCAGGCGCGGCTGCGCGGGTGGCGGGCGCGAAGGACGGAGCGGCCGGATTTGTCCGCGAGCATGTGCAGTCGGAGGAAGCGCTTGCAGCCAGGATCCGCGCTTTGAGCGAAAAGAGAGAGAAACTGGCCGGACATATGAATTTCTATCGCCGGGACATTTTGCGGGGCAACCCGTCGGCATCGTCCGAGCATTTTGCGGCCGCCCTTAAGGAACTGCGTGAAAAGGCGAATGGGGGATCGGAAGCTTCCGTTAGTAACCCGGCCGGCAGGAAATGAAACCGCGTGGTGAAACAGCCGGCGCTTAGAATGTGAGCTGTGCCAGTGTCAGAAAGAGGATCAGCCCGGCCGCGTTTACCAGCGTGAAGAAGCCGAGATATTTTCCCGCGCCGGCGCCTTCGGTCTTCATGTAAAGCCGGAAGGAGATCAGGCTGGCCAGAGACGCGATGGGCGTGCCGAGGCCGCCCAGATCCGTGCCGAGAAGAAGCGCGCGCCAGTTATCCGTGAAACCGGATAACAGCACGGCTGCGGGGACATTGCTGATGACCTGGCTTGCCAGGGCGGAGGTCAGCAGGGGCTGTCTGGCCAGCATTTCCTGCAGGAAGGTGCGGACGCTGTCCAGAACGCCCAGATTTCCTGCGAAAATGAAGAAGCAGACGAAGGTTAAAAGCAGGCCGTAATCCATGATCTTATAGAGAGCGCGGTCCTCGATGAAGACAGCCGTACAGACGATCCCGAGAAGCACCGCGTAATGGAGCACGCGGAACACGGCCAGCAGACAGACGGCAAACAGCACGGCGTAGACGATGACCGGCTCCACTCGGTCAATGCCTGCCTTCTCCGGCAGGGAGACGGTCAGCTCGCCCTGGCGGCAGAAAAAGACGCTGCACAAAAGAAGCGGCAGAGCCAGCGCCGCAAAGGGCAGAACGGTTCCGAAAAATTCTCCGGCGCTTAAGCCGTAGGCGGAATACAGGTAGAGATTCTGCGGATTGCCCACGGGAGTGGCCATGCTTCCCAGATTGGCGGCCACAGTCTGCATGACGATCACAAAGATCATGTACCGGGTCTCGCCGGTCAGGCCAAGGATCAGAACCGCGAAGGGCACAAAGGTGATCAGCGCCACATCGTTGGTTACCAGCATGGAGGCGAAGAAGGGCAGCAGGATCAGCAGCGCGAACAGCCTGCGCCGGTGCATATTGCCGGTCAATAGCTTTGCGGCCAGCCACGGAAACAGTCCGTGGCGCTGAAGCCCGGCGACGACCGCCATCAGGCAGAACAGCAGGGCCAGCACCCGGAAATCGATATAATCTATATAGGCCGCGGACGGCGGCACGAACAGCATGGAAATGAGCGCGCAGACGGCGGAGACCGTCAGGACGGGCTCTTTTTTGATCTTCATAAGAGCAGAGCGCCATAGGCCTGCAAGCCGGCCATGCGCTTTGGTTTTGGGGGAGGACGGTGTGTTTGGTTTCATATCGGATGCTCCTTTCACGGCCTCTATTGTATGACAAATTATGCCGCCGCGCCAGTCTGATTTTTATAACATTACATCGGAAATGTCTGATAATTTATCGCGTATGTTCCGAGGGCGGGTCTGCGAAGAATGGAACGCGGCGTTTGGGAGGCAAGTCTGCAGAGAATTTATCTTAGGCGCTCCGGAGGCATGCGCTCCGGCGGCATGCCTGCAAAGAAATTGACAAATAACTGGGCCGATGCTACACTTTCAGCAAATATTGATTCGGGGGAAATGGGAAAATGATGAGATACCTGATCGACCGGGAGTCTCCGGTACCGGCGTATCTGCAGCTGTACCGACAGCTCCGGGAGGATATCGTGCGCGGGGTCTATCCGTACGGCGGCAAGCTGCCGTCGAAGCGGCTCGTCGCCGGAGAGCTGCAGCTCAGCACGGTGACGGTGGAGCACGCGTACGCGCTGCTGGACGACGAGGGCTATGTGAAGTCCAGGCAGAGAAGCGGGTACTATGTGAGCTTCCGGACAGACGAAGGGTTTACGGCGCCGCCGGAGGCGGAGCCGGGGCGCGGCGGCATGCCGCGGCAAAAAACGCCTCTGGCAGGCAGTGATTTGCCAGAGCGCGGCAGCCTGCCGCGGCGGAATGTATTGCAGTCCGGCTGCGATTTACAGGGACAGGCAGGCCTGCAGCGGCGAAACACACAGCCGGCTGGAAATGTTTTGCATGAGGAAAGCAGCCGGGAAAGTCAGGACGGATACGATCCGGAGGGCGCGGCCGGCAGGACGGAATTTCCGTTTTCCGTTCTGGCAAAGACGATGCGGAAGGTGATCTCCGACCGCGGGAAGGCCATTTTGAACCGCTCGCCCAATATGGGCGTAACAGAGCTGCGCGGCGCCATCAGCCGGTATCTGGGCAGGAGCCGCGGGATCGCGGCGGACGCCGGGCAGATCGTCATCGGTTCCGGTTCCGAGTATCTCTACGGGCTGATTGTGGAGCTTCTGGGACGTGACCGGATCTATGGGATCGAGGCGCCTTCCTATAAGAAGATCGAGCAGGTTTACCGGGCATGCGATGTGCGGGTGGAGAAGCTGCCGCTGGGCAGCGACGGGATCAAGAGCGCCGCGCTGCGGGACAGCCGCGCGGACATCCTGCATATTTCCCCGTACCGCAGCTTCCCCAGCGGCGTGACCGCGTCGGCGTCCAAGCGTCATGAATATATCCGCTGGGCCGCGAAGCCCGGAAGATATCTGGTGGAGGATGATTTCGAATCGGAATTTTCAGTGCTTACGAAGCCGGAGGAAACGCTGTTTTCCTTAGCTTCCGAGGACAATGTGATCTATATGAATACCTTTTCCCAGACCGTTTCGCCGTCGCTGCGCGCAGGCTATATGGTGCTTCCGCGGCCGCTGGCGGCGGAATTTGCGGAGCGGCTGGGATTTTACGCGTGTACGGTGCCGACCTATCTTCAGTACGTGCTGGCGGAGCTGATCGACAGCGGCGAGTTTGAACGGCATATCAACCGGGTCCGCAGAAAAAAACGGGACGCGATAAAGAAAGGCTGATGAAGAAAAGCGCAGTGAAAAAACATGGAAAAAACTTGTAAAAACAGGCAAAAAGCTCTTGACTTTACGGGGGGGTACATATAATAATAAGTGTAAGAACACAGTCGTTTTTTTCACATATTTATTATTCGTCAAAGGAGGAGTTCAGGATGAAAAAGGGCATCAGGAAGGCATTGTCGGTGTTGCTCAGCATGGCCCTTGTGGTTACCGGTATGGGCGTGACCGCGTACGCGGAAGAACCCGCCCCGGGAACCGGGCTCTGCGAGCATCATATGGAGCACGATGAAAGCTGCGGCTATGTAGAGGCGGTACCAGGGCATAAGTGTGAGCATGTGCATACGGACGCCTGCTACGAAGAGATAGAGGTTGCGTCGCCTCCGGAAGCGTCTCCGTCGGAAGCCACTCCCGCCAATGGGACGAAGCGGAAGGTACTGGTCTGCTCCCACGCGGTGGAAGGACAGCATGACAGCGAGTGCAAGTACGTGGAAGCGGTGGAAGGCAAGCCGTGTCTGTTCAAGTGCGATCAGTGCGGTACGATCCCGTATATGGACGCGGACGGCACGATGCATTATGAAAAGGTGGGCCTGGAGAATATCGTACAGGTCAATGGGACAAATTGCGAATGGACGAACCCCACGGGAACGGAGCGCTGGTATTATCTGAAAGACAGCCAGGTCATTAATGACCAGAGGATCAAGGTCCTGGAAGGGGACGTCAAGCTGGTTCTCGGCCGGGGCGCCACACTGACGGCCAGGCACGGTATTTGTGTTGCAGAAGGAGCGTCCCTGACGATTTACGGTCAGAGTATGACGGACGGAACGCTGAAAGCTTACATGGGCGGATTCGCGGCTGCCGCGATCGGCGGCGGAGGCGCCAGCGGTATAACGGCAACATCCGGAAAGATCACGATTAACAGCGGATCGGTATACGCAGGTCCGTCGGGCGGCGAAGAACTCAAAACGAGCATTCTTGGAAGCGCGGGTATCGGCGCGGGCAGCGGCGGTCTGGGCTCCGTGATCACGATCAACGGAGGCTATGTGAACGCGAAGGGAATCGGCGCGGGTCCCGGTATCGGAGGCGGAAGCGATGGAAGCCATATCATTATTAACGGCGGAACGGTCGAGGCGACTGGCGGTACGGCGGTGATCGGCGCGGTCGTCGTCGGCGATGTGATTGCCGGCGGCGCGGGTATCGGCGGCGGGGAGACTTCTCCGGCCGGAACCGTTGAGATTAACGGCGGCACAGTGACGGCAGCAGGCGGTAAGGATGCGTCGGGAATCGGCGCGGGCACCAGGGGAAGCGCAGGCAGCGTCACGATCAGCGGCGGCGCGAAGGTGACGGCCAGGGGCGACCGCTCGGCGATCGAGGCGGAGTTGTCGTTTGACGGCGTCTATGACGGCGATTATGTGGTTACCGCGAATGAGCAGAACGAAGCAGGCGGCGTTGCAGCGGAACTGCGTGTGGGTGATGATCACAGGAAGCTCAGCGCTCCGACGGCGGGTTACCGGTATCTGAAAGCGGAGCCCCGGACGCTTAAGGCGGTCACTGTCAATCCGCGCAGCGCTTCTGTGGATATAGGACAGAAGGTTTTATTCTCCGTGATGACAGCGGATGATGCGTATCCGGCGGCGGACGCGACAGAGATATTAAATACCAGATGGGAACTGTCATCCGGCAACGCGGGTTATCAGCCGGCGGCGGGCACCACGCTGACGGGCGGTCAGTTAACTATTGCCGGAGATGAGAAGCTCGAGAATCTGACGGTGAGCGCTGTATGTGATCTGCCGGCGGGCGTCGCGATGGCGGAAAATACCGCGAATGTGACGGTACACCAGACCAAATACACGGTTTCCTTCGACGCCAACGGAGGCTATACGGATGCGGCGCCGATGCTTACCACGATGGGCAGGCTGATGGAAGCGCTTCCGCAGGCGTCCAGAACCGGCTACACCTTCGTCGGATGGTACCGGAACAGACCGGCTGACGGGGCGGCGGATATCTCCGCCCAGGCCGACGGAAATACGGTTTATACGCAGGATACGACGCTTTACGCGGGCTGGAGGATCAATCAGTATACGGTTACCTACTATTCCATGGGAGGCAATCCGGCGGTATTTACAAGAACGGTTGCTTACGGCGGGCACGTCCCGAAGCCGTCTGTTCCTGTGAAGGAGCTTTCGGTGTTTGAGGGCTGGTATACGGATCCCGGTTATACGAACCGCTGGGATTTCGACCGGGGTATCGTGACGGGAGACATGCAGCTTTACGCAAAATGGGCCGATGAGGTTCTTGATGTGACGGTATCGGCGGAGGCGCTTCCCGTTCGTGGCGGCAGCGTGCTGTACGCAGGCAGTTATCGCTCCGGTTCGATGGTGACGCTGGAAGCGGTTCCTGCGGCCGGTTATCAGTTCGTGCGCTGGACGAAGGACGGAGAGACCGTAAGTACGTCCGCAAGGTATCAGTTTGTCGCGGATGAGGATACGGTTCTGAAAGCGGAATTTGAATGGGTTGGCATACCGGAGGAGAGCGGCAGCGGTTCCGGCTCGGGTCATAGCGATAGCTCAGGAGACGACAGCGGTTCCGGCAGTTCCGGAAGCAGCGGCAGTTCCGGCAGCGGCTCCGGAAGCAGCCACAGCGGCGGCAGCAGCTCTGGAAGCAGCGGCAGTTCCAGCAGCTTTGGAGGAGGCGGCAGTTCCGGCGGCTATAGCGGCGGCGGTTCCGGCGGTGGTTCCAGAGGCGGTTCCGGTGGCGGCGGCCTGGGAAGCGGAGCTTCCGGCGGCGCAGCGGGTACCGCGCAGGGCGGTCCGGTAGGCGCAGCCCCGGTACCGACCGTAGTTCCGGGAAGCGGCGCAGCGATCTCGACGGTTGTCGCGGTTGCCGACGCGGCCGCTGTGAATGTAGCGAACGCGCAGTCCGCATCCGGCGCATGGGTTCAGAATGAGCAGGGCTGGACGCTTCAGGTAGACGGTAAGGCGGCGGCCAACAGCTGGGTCTGCGTAGCGGAGAAGGACGGTGCGCACTGGTATCATTTCGGAACCACGGGCATTATGGATACAGGATGGCTGGAGCTTGACGGTAAGAAATATTATCTGCACGCGGATCATGACGGTACGGCGGGCCGTATGCTCACCGGCTGGCAGCTTCTGGACGGCAAATGGTATTATTTCAGCAGCGCAAGCGACGCGACCCTTGGAACTCTGCTTACGAATACGGTAACTCCGGACGGCTACCGGGTCAACGCCCAGGGCGAGTGGATCCAGTAGGCGAACAGAGGAATATTTCAGGCAGGAACGATTTAATTCAGGGCGGCAGAGAATCTCTGCCGCCTGTTTGATTACATCAGTATGCTTTCTGTATTGGGAGCTTTGAGGAAAATGAAGCTGGATTGTATTTATAAAATACAGAGAAATTGATTGCCGAAATGGGCAGTTTATGCGATAATGTGAACAATTAGAGATCGTTCTGTGATCATACGCAGAAGCCGGAGGGGGAAAGAACATGGTATCGAACGAGACAACTGTCAACCGAATCAGACATCAGGTGCTTTTGGAAGTGGCGAAGCTGGCGTGGAACGGCGAGCTGGATGAAAAGCGCGACGAGATTCCATTTAAGATCATTCCGGGTCCACAGGCCCAGTTCCGCTGCTGTATTTACAAGGAGCGCGAGATCATCCGCCAGAGAGTCCGATTGGCCGAGGGCAAGTGCCCCACCGGAAAGGAGTCGCGGAATGTGATCCAGGTCATCAACGCGGCCTGCGAGGAGTGCCCGATCGCGTCCTATCTGGTCACGGACAACTGCCGCAAATGTATGGGAAAGGCGTGCCAGAGTGCATGTAATTTCGGCGCGATCTCCATGGGAGACACCCGCGCCTGGATCGACCCGGTGAAGTGCAAGGAGTGCGGCAAATGCGCGCAGGCGTGCCCTTACAGCGCCATCGCCCATCTGGAGCGCCCATGCAAGAAGGCGTGCCCGGTGGATGCCATTGCTTACGACGAGTACGGCGTCTGCGTGATCGACGAGAAGAAATGCATCGCCTGCGGCAACTGTATCCCCAACTGCCCGTTCGGCGCCATCGCGCCGAAGACGCCGGTGGTGAAGGTGATCAATGAGATCCGCGTCGGCAAGAAGGTGGTCGCCATGGTGGCCCCGGCTACCGAGGGACAGTTCGGCCCCGGGATCACGATGGCCAGCTGGAAGACCGCTCTTAAGAAAGCCGGGTTCGCGGATATGGTCGAGGTCGGAATGGGCGGCGACATGACGGCGGCAGCCGAGGCGGAGGAGTGGGCGGAAGCCTATAAGGAAGGAAAGAAGATGACCACATCCTGCTGTCCGGCGTTTGTGAATATGATCCGTCTTCATTTCCCGCAGCTTCTTGACAATATGTCCACGACGGTATCGCCCATGTGCGGCGTCTCCCGTTTCTTAAAGCAGCAGGATCCGGAGACGGTTACGGTCTTCATCGGACCGTGCACAGCCAAAAAGAGCGAGGCGCAGGACCACGGCATTGAGGGCAACGCGGATTATGTCATGACTTACGGCGAGATCCGGTCGATGATGTACGCGAAGGGGATCGAGCTGGAGCCGGAGGACAATACATACCAGGAAAGCTCCACCTACGGCAAGCGCTTTGGCAACAGCGGCGGCGTGACGGCGGCGGTACTCCAGTGCTTTGAGGAGATGGGCGAGGATATTCAGCCGAACGTGCTGCGCTGCAGCGGAGCGGTGGAGTGCAAGAAGGCGCTCCTGATGATGAAGGTCGGGAGACTGGCGGAGGATTTCGTGGAGGGCATGGCCTGTGTCGGCGGCTGCGTCGGCGGCCCCAGCAAGAACATGACGGAGGCGGCCGCGAAGAAGACGCGCGATGAGATGATCGGGCAGGCGGATAAGAGAAATGTCCATGAGAATCTGAAGGCGCTCGGAGCGGATCAGGTACCGATGCACCGCGGAGCGGTGAAGGAGAACGAGGCCTGGGTGTAACTGCATTTTTCGATTTTGCTTGCCAGACGGACGAATCGGTGCTAAGATAAATCCGGTACGCCGGCACAAGCAGAGGCTGCCGGATAAACGAGGAGAGTAAGAGCAGAAAGAAAAGGAGTGTTATTTCATGTCAGGACATTCGAAGTTTTCCAATATCAAACGCAAGAAGGAGAAGAACGACGCCGCCAAGGGCAAGATCTTCACGATCATCGGACGTGAGATCGCCGTCGCCGTTAAGGAAGGCGGAGCCGATCCGGCCAGCAACTCCAAGCTGCGCGACGCCATTGCCAAGGCGAAGGCCAACAATATGCCCAACGACACCATCGACCGCGGCATTAAGAAAGCGGCCGGCGACGCCAATGCGGTCAATTATGAGAGCCTTACTTACGAAGGCTACGGCCCCGGAGGCGTGGCGATCATCGTGGATACCCTGACTGATAATAAGAACCGTACCGCGGCCAACGTCCGCGCGGCGTTCACCAAGGGCGGCGGCAACGTAGGCGCCCAGGGCAGCGTGTCCTACCTGTTTGATAAGAAGGGCCAGATCATTGTTGATAAGGAAGAATGCGAGATGGACGCGGACGAGCTGATGATGGCGGCTCTGGACGCGGGCGCGGAGGATTTCGCCGAGGAGGAGGAGAGCTACGAGATCTACACGGCTCCCGACGATTTCAGCGCGGTCCGCGAGGCGCTGGAGGCGGCCGGCATTCCGATGCTGGAGGCGGAGGTGACCATGATCCCCCAGACCTGGGTGGAGGTCGCGGATGAGGAGAACGTAAAGAAGCTGAACCGTATCCTGGATATGCTGGACGACGATGACGACGTGCAGGGCGTATACCATAACTGGGATGAATGACGCGGGAAGCGAAGACGCATAAGATGTGTATTCAAAAGACTGCTTTTCCGGCGCGAAGGCGTGGGAGAGCAGTCTTTTGCAAATTCGAATCGTGACTGTAAGGGAGGATACGGCTGTGAGGATTCTGGTCGCGGAGGACGCGAGAGATTTGAACCGCCTGATCGTGAAGACGCTTACGAAAGCGGGTTACAGCGTAGACGGATGCTTTAACGGAGAGGAAGCGCTGGATTTTGCGCGGGGAGCGGAATACGACGCGCTGATCCTGGACATTATGATGCCGAAAATGGACGGCTACCAGGTGCTTAGCCGCCTGCGGCAGCAGGGGAGCGACGTGCCGGTGCTGTTTCTGACGGCCCGCGACGCGGTGGCCGACCGGGTAAAAGGATTAGACATGGGCGCGGACGATTATCTGGTCAAGCCCTTCGATTTCGACGAGCTGCTTGCCCGGATCCGTGCGATGACCCGAAAGAGAGCCGGGAGCCGGAGCAACGTCCTGCATTACGCGGGCCTTGAGGTGGATACGGAGCGCAGAAGCGTATCGCGGGACGGAACGGAGATCGCGCTTCTGCCGAAGGAGTATACGATCCTGGAGTATATGATCCGCAACCAGGGGATCGTGCTGTCGCGGCAGCAGATGGAGGATAAGATCTGGAACTACGAGTATTCGGGCAGCTCGAACAACATCGACGTCTATATCAGCCGCCTGCGCAAAAAGATCGACGACGGCTTCGAAAAGAAGCTGATCCACACGATCCGCGGCGCGGGCTGGGTACTGAGGGAGTAAACGGGAAGGCCGGTCGGGAATCTGCCCGGTGCGGCCGGCGATGGGGGTAAAATGAAATTACTGAGGAACTATTCTGTTAAATGGAAGATCACATCGTGGCTGACGCTGCTAATGGTACTGCTGACAGGGCTTCTTTTGGTGTTCATGTTGACCATCAGCCGTTCCGTGACTATGCGCACGTCGATGAACCAGCTGAGCCAGACCGTACGGGACAACGCGTCCAGGATCTCCTATGCGGACGGCAGGCTGCAGATCGGGGACGGTTTCCAGTTCTCGCTGGGCGGCGTCTCCACGCTGGTTTACAGCCGCGGCGGAGCGCTGATGGCCGGACAGCTGCCGGTGTCTTTCTCTACGGACGAGGCGTTTGAAAATGGAAGCCTGCGGACCATTTCCGCGGGCGGCGCCCGGTATCTGATGCTGGATCTGTGGATCCCGGCCGGCTGGGAGGACGGCGTCTGGCTGCGGGGGCTTCTGGAGCTGCCGGAGGATCGCTATGCGGCGAACAATATTCTTTGGATGGCGGCGGTTACGCTGCCGCTGTTTGTGCTGCTGGCGGCGGCAGGCGGCTATGTGATCGTGAGAAAGTCATTTGAGCCGCTGGATCAGATCAGCGCTACTGCGTCGGCCATCAGCGAGGCGAGGGATCTGTCGCGCAGGATCGGACTTCCGCCGGGAAAGGACGAATTTTCGCGGCTGGCGGAGACATTTGACAGCCTGTTCGAGAGGCTGGAGAGGTCCTTCGAGGCGGAGAGCCAGTTTACCGCGGACGCTTCCCACGAACTGCGCACGCCGGTGTCCATCATCAAGGGCGCCTGCGAGTACGGTATGAAATACGACGAGACGGAGGAAGAGCGGAAGGAGACGCTGGAAATGATCCACCGGCAGGCGGTGAAGATGTCGGAGCTGATCACGCAGCTTCTCAGCATGACGCGGCTGGAGCAGGGGACGGAGCTGCCAGAAATGGCAGGGGTGGATCTGGCGGCGCTGGCGGAAAACACAGTGGAGGAAATGGCGGAAACCTATGGGGCAGAGCGGCTTATGTTTACAGGAGCGGAAAGCGGGGCAGAGCAGCTTATGCTTACCGGAGCGGGAAGCGGGAAAGGCGCAGAGGTTGGTTCGGAGACGCAGGAATTTCTTCCTATGATCCGGGGCGACGCGGCTCTGTTGACCCGCCTTCTGCGCAATCTGATCGACAATGGTTTCAAATACGGCAGGCCGGACGGACATGTGTGGGTGTCCGTGGGCGCAGAGAAGGAGGAAATTCTTCTTAAGGTGCGCGACGACGGCATCGGGATTGCGGCGGAGCATCAGGAAAAGATCTGGCAGCGCTTCTACCAGGTCGATCCGTCGCGCGGGGAGAGCTCCGGCGCAGGGCTTGGACTTGCCATGGTCAGTCAGATCGCCCGGCTGCACGGCGGCTATATGACGGTCGACAGCGCCCAGAATATGGGCAGCGTCTTTACACTGCATTTGCCCGAAAATTTTTTTGAATTTCATGTAGATTTCATAAAACGCGGTTAGAATGAGATTCAGAAAAAAACAAAGGGGGATTTTCGATATGAAGAATAGCGGAATGAGAAACGGAACGATCTGCGCGCTGGCTGCGGCCGCGCTGCTGCTTGGCGGATGCGCGCAGGGACAGGGCAAGATGTCTTATATCGGGGCGGACGCCGCGAAGAAGCAGATCCTTGCGGAGGTCGGTCTGACCGAGAGCCAAGTGAAGATCAACAGCGTGGATATGGCGACGAAGAACGGAATGGATTATTATCAGGTGGAATTTTCCGACGACAAAGGAAATACTTACCGGTATGATATTGACGCGCTGACCGGCAAGGTGATCGAGAGCGCCGCGGCGGGAGAGACCGCGGCGGAGACGACTGCGGCAGCAGCAGAGACCACAGCCAGTCAGACCGGCGCCGCAGCAGGGACGATGGCAGCAGCAGAAACCATAGCCAGCCAGACCGGCGCCGCGGCAGGGACGATGACAGCAGCAGAGACCACGGCCAGTCAGACCGGCGCCGCGGCGGAGACGAAAGCGACTGCGGCCGCCCTGCAGGCAGCGGCCGGAGGAAACGCCGTGATGCTCACCGAGGAGGAAGCGAAGCTTAAGGCGCTCTCCCATAAAACGGCGTCGGAAGCCGGAAGCCCGCTCACATTTGTATATTCGAAGCTGGAATGGGACAACGGAAAACAGGTTTATGACATGGTATTTTCCGGCGGCGGGAAAGAATATGAATACGAGATCGACGCGTACAGCGGCGAAGTGCTCAGCGTTGATATCGATGTTAATCCGGTACAGTTAGGAACGGCTTTGGCAGGCGGCCAGAGCTCGGGCAGCCAGACGGCAGGGAACCAGACGGCCGGAAGCCAGACGTCGGGGAATTCGGCAGGAAACCAGACAAGAGGAAACCAGACGGCCGGAAGCCAGACGTCGGGAAATTCGGCAGGAAACCAGTCGTCAGGAAATCAGACGACAGGCAGTCAGCCGTCGGGGAATGCAGCTGCGGCCGGCAAGACCGGTCTTACCGCGGACGAGGCGAAGGCGAAGGCTCTTGCGCACGCGGGTCTGTCCGCCGCTCAGGTCACATTTACCAAAACAAAATCGGACTGGGATGATGGCCGCGCGGTCTATGAGATCGATTTCTACGGAAGCGACGGAACCGAATATGAGTATGAGATCGATGCGAACACCGGCGATGTGGTCAAGTACGATACCGAGGCGCCGAAAAGGCAGGCTTATGAGCAGCCGACGACGGCCGCGGTCGAAAGCGGTTCCATGCTGAGCGCGGACGCGGCGAAGAAGCTGGCACTGGATCAGGTGCCCGGCGCGACGGTCAATGATATCGCGGAATTTGAGACGGACCGGGACGACGGACGGGTCGAATACGAAGGCAAGATCTGCTACGGCGGCATGGAGTATGAATTTGAGATCGACGCGTATAGCGGCGCGTTCCGCAAGTGGGAATGCGAGTACGACGACGATCACCATGATTTGCATCATTGAGAGAAAACACAATGCAGGCAAGGCGTCACTGGCGCCTTGCCTGCATGGAAATACAAGAAGAACGTCACTGGCGCCTTGCCTGCATGGAAATACAAGAAGAACGTCACTGGCGCTCTTCTTGCATGGAAACAGATCAGGAGAGAAAGGCCGCGCGCGGATGCCAGCCTTTCTTTCGGCTCTTTTTTTCGGCAAAAAAATACTTGGCAGGCTCATGTATTTATGGTAAGATAGCCTCACGGCGCCGTATATGGGGAAAGGATGCATATGGCGAATCGAAAGGTCTATCTGGTTGACACAGAGAATATAGGAAGC
>CANPYE010000051.1 GCA_947588005.1 uncultured Lachnospiraceae bacterium | reverse complement strand
CGTCCGTTCTGGCAGGGAATATAGATCATGGGGCGGCCGGCGTGGCCGTAGACCTTGCATTCCATATCGCGGCCCAGAGCCGGGCTGTATTCCTTGAAATACTGTGTTTCCATAAATGTCTCCTTCCTGCGCCGGATGGCGGCGCGGCATTCGATTTCCATGCAGGCAAGGTGCCAGTGACGCCTTGCTCGTATTTCCATGCAAGCAAGGCGCCAGTGACGCCTTGCTTGTATTATGACTCGATTCTAACGAACATTATTTTATGGTGCTGCGAATATATCTGAAAATGTGTTTCAGCGCGAACGTGCTATTGCTTTTCCACGAAGCAGAACAGCAGTCAATCCGTTCCTTGCAGAATGGTGTTCTATTCTGACAGAGCGTTTTCACCGGGATTCACTTTATAAGTCATATAAAAGCGTTTCCATAAAAAACGGAATCTGCTTCTCCCAGCTGGCTTCGCTGTGATTTCCGTTCGGTACGATGCGCGTCGAGAGCCAGATCCCGCGGTCTAAAAGCATCCCGGAAACCTTCTTAAACTGCTTCTCCATGCCGGTGTGGTTCTTCATTTCCTCGGAGCCGTAATCCATGTAAACGACGGTACCGGGCCGCAGGTCAGTCCGTTTGATCATATGCTCGATCCCCGCGGGATTCGTCCAGAGGGAAGGAGAGAGCGCCGCCGCTCTGGAGAAATACCGGTTGTAAGCGGTCACCGCGTAGAGGCTCATGAGTCCGCCCATCGAGCTGCCTGCGATGAAGGTGTGCTTCCGGTCGGGAAGCGTGCGGTAATTCCGGTCGATGTAGGCCTTGAAGGAACGGATCATCCACCGCATGGTGGCGCGTCCGCGTCCGGTGATATTGCCGAAGTGGACGTCCTTAAAAGAAAACGGCGAGTACTCGCTGAGCCGCCCGTTGTCTGGATGATGGTTGCATTCCACGGCCGCGATGATCAGATCCGTCTCCGAAAATTCCATGTATTCGGTCATGCCCCAGGACTTGCCGTAGGTGGCGTCCTCGTCGAAGAAAACATTGTGCCCGTCGAACATGTAGAGAACCGGGTAGCGCCGGTCCGGCTCGTGCAGGTAGGACTCCGGCAGGTAAATATAAGCGCGCCGCGGCTCGTCGCCGGTCAGTTCCGAAATTGTGACATCCCAAACTTCAACCATGATTGCCTCCCAGTGGTAGAATCGTTTGATTTTACGTGGATAATATACCATAGAGAAGGGAAAATAGCAAGGAGATTATTCAGGGGGCGACAGTGGGGCGGGAATCGGTTCAGGCGGCCCCGTATATAAACTGCGGCGCAGGAAGCAGGCCTTATCCGTGGAAGAAAACAGCGATGAATTGAAGACACAATTCGAAAAACATAGGATAATTAAACAAATGATAAAAAAATAGTGGAGACATTCGCCGATAATTTCTGTATACTTTAGAATATAAAGAAGTGAAAGGCGGCGAATAGGGTGGGATATATTAATTTTAAGGGTAATTTGCAGAAGACATCCCGAAAAATCAGCCGGAAGGATACGCTGATCTATCAGATGATGATTATGCCGTCGACCGTGCTGTATATATTGTTTGTTGTTTATCCGTTTTTTGCAACGGTCGGTTACAGCTTTACCGATTATTCCAATCAGCATTTATTTGATTATGGATTTGTGGGTCTCGACAATTATATCGAGGTTCTCACATCCAGCCTTCAGCTGGCCACCATTGGCCGTTCCCTGCTTTACGCGGTTCTGATGACCGCGTTTCAGCTGCTGTTTTCCATCCCTCTGGCAGTGATTCTGACCAATACCAGAATAAAAGGGAAAAGTATCCTGCGTACCGCCTTTTATTTTCCGGCGGTCATCAGCGCCCTGATCATCGGTTATATCTGGAGCTTTTTATTTTCCACATCCTTTTATGGCCCGATCAATAACGCGCTGAAGGCTGTGGGGCTGCCGGTGATCAACTTTTTCGGCAATCCGGATATCGCGCTGTATTCGATCGTTTTTACGCAGGTATGGCAGTGGACCGGCTGGGCGATGATCATTATTTCCGCGAATATCGCAAGCATTCCAACGACGTATTTTGAAGCGGCCAGAATTGACGGAGCCGGGCCGCTCCAGCAGTTTGTACGGATCACATTTCCGCTTCTGCATCCGGCTATCAGCGTAATTGTGGTTTCATCGCTGATCGGCGGGCTGAAGGTATATGACATTATTGTATCCACGACCGGCGGCGGTCCAGCCGGGGCCACTCTGACGATCATGGGATATATTATCAATCATTCCATCGGAGGCGGCTATCTGGGTCTGGGATCGGCATTCAGCGTCGTGTTCTTTCTGGTCCTGACCGTATTAACGGTCTTTCTGATGAAAGGCTTAAATAAATGGGAGGAGAATGTGCAGGAATGAAAAAAGGAAAGGAAAAATTCGCCCGTTCAGGAGCGTTCCGAATCTCAAGAACCAAACGGCAGATCAAAACCTGGGCAGCTACGGCGGCGATGTTTGCGCTGGCAGTTATTATGCTGATTCCGATTTATTATATTGTCGTTTCAACCTTCAAGACAGCCCAGGAGGTTACGTTTTATCCCCTGGCTTTTCCGCTGGAATGGCATTTTGAGCGATATATTACAGCATGGAAAGACATGCATTACCCCCGCGCTCTGCTGAATACGCTTTTGATTTCCGTTCCTTCCGTCTGTCTGTCCACGTTGTTTTCAGCTGCCGCGTCTTATGCCATCGTACGCTGCCCCAACCGGGTCAACCGGATGATTTATGCAATGTTTATAGCGGGGATGCTGATTCCGGGAAATGTAAGCCTGATCGCTTTGTATAAGCTGATGCAGACGCTGCATTTGAATAACCGGTTGTCGGGACTGGTCGTTTTAGGATGCAACGGAGTCAGTCTGATGTCGATCTTTATGATGCGGAATTTCTTAAGTTCTTCTGTTACTACGGAGATTGAAAACGCGGCCGACGTTGACGGGTGCGGACTGCTGAGAAAATTCTTTGTCATTGTGCTTCCGCTTCTGCGGCCGGTACTGACGACCAATATGATCCTGAGCCTGGTAGGCGTCTGGAATGACTATATGAGTCCGGCGCTGTTCCTTCAGGACCGGACGAAATATACGCTGATGCTGGAAGTTTACCAAAATGTTGGTCAGTTTTCGACCGACTGGCTGACCATGTTTAACATGCTGGTACTGGGTATTGCTCCATTGACCCTGTTCTTTTTGCTCCTGCAGAAACAGATCATGACCGGGGTTGCCGCAGGCGCGGTGAAGGGGTGATTTATGAGAGAAGTTTCTCCGCGCGCGGTGAAGGGCCGGTTCATGGCCGAAGTTTCTCTGCACGCGGTGAAGGGCCGCTTCATGACCGGGTTTTCTCTGGGTGTGATGAAGGAATGAAAGAAGATATCAGGGTTTGGATGGAAAGGGAAAGGAGAAGGACGGATGTATTTTGTAAGTGATCAGATCCGCAGACTGACGGAAGAACTGGACCGTCTGCGATATGAACCGGCTGCGGCGCTAGGACCTTTTACGTATCTGGAAAGCGGTTATAAGACCTGCAATACCCCGCCGGAGGGGGAATGGGAGTTATTTCCTCCGGAAAAGACATTTGGCGGGAAAGACCGGCATTTCTGGTTCCGTCATACGTTCCATACTCCTGCGGCCCGATGCGGCCGGAGACTGTACTTTGATCTGCGTACCGGTTACGAGGATACGGGCTGGGACGCGGTTTGTCCGCAGGGGCTGGTTTATCTGAACGGCCGCATGACGCAGGGGCTGGATATCAATCATCGTCAGGTACTTCTTAAGCCGGATACGGATTATGAGATGTATCTTTACTTTTACTGCGGAACGGAGCCGGAGACGGCTCGCTTCCTGCCGTCGCTTCTGTGGCTGGATGAAGCGGTGGACAGTCTCTATTATGATATGAAGACGGCCTGGGATGCCAGCGAGTGCCTGCCGGAGGGCAGTGAAAACAGCTGGAAGATCCTGCAGCCCCTGGAACGGGCCGCGCGGCTTCTGGATCTGCGCTGCCCGGGGAGCGAGGCGTTTTATGAGAGCGTCAGAGCCGCCGCGGAATTTCTGCGGAGAGAACTGTATGAGAATGTCTGCGGTCACAGTACGGTTACCGTCGACTGTGTGGGGCATACGCATATTGATGTCGCCTGGCTGTGGACGCTTGAGCAGACCCGGGAGAAGGCCCAGCGGAGCTTTGCCACGGTTCTGCGCCTCATGGAGCAGTACCCGGAGTATATATTCATGTCCTCCCAGCCGCAGCTGTATCAGTATGTCAAGGAATCCGCGCCGGAGATCTACGAACAGATACGGGAACGGGTGCGCCAGGGCCGCTGGGAAGTGGAAGGCGCCATGTGGCTGGAGGCGGACTGCAATCTTCCGTCCGGCGAGAGCCTGGTGCGTCAGATCCTTTATGGGAAACGTTTCATGAAAACAGAATTCGGCGTGGACAGCCGGACGCTTTGGCTGCCCGATGTATTTGGCTACAGTGCCGCCCTTCCGCAGATTCTGAAGAAGTCCGGCGTGAACCGGTTTTTTACTTCCAAGATCAGCTGGAGTGAGACCAACCGCATGCCGTATGAGACGTTTCTCTGGCAGGGAATTGACGGAACGGAGATTTTTACTACGTTTGCAACAGCCCAGAATCACCGGGATGACGGCAAAACGGATAACTATGTGACCTATGTGGGCAATACGGACCCAAAGATGGTTCTGGGGACCTGGGAACGGTATTCGGACAAGAATTATACGGACGAGGTGCTGATCACCTTCGGTTACGGCGACGGGGGCGGCGGACCAACAGCCGGCATGCTGGAAACGCAGCGGCGCACGGCTGCCGGATTTCCTGGATTTCCCAAAACGCGCATTACTACGACGACAGAGTATCTTGATCATATCGAAGAAAAATTTTACGCAGGCTGCATAAAGACCGGGCGCTGCCCCCGATGGGTAGGGGAACTGTATCTGGAGTTTCACCGCGGCACCTATACCACGATGGCGGAAAACAAACGCGCCAACCGAAAAAATGAGTTCCTTTATCAGGCCGCGGAGACATTGGCTGTCATTTCCTGTGCCTTTGGCGGCCCGCATTACCCGGATAAGGAGCTTCACGACGGCTGGAGGATACTTTTGCTCAATCAGTTTCACGATATCATCCCCGGTTCTTCCATCCGGGAGGTTTATGAGGAGAGCCGGCGCCAGTACGCGGCGATCGAAGCTGCTGGCGAGACCCTGATGCGGGAGCGCCTCCGGTATCTGGCCGGTCACGTCCGCGGGCAGGGATATCTGGTTTATAATCCTCTCGGATTTGCAAGAAGCGGACTCGTAACAATTGACGGGAAACGGCAGTGGGCAGAGGATATTCCGGCGATGGGCTGGAAAACCGTCATGCCTGCCGTGCAGACCTGCCGGGTAAACGCGTCAAAAAATCTGCTGGAAAATGATTTTATCCGGGTGGAACTGGATGAAAACGGATTTATCCGTTCCCTGATCGACAAGCGTGTGAACCGGGAACTGGTCCGTCCGGGACAGAGACTGAACGAGCTTCAGGTCTTTGAGGATTATCCAAGGGAATATGACGCATGGGAGATTTCCGCTTATTATAAGCAGAAAATGTGGAAGATCGACGATGTGGCCGAAATAACCCCGGTTGAAGACGGACCGCGCCGGGGGATCCGGATCCGCCGGAGATATCTTTCCTCTGTCATTGTCCAGACCATGTATCTGACCGATCACAGCGCAAGGCTGGATTTTGAGACGGAGGCGGACTGGCACGAGCGCCACCAGCTGCTCAAAGCGGCCTTCCCTATGGATATTCAGACGACTGTGGCTGCTTATGAGATTCAGTTCGGTCATCTGCTTCGCCCGACGCATGCCAATACCAGCTGGGACGCGGCGAAGTTTGAAGTATGCTGCCATAAATGGGCGGACCTGTCGGAAGAAGGCTACGGAGCGGCGATTCTCAACGACTGTAAGTACGGATGCAGCGCGGAGGGAAGCACTCTGAAGCTGACATTGCTTAAATGCGCCACCTATCCCAATCCGGAAGCGGACCAGGGACTGCATACGTTTACCTATTCTCTGATGCCGCATGTGGGGACGTTCAAGGAGAGCGGCGTGATCCGGCAGGCCTATGATCTGAACCAGCCGCTGCGGGCCGAGGCTGTCTTCGGCGCGGGAGGCAGCCTGCCGGAAACGTTCAGCCTGATCGACTGTGACTGCAGCAATGTAATAATAGAGACCGTCAAGGCGTCCGAGGATGGGAAAGACGTCATAATCCGCTGCTATGAAGCGCATGGACGCCGAGGCAGCGTCAGCATCCGGGTTGGACTGCCGGTGGAGTCCGCCGTTTTATGCGATCTTATGGAAGATAAGCTTTGCGGCGGAGAGACAGAAGTTTACGGGAATGAGATCCGGTTCCCGATCCGTGGGTTTGAAATCGTCACGCTGAAATGCCGGCTGCGCGGATATGATGGACAGGAGGAGTGTTTATGCTGACAATACTTCTGGTTGACGATCAGCAGATCGTCCGGGACGGGGTGCGGCTGCTGCTTCAGAAAAAGGATTACGGTCTTCATATCCTGGAAGCGGAGAACGGACAGACTGCCGTGCAGCTGCTGCGGAAGAACCGCGTGGATATTTTATTTACAGATGTGGAGATGCCGCTGATGAACGGGATTCAGCTTTCTGAAGAAGCCCGGAAGATCGCTCCGGATATCAAGATCATTTTCTTCAGCGCGCATGACGACTTTGAGTATGCGAGGGGCGCGCTGAATGTCCGGGCAGTCACCTATATCCTGAAGCCGATTCAGCCTGCCGAATTTTATAAAGCGATCGATCAGGTGATCCGTCTCTGCCGTGAAGAAGCGGATGAAAAAGCGCGGATCGAGTCGCTGGAGTCTATGGATAAGCTGGTTTCTGACCGTGAGATCGAAAAATATCTGACGGACATGTACTTTCATGGGGAGTTTGAGGAAGTCTCGCTCCACCCGCCGTTCCATATGCTGCCGAAAGACGCGGATGCGAGGCTTAAGATGTTTTTCGTTCGCTCCAATATTCCGGTTCTGTCCCGGCGGATGGATGAGATTGCAGGCCTTCTGCGGGAAATATCTCCGGTTCCCGTGAATTTTTACGTCATCAGCAGCTGCAACGGCGTTATTACGTTTGAGCTTTCTCCGAAAAACAGCATATTATTCAGTATTGACTCCTGGTGGCGGGACTTTCAGAGCGGTATCCAGGCGAAAATCGCAGGGATCGTTCTGCTGGTGATCGAGACGAAATGTGTTTCGGATTTCGCGGAGATTGCGGACGAGATGAAGCGCGTCCGGCGCCTGCTGAATCTTGCGTTTTATATTCACGGCAGCACATTGATCCGGACGGACAGCGCGGAAGCGGAGTCTTCCTCTCCGATCAACACCGACGCGATTCTGGAGGATATGCGCCGTTCGATTGAAAGCGGCGAATACGATAAGCTTTCGGAAGGACTTCGCGCGCTTTTAAACGCGTTATCGGTCAATCGTGAGTACAGCCTGATGTATGTCAAATATCTGTTACTGGATCTTGTGAACCGCATCGCAAAGCAGGATGACGGGGGGGCAGAGGGACTTATTGCGAGGACCGGGGAGGCCGTCGCCGAGTCTTCAGATCTGAAAAAGGCCGGGGAGGCGCTTTTTAAGTGTTTTCAGGAACTGGAGGAAATGCAGAGCAGCAACGCCAGGCAGAATAACCGCTATATACGAAAGATCCTGTCTATCATAAACAGCGAATATGCTTCGGATCTTTCCCTGGATTCCCTGGCTGCGCGTGTGAATCTGTCGGTGCCGTATATGTGCAGTCTCTTTAAGAAGGAGATCGGAGAAAGCATCGGCCAGTATATCAAACAGCGGCGGATGGAAAAGGCGCGGGAACTGTTATCTGACACATCGATGAGGCTGAACGACATCTATCCGCTGGCCGGCTATTCCAGCCTGACCTATTTTTGTATCTCGTTCAAAGAAACTTATGGAGTCACACCGACACAGTTCCGTAATCAGCTTACGGAAACAGGAGGCCGATGAATGAAAAAGCACACGGTATCGATTCAGATAAAAATGATCATCTCCTATGCAATGATCTGTGTGGTATGTATGCTGTTCTATTTCGCTTATACGTCCATGAGTCTCGGAAGAATGATCCGAACGGAAAAAACGGCGGAATATGCCAACAACGCCATGCTTGTGGCGAACAGCATCGAAACACGGCTGAACAATACCACAAACTATGCCAATATGTTTGTGTCAGATATCACGATACAGTCCCTGCTCAGAAATCCGATGGGCATTGCGGAACAGCTGAATGCGGTGATTGACCGCGTCGATATTCCGTTTGCGCTTTATGAGGCGCAGGACAGTACGGTCCTGGGAATCATGCTTTATACGGATAACAGGGATATCCTTGTTTCCAGCGATTACATTACCATTACAGATACCTATGAGGAAGTGAACGGAGATCCGTCGGGCCTGCTGTGGCAGATATCGGACGATAACAGGGAGTTATCGCTCGTTATGCCTGTTTTTTATCTTTATGTCCATTCGACGGAGCCGGCCGGATATCTGAAGATCGATCTGGATGCTTCCATGATTTTCCGGGAAGCGCTGGCCGACAGCGATTCCAATCTCCTAATGCAGATCGCCGAAGGGGACGGCAGGCGTATTTTTGAGAGCTGGCGCGATCTGGAAGCGGACAAAATCCAGAATCCGGTGACGGTTGCGGAGATTCCGCTGAAAAATACCGGTTTTACAACGACATTTTCTGTTCCGGCTTCCGTATTTCATTCGGCGGCAGCCGATATCCTGCGAAACAGCGCGCTGGCGCTGGCGGCCTGTCTGCTTCTGGCCGGTGTCTGTATCCTGGTCAGCGTCTGGATGCTTACGGGGAGGATCCGGAAGCTGATCCGTATCGTGGAGGACATCAATCAGAGCAATCTGGATCTCACGATAGACATGAAGCAGAATGACGAGATCGGGATTCTGTCAAACTGTCTGAATACAATGCTTCGGAGAATCAACCGCCTGATCGAAGATATCTGCCGGACAAAGGACGCGGAAAAACAGGCGGAGCTGGAAAGTCTGCGCGCCCAGATCAATCTGCATTTTCTGTATAACGCGATGGATACGATCAACTGGATGGCGCTTAAGGGGACGGTCGATCCGATCTGCGATGTGACGGCGCTTCTTTCAAAGTATTACCGCACCATGCTGAATCAGGGGGAATTTTATACTACGCTGGCCCGGGAACTGGAAAATATCAGATCCTATATCGGGATCCAGCAGATCCTTCACAGCAATTCGTTTGATGTGGAATATGACTGTGAGGAGGAGCTTCTGGAGTATGAGGTACCGAATTTTATTCTTCAGCCCGCGGTTGAGAACGCGATCGTTCATGGGATTGATCCGGTTTCTTCCAGAAGATGCAGGCTGCGGATCGAACTTCATTCGATAGAAGATAAGATCCGGATCCGCATCTGCGATGACGGCGCGGGACTTACGAAAGAGAGCTGCCAGGAGTTAAACAACGATATTTTAAACGGTGGGAAAAACGGCGGATACGGGCTTGGCAATGTACAGGAGCGGATTCATCTTGCTTTTGGCGGAGAGTTTGGCGTTACGGTATCCGGCGAGCCGGATAAGGGAGCGCAGACGGTGTTTGTGCTGCCGCGGTTTAAACGAAATACATTAAAAAATTATAGTGGAGAGTAATATTCTTTACTTTCGGGCAGAATGAAAAATTATTATAATAAAATTGAAACAAAAAATGCGATTGTGTTCGCAAAAGGGAAAGGGGATTGGTAGATATATGAAAATTCAGAAAAGGCTTTTGTCGATTTTGATGGCGGCCGCTATGGCGGTCGGGATGACGGCGTGCGGAGCGCCCGCGGAAGCTGTCAAGGATAAGGGCGGAAGCAGCGATGCAGGCAGCGAAGAAAACGTGGCGGACGTCGGGGAAAAGACGGAGATCACCCTTACATACTGGAATAAAGAGGAGACGATGCGTCCGCTTTTGAAGCTTCTGAAAGAGAAGCTGCCGGATATCGAAGTGACCTACGCCTATACTTCGAATGCCGTGTACGGTACAACGGTCAGGACGAAGCTGTTAAGCGGAGCAGGAGACGATATCCTTGTTTTTGACGCGCAGGATACGCAGCAGTTAGGCTCTCAGGGACTTTTGGAGGATCTGTCGGAGCTGTATGCTGAAGATTACGCGTCCGCGCCCGGATTTACAGTTGACGGGAAAATGTACGGCCTGCCTCTGAATACCTGGTATGAAGGTATTTATTATAATAAAGACATTTTCGAGCAGAACGGCATTCAGCTGCCGGCTACGTTCGACGAACTGCTTGCGGTATGCGGGAAGCTGCAAAACGCCGGGATCCAGCCCCTGACGATCGGTGCGAAAAGCGCTGACACGCTGATCAAGTCGTCCCTTGGATATATTACGGCGGAGTATCTGCTCCAGGACGCCGGAAAGGATTTTGACAGCAAGTTTTCCAGAGGAGAAATCAAGATGGCCGACGCTTGGACGCCTTATCTGGAAGAATGGAGCCGCCTGGTAAAAGACGGCTATATCAACGACAATATGCTTGGGGTCGATCCGAATCAGGCGATGGATGAGTTCGTTACGGGCGTGGCGGCAATGTGGCCCTCCGGAACATGGGATTATAACACGATCAGAAAAAAGAACATCAACATGAATTTTGGGCTGATGCCGTATCCGGGCAGCCGGCCCGAGAACGCCTGCCTGGTCGGTGGTGCAAGCGGCGCGTTCTGCATTAACAGCAAATCAAAGAATGTCGAGGCTGCATACCGCGTGCTGGAGGTCATCGCCTCTGCGGAAGGCCAGAAAGCCCTGTGCGAGGGAAGCCCCGGTTCGGGCAGTTATCTGGAAGGCGTGGAGGTGGAAATACCTGAGGAATACGAGCCTGTACGGGATACGCTGGAAGCCGGAAGGGTCTATTGCTCCTGGGACAACTGGGGGGACCTGGATGTATTTCCGGCATACGGGCAGGCAGTGCAGTCCGTTGTCATCGGCAGTACGCCCAAAGCAGCGCTGGAGGAAGTGGACGAGCAGGCAGACCGGATCCTGCGCGGACGGCGCTAGTGCGGCGCACGTCAGGAGAAAGGAGTTTCTTGATGAGGACGAATCGGATTATAGATCGTAAAATATGGACAGCGGCTCTTGCCGGCTGCGCGCTTCTGCTCCTGTCAGCCGGCTGCGGCAGAAGCCGGAAAGCATCGGATGGCGAATCGTCAGTAACCGTTTCCGAAACGCTGGAAACCACGCCGCTTTAAAAGGATGGATATGTGCTGGACTGGCACGATGAGTTCGACGGGACAGAACTCGATACGAAAAAATGGCTGCCGCAGTATCTGCCGCACAACACGTCTTCCGACATCGGCTGCATGACGACCTATGAAATGGGAGACGGATCGCTGAAGCTGATGATAACCGAAGATACTCCGGAGTATTTCACCGGCGGCGACGTCGGCTTCAAGGCATCTTCGATCCAGACGTACGAGAAAAATTCGCTGCACGCCAACAACGCGGAAGGAGCGACGGTTGCGCCGTATAAGAGCTACACGACGCAGTACGGTTATTTTGAAACAAGGTATAAAGTTCCCTCCTGCGGAGGCGGCGGACACATCGCGTGGTGGATGGTCGGCACCCAGTACGATGCCAGGGAAGACGGCAGCGGTTCGGAGCAGAATGGGGAGATTGATGTGACGGAGACCTATCTCTGGGCGCCGAATCTGCAGCTTCCCAAAGTTCATGCATGGGACGATCCGGATCTGTTTGAGTGGGAGGAAGCGGAGGTCGCTCTGGAAGGCGATTTCGTGAACGAATGGCATACATACGCGATGGACTGGACTCCGGATTATCTGGCGTTTTACGTCGATGGGGAAGAAATCGCCCGCACCGAACAGTCTCCGCAGTATGAGATGTGCATCCTGCTGAGCATTTATACGAATAATGATGAGACCAGCAATTACTGGAGCGGAATCGATAACGGCGTGTATCCGAAGGTATGGGAAATCGATTATTTCCGTGTCTACAAAGCCGAAGGCGGATACCCGAACGGAAAGACAAAACCGTCCGACCCGAAGCCCGATCCGGCGCTGGAAGGGCTGGAGAATGTGCAGCAGATCACGTCTGATTATATGCCGGACGCGGATGCCGCGCCGGACTTTGCCGATCTGGCGTCGTCCGCGGTACTGACCTTTGATGAGGAAACAATGTCCGGGAACGGCCTTGCCAATCTGAACAGCGCGGCGAAGGTGGATCCGGCGCATGCCTATGACAGCGAGGATAAACCGCAGCTTCCGCAGGAGTTTACGCTGACCTGGGATTCGCCGCAGACGTTTAATAAGCTGCAGCTTTACGCCCATTATGCTCTCGGCCAGGCACCGACGGTGCTGGAGCTTAAGCTCCAGAAGGAAGGCAGTTCGGAATGGGAGACGGCGGCAGGATACCAGATTAAATGGAGGACAAATACCGAAGCGGTTGAATACGCCGAAATGGACGTTCCGGGTGCGGAAGATGTTACCGGACTGAAAATTGTGGTGCGGGGAGCCAACCTGAACTGGGATCATTACGTGATTACGAAGCTGTATGTGTATCAGGAAGGGGCTCCTGCTCCTGAGCAGAGTTTGTCGGAAACGGAAAGGCAGGAAGCAGAGTCCGTTCTGTATGACGCGGACAGCGCGCAGAAGATTGCCGATCTGGCGCCTCAGGCTGTGCTGACCTACGACGAAGAAATCATGAGCGGAAACGGCCTTTCGAATCTGAATAATGGGGCGGCCCCGGATCCGGCGCATGCTTACGACAGCGAGGAAAGCCCGCGGCTCCCGCAGGAGTTCACGCTGACCTGGTCCTCGCCCCAGACATTTGATACATTGAACCTGTATGCTCACTATGCGCTTGGACAGGCGCCGACTTTGGTAGAGCTTATGCTTCAGAAAGAGGGCGGCTCGGAGTGGACAAAGGCGGCGGAATATCAGATCAAATGGCAGTCGGAATCGGAGACGGTGGAATGCGTTAGACTGGATATTCCGGGAGCGGAGGATGTCACCGGCCTAAAAATCGTGGTGCGGGAGGCGAATCTGAACTGGAACCATTACGTAATCACGAAACTGCAGGTGTATCAGGGAGGATCATCGAAACCGGCGGCGGATTCAGCGGGTTCGAAAGGAAATGAAGTCACGTCCAGCATGTACGACGGAGCTGCCGGACAGAATATTGCCGATCTGGCGTCGCGGGCTGTGCTGACCTACAATGAGAATATTATGAGCGGCAACGGTCTGTCGAACCTGAATAACGGTGCGGGCGTGGATCCGGCGCATGCCTATGACAGCGAGGAGGATCCGCAGCTCCCGCAGGAATTCACGCTGACATGGCCCTCACCGCAGACGTTTGATAAACTGAATCTGTACGCCCATTACGCGCAGGGACAGGCTCCGACGCTGGTAGAGCTTCAGCTTCAGAAGCCAGGCAGTTCGGAGTGGACGAAGGCGGCTGAGTATCGGATCCGGTGGCAGACGCAGACGGAAGCGGTTGAGTGCGCCGAGCTGGACGTTCCGGGAGCAGAGGGCGTCACTGGTTTAAAGATCGTGATACGGGAAGCGAATATGATCTGGAATCATTACGTGATCACAAAGCTGCATGTGTATCAGGAAGGAGCATCGGGCGCTGCGGCTGATTCGGAAGGAAATGAGGTCACGTCCAGCATGTACGACGGAGCCGCCGGACAGAATATTGCCGATCTCGCGTCGCAGGCAGTGCTGACCTACAATGAGAATATTATGAGCGGCAACGGCCTGTCGAATCTGAACAGCAGCGCGGGAGTGGATCCGGCACATGCCTATGACAGCGAGGAGGATCCGCAGCTCCCGCAGGAATTCACGCTGACCTGGTCATCGCCGCAGACATTTAATAAGCTGAATTTGTATGCACATTACGCACAGGGACAGGCCCCGACGCTGGTAGAGCTTCAGCTTCAGAAGCCAGGCAGTTCGGAGTGGACGAAGGCGGCTGAGTATCGGATCCGGTGGCAGACGCAGACGGAAGCGGTTGAGTATGCTGTGCTGGATATCCCGGGAGCAGAGGGCGTCACCGGTTTAAAGATCGTGATACGGGAAGCGAACCTGATCTGGAATCATTATGTGATCACAAAGCTGCATGTGTATCAGGAAGGAGCTGCGAACGCAATACGGCTTTCGTATAGACCGACGGTGTCGTATTCAAGACCATTCAGACCATCCGCACAGAAGCCGGATCCGATTCCCGAAGGTCTGGAAGATGTGGAGAACGTCTCGTCCGGAATGTATGACGCGGGTGCGTCTCCAGGTTTTACCGATCTTGCATCGCGGGCGGTACTGACCTATAATGAGGCGACCATGCATGGAAGCGGCCTGTCCAGTCTGATTGATTCAAGCGGAGTGAATCCTGCGAATGCCTATGTCAGTGAAGACAACCCGCAGTTTCCGCAGGAGTTCACTCTGGCCTGGTCTTCGCCGCAGAACATTAATAAACTGAATCTTTATGCCCATTATGCGAAAGGCCAGGCGCCGACGGTAGTGGAACTGCAGATTCGGAAGCAGGGCATCGCGCGAAGCGCCGATGAATGGACGACGGCAGCAAGCTATTATATCAGCTGGAATACGAATGACGATGTGGTAGAGTGCGCCGCACTGGACATCCCTGGGGCAGAGAATATTACCGGTCTGAAAATCGTGGTACATGCGGCCAACCTGATCTGGAACCATTATGCGATCACAAAGCTGCAGGTATATCAGGAAGGCGGCTCGGAATCGGAGCCGCCGACTCCGCCGGAATTTGATGCGGCAGAGATCGAAGCCGTCCCGTATGAAAAGGAGACGGCTGGAAATATCGTTGATCTGGCAGTTTCCGCTTCGCTGACTTATGATGAGACGATCATGTATGGAAGGGGGCTGTCGAATCTGAACAGCGCCGAAAACGAGAACATGCAGGGGTCTTATGACAGTGAGGACGATCCGCAGTTCCCGCAGGAGTTCACGCTGACCTGGTCCTCACCGCAGACATTTGATACACTGAATCTCTATTCCCGCTATGCTGAGAATCAGGCACCGGCATTGGTAGAGCTTAAGCTCCGAAAAGACGGCAGCGAGGAATGGGAGACAGCGGCAGGTTATCGGATCACGTGGCAGGGCAGCACAGAGGATGTTGAGTGCGCTGTGCTGGATATCCCGGGGGCGGAAGACGTCGTCGGATTAAAGCTTGTGGTGTGGGAGGCCAACCTGACCTGGGGCCATTATGTGATCACAAAGCTGCATGTCTATCAGGAAGGCGCCTCGGGAGATGGACCGGATTTGCCGGAGCCGCCGACTCCGCCGGAACCGCCGGTTACGCCGGAGTTTGAAGCGCAGGAAGTCACGTCCGGCAAGTATGAAGCGGAGAATGCGCCTGAGATTATCGATCTTGCCCAGAGTGCCGAATTGACGTATAATGCGGAAACCATGCACGGGGATGGTCTGGGAGTTCTGAACAGTGCTGAAAATGAGACCATGGCGAATGCTTATGTCAGTGAGGACGATCCGCAGCTTCCGCAGGAGTTTACACTGACCTGGTCCTCGCCGCAGACATTTGATAAACTGAATCTCTATTCCCGCTTTGCTGAGAACCAGGCGCCGGCGTTAGTGGAACTGAAACTCCGAAAAGACGGCAGCGAGGAATGGGAGACAGCGGCAGGTTATCGGATTACATGGCAGGGAAACACAGAGGATGTTGAGTGCGCCGTGCTGGATATCCCGGGGGCGGAGAACGTAGCCGGACTGAAGCTCGTGGTGTGGGAAGCAAACCTGACATGGAAGCATTATGTGATTGCAAAGCTGCATGTGTATAAAAAAGATGCGTCGGAGATAGAGTTAGTGCAGCAGGAAGTTTCTTCCCAACTATATTCAGCGGATATGGAATCACAGATCGCAGATTTTGCGAAAGAAGCCGGATTAAGTTATAACGGTTCTATGAGCGGAAGCGGGCTGCAAAGTCTGAACGATGGCAATATCGTGAATAAGGATAGTGCCTATGTCAGTGAGAATGATCCGCAGCTCCCGCAAGAGTTTACGCTGACCTGGAATTCGCCGCAGACGTTCGATACACTGAATCTTTATTCACATTTCGCCCTTGGGCAGGCACCGACGGAGATAGAGCTGCAGATCCGGAAAGAAGGCAGTGAGGAATGGAAACCGGCAGCGTTATATCAGATCGAATGGTTGGGCAGCACAGAGGATGTAGAGTACGCAGCACTTCATATCCCGGGGGCGGAAAGCGTCACCGGACTGAAGATCGTGGTACGTGAAGCACATTTGGATTGGGGCCATTATGTGGTTAAAAAGCTGCATGTGTATAAAGAGGGAACTCAGCCCGTGGTATACAAAACCAAGCTGCAGATACCGGCGACCCCCTCGAATGCGCAAAGGGAAGTACAGATACCGGCGTCTCCATCAAACGCGCAGAGGGAAATGCAGATACCGGCGACTCCGTCGAACGCGCAGAGAGAAAACCAGATGCCGGCTACCCCATCAAACGTGCTGAGTTCGTCCGAAGTGACGCTCTATTTCAAACGTCGCGGGCAGTTTAGGCAAGGTATCAGAAATGCATAAGAATTTTTAATTCATGGGGCCGGGGCGGCAACGCTCCGGTCCTTGCAGAATGTCTTCGCCGGATCGATATACAGAACCTGCCGCGAGTCTGACGGCACGGTTACTATCTCAGTATCTCTGCACGCTCCGAAATCAGCTCGGCAAAGCTTATTTTCAGATGCTTCGGCAGAAGCGAATCATTACACATATGCCGATTTAAACTTCCCAGGTTGAAAGCCGGAGACATTTTTGTTATACTGGATAAAGCGAATGAAAGCGGGATAAGGTTCTAATCCGCATGGATTCAGAGCTTCCGGGGGTTTCAGAGTATGCATTTTGAAAAGCGGTTCAATCCGATATATTATGAGGATGCGGTCAGGTTTGCCGATATATTAGCAGGGCAGAAGGGAATTGATGTAAATGACACATGAAGAACAGAGGATATGGCTGATAGAACAGCTGCTGGCGGAGAGATTGGATGTATCTGATGTAAAGATACCGTCAGAAGAACAGGAGCAGAAGGATCTGTTAAGAGGTCTTATGAATATCCGTATGCCTGAGCCCATCAGTGATGCGTTTTTGAAGGTTCAGGATGAATACCTGACTGCGGAAAATCAAGCGGCCGGCATCGTAAAGTTAGCGGATCTAACGCCGGCCGGAGCTGATGAAAGAATCTATCTGTGGCAGGGAGATATGTCCAGGCTTGCGGTGGATGCAGTGGTCAATCCGGCTAACTCTGGCTTCACCGGCTGCTATCAGTGGCTTCATTCGTGTCTGGATAACATTCTGGGTTCAAAGGCCGGTATCGAGCTTAGACTTTGCTGTAATGATATCATTGAGAAGCAGGGCTGTCCGGAACCGACAGGGCAGGCAAAGATCACGCCGGCATTCAACCTTCCTGCGAAGCATATCATCCACACCGTCGGTCCTATCGTGCAGCACAGGCTGACAAAGCAGAATGAAGATGATCTCGCATCATGCTATCGGTC
>CANPYE010000050.1 GCA_947588005.1 uncultured Lachnospiraceae bacterium | reverse complement strand
CTTGGTGCAGATTCTCTGGATGTTTTTCAGATTATCATGGGAATCGAAGAAGAATTTGATATTGAGATTCCCCAGGACGCTGTGGAGAGCATCGTGACGGTGGGCGATGCGGTCGAGCAGATCAAGAATCTGGCCAATTAAGAGGATTGAGAGGTGAGCAGGCGCTGCGGGGGCTTAAGAACCCATACGCAGCGCTTACTTTTGTAAGGAGGAGTTTGATGAACAGGGATTTACAGGAGCTGGAGCTAGAGACCGGCTACATTTTCCGGGACAGGGAGCTGTTTAAACGGGCCATGACCCACAGCTCCTATGCCAATGAGCACCGGCTTTCGAAGTCGGACTGCAATGAGCGGCTGGAATTTCTGGGGGACGCGGTGCTGGAGCTGGTGTGCAGCGATTATCTGTACCGAACCTATGGGGACAAGCCGGAGGGGGAGATGACGAAGCTGCGGGCCAGTATCGTGTGCGAGCCCACGCTGGCGCTGTGCGCCGAGGAGATTAAGCTGGGGGAGTATCTGCTTTTGGGCAGAGGCGAGGAGTCTACGGGCGGCCGGGGCCGCGCGTCGGTGGTGTCGGACGCGATGGAGGCGCTGATCGGCGCGATCTATCTGGATGGTGGTTTTGCTAGTGCAAAGGAGTTCATTCACGGTTTTGTACTGAATGATATCGAACATAAGCAGCTCTTTTATGATAGCAAGACTATCCTGCAGGAGATGGTGCAGGCGGAGAACAAAGGCGAATTGAGTTACGAGCTTCTGCGGGAGGAAGGACCGGACCATAATAAGCGGTTCAAGGTGCGGGCCCTTGTGGGGGATAAGGAAATCGGCCGCGGGACGGGCCGCACGAAGAAGGCGGCGGAAGCTATGGCGGCTTACCGGGCGATTCTTAAGAGAAAAGAAAACGCGGACGGCTGAGGGCAGCCGGCGGCTGTTTACCGGGATGGAAAGCAAGAATGCGCCGCCCGGTCTGTGGGACAGAAGCGATGGGGGAAACGGCTGTCAGGCAGAAGCAGCAAAAAGCCGCGAAGGCGGCTGAACACTTACAGACGAAAGAACATATGGGTGGATTATGTATCTGAAAAGCATCGAGGTGCAGGGCTTTAAGTCCTTTGCGAATAAGATCGTATTTGAATTCCATAACGGAATTACCGGTATCGTGGGGCCTAACGGCAGCGGCAAGTCCAATGTGGCCGACGCAGTCCGCTGGGTGCTGGGCGAGCAGCGTGTGAAGCAGCTGCGCGGCGCCAGCATGCAGGACGTGATCTTCTCCGGCACGGAGCTGCGCAAGCCTCAGGGCTTCGCCTATGTGGCGATCACATTGGATAATTCGGACCATCAGCTGGCGATCGACTATGACCAGGTCACGGTCGCCCGCCGGATCTACCGTTCCGGCGAGAGCGAGTATCTGTTAAACGGCAGCGCCTGCCGCTTAAAGGACATCAACGAGCTGTTCTACGACACCGGTATCGGCAAGGAAGGATACTCCATCATCGGGCAGGGCCAGATCGATAAGATCCTAAGCGGCAAGCCGGAGGACCGGCGTGAACTGTTCGACGAAGCCGCCGGCATTGTCAAGTTCAAACGGCGCAAGAGCATTGCCGCGAAGAAGCTGGAAGACGAGCACCAGAACATGGTGCGCGTGGAGGATATCCTGGCGGAGCTGGAAAAGCAGGTGGGACCGCTTAAAAAGCAGTCGGAAACCGCGCGGGAATACCTGCGGCTCAGGGATGAGCTGAAGCTTTACGACGTGAACCTCTTTTTAAATGAGACGGAAGCCCTGCAGACCCAGTTAAAGGAGCTTGCAGAGAAGGAGGCGATCGTTTCCGCCGACCTTTCGGAGACCAGGGAGGAGTCGGACCGGCTCCGCGCCACCTATGAGGAGCTGGATCAGGCGATCGCCCAGCTGGGGAGCCGGATCGACGAGAACCGGAACCAGCGGAATATGGAGGACGTTTTAAAGGGGAATCTGGAAGGCCAGATCAATGTCCTGCTGGAGCAGATCCGGACGGAGCAGTTAAATGCCGAGCATCTCAGTCAGAGGATCCAGACGATCGAGAGGGATGTGGACGCCCGGATTGCGCAGATCGGGCAGTACCGGGCGGATAACGCGGATATCGCGGGGCAGGCGGAAGCCAGCCAGAAGAAGCAGGAGGAGGCGGAGGAAAGCCTCCGGCAGGCCGATGAGCGGATCATGCTGCTGGACGCGAAGATCGAAGGCTGCAAGTCCGGCATTATCACGAATCTGAACGAGAGGGCGTCGCTGACCGCCCGCCAGCAGCATTATATGACGTTATTGGAGCAGGTGCAGGTGCGTCATTCGGAAGTGGCCCAGCGCCTTCTGCGGATCCGGAGCGACGAGTCGGCGCAGGCGGAGCTTAAGGACGCGGCGGAAGCGGAGCTTAAGCAGATAGAAGAAGCCATCGCGGATCTGACCGCGAAGCAGGAGACATGCGCGGAGCAGATCGCCTTCTGCGAGCAGGAAAGCCGCCGCATAAGCGGTAATTTAAGCGAGAAGCAGCAGGAACACCGCGCGGGCCTGGCCAGGCTGGATTCCCTGCGGAATCTGGCCGAGCGCTATGACGGTTACGGCGGTAGCATCCGCCGCGTCATGGAGGTGCGCGACCGGGTGCCGGGCGTTCACGGCGTGGTAGCCGATATCATTACGACAAAGAAGGAATATGAGACAGCGATCGAGACGGCCCTGGGCGGCAGTATTCAGAATATTGTTACCGATTCCGAAGACACAGCCAAGCAGCTGATCGAATATCTGAAGAAAAACCGTTACGGCCGGGCTACGTTTCTTCCGCTGGACAGCGTGGGAAGGAACGGAAGCTTCGGGCCGAAGGAGGCGCTTAGGGAGCCCGGAGTGCTGGGACTGGCCAGCCAGCTCGTGGAAGCTGAAAGCCGGTACGCGGGACTGGCAGAGTACCTGCTGGGGCGTGTTGTAGTGGCCGACGATATCGATCACGCCGTCGCGCTGGCGCGCAAATACAGGCATTCCCTGCGCATTGTCACGCTGGAGGGCGAGCTTTTAAGCGCCGGCGGGTCCATGACGGGCGGCGCGTTCAAAAACAGCAGCAACCTCTTAGGACGCCGCAGGGAGATCGAGGAGCTGGAGAGCCTCTGTGAGAAGCTTCAGAAAGAGACCCAAAGCCTGCAGGCGGATCTGGAGCTGAACGAAGGCGTCCTTGCCGGAAAGCGGGATGCGTTAGAGGAGATCAAGGCGGCGCTGCAGACGGCATATTTAAAGCAGAATACGATCCAGCTGAATATGGCGCAGCTGGAGGAGAAGATCCAGGATATTGCCGATTCCGGCCGGGATCTGGTCATTGAGAATCAGCAGTTAGAGGAGCAGGTGCTGGATCTTAAGAAGAACCAGGAGGAGCTGTCCGCCGACGTAAAGGGCCTGGAGGATCAGAATACGCAGGCCAATCAGGATATTGAAACCTTGACGAAGAAGCTGGAGGAGGAGAGAAGCAGCCGGGAGACCCTGGCGGAGGCCCTCGCGGCCATCCGGCTGGAGACGGCGAATCTCCTGCAGAAATACGGCTTTGTCCAGGAGAATGTGGACCGTGTGAAGGAAGAAATCCGCCGCCTGGAGGAAGAAAAGAAAGAGCTGGCCGCGGGAAGCCATGACACGGACGCGGTGATCGGCGGCAAGCAGAAGGAGATTGAAGAACTAAAGGAACATATCCGGGCTTCCGAGGAGCATAAGAGCCGGCTGGACGAGCTGATCGCGCAGGATGGCGCCGTCCGGGACGAGCAGACGGCCAGGCAGAAAGGGCTGTTCGAGAAACGGGAGGAGCTGTCCGGACGGCTGGCCCAGCTGGATAAAGACCAGTTCCGTCTCCAGAGCCAGCAGGAGAAGCTGAACGAGCGTCTGGACCGGCAGATAGATTACATGTGGTCCGAATACGAGCTGACATTTACAACGGCTGAGGCTTTCCGCAATCCTGACCTTCGTTCCGTTCCGGAGATGCGGAGGCATACCGAACAGCTGAAGACAGATATCCGGGCTTTGGGGAATGTCAATGTCAACGCTATCGAGGACTATAAGGAGGTCTCCGAGCGCTACGAGTTCATGAATACCCAGCATGAGGATCTGGCGAGAGCCGAGGCGACCCTGCTTCAGATCATCGAGGAGCTGGACGCCGGTATGCGCAGGCAGTTCACGGAGAAATTCCGCGACATCCGCCAGGAATTTGATAAGGTATTTAAGGAGCTGTTCGGCGGGGGCCACGGTACGCTGGAGCTGGTGGAGGATGAGGACATCCTGGAAGCGGGCATCCAGATCATCGCCCAGCCGCCCGGCAAGAAGCTGCAGAATATGATGCAGCTGTCCGGCGGAGAGAAGGCGCTGACGGCGATCTGCCTGCTGTTCGCGATCCAAAACCTGAAACCGTCGCCGTTCTGTCTGCTGGACGAGATCGAGGCGGCGTTAGACGATTCCAATGTGGAACGCTTCGCGAGATATCTTCACAAGCTGACGAAAAATACCCAGTTCATCGTGATCACGCACCGAAGGGGAACGATGGTAAGCTCCGACCGCCTCTATGGGATCACGATGCAGGAGAAGGGCGTTTCGGCTCTGGTGTCGGTGAACCTGATCGAGGATAAGCTGGATAATTAGCGCAAAGCCGCCGGGCGGCGGAAGCAAAAGGCAGAGAAGGAGGAAAGCCATGGCAGAAGGAAAAAAGGGCTTCTTTGGAAGACTGGTGGAAGGTCTTCAGAAGACAAGAGATAATATTGTGTCCGGGATCGATTCGATTTTCAGCGGATTTTCGGCCATAGACGACGACTTCTACGAGGAGATCGAGGAGACCCTGATCATGGGGGATCTGGGGATATCCACGACCATGAAGGTGATGGAGGATCTGCGGCAGCAGGTGAAGGAGCAGCACATCAAGGAGCCGTCTGAGTGCAAGGCGCTCCTGATGGACAGCTTAAAACGCCAGATGGATCTGGGCGAGAACGCCTACGAATTTGAGAACCGAAAGAGCGTGGTGCTTGTGATCGGCGTCAACGGCGTGGGCAAGACCACTTCTATCGGTAAGCTGGCCGGGCAGTTAAAGGATCAGGGAAAGAAAGTGATCCTGGCCGCGGCGGATACGTTCCGCGCGGCCGCGGTGGAGCAGCTGACCGAATGGGCCGGCCGGGCCGGCGTGGAGATCATCGCCCATCAGGAAGGGTCCGATCCGGCCGCGGTGGTCTACGACGCGGTGGCGGCGGCCAAAGCCCGCGGCGCGGACGTGCTGATCTGCGATACTGCCGGGCGCCTTCACAACAAGAAGAACCTGATGGAGGAGCTTAAGAAGATCGACCGGGTCATTACCCGGGAGTATCCGGACGCTTACCGCGAGACGCTGGTGGTGCTGGACGGCACCACCGGGCAGAACGCTCTGGCCCAGGCGAGGCAGTTCATGGAGGCGGCCGATGTGACCGGCATTATCCTGACAAAGCTTGACGGGACGGCCAAGGGAGGCATTGCCGTGGCGATTCAGTCGGAGCTGGGGATCCCGGTCAAATACATCGGCATCGGCGAACAGATCGACGATCTCCAGAAATTTGACGCGGACGCCTTTATTAACGCGCTGTTTGCGTAGATATGGCTGCGACAGAGCGCGGCGCTGTGCGGAAAGACCGCGGCGCTGTGCGGAAAGACCGCGGCGCTGTGAGGAAAGGCTGCGGAGCTGTGCGGAAAGACCGCGGCGCTGTGCGGAAAGACCGCGGCGCTGTGCGGAAAGACCGTGACGCCGCGTGGAAAGACCGCGGCAGGCGGGACGGAAGCGGAGCGTCCGGATTAATAGATAGAAGAAAGACAGAAAGAAAGGACAGATTTACCATGATGACACTTGAGAGTTTCGAGGAAGCGACCGAAGTCGTAGGAAAAGTGATCCAGGAGACCAAGCTGGTCTACAGCGAGTATTATTCCGAGCAGACCGGCAATAAGGTCTATTTTAAGCCGGAGAATATGCAGTACACCGGCGCGTATAAGGTTCGCGGCGCTTACTACAAGATCAGCACGCTGACCGCCGAGGAGGAAAAGAACGGCCTGATCACGGCATCCGCCGGCAATCACGCGCAGGGCGTGGCCTACGCCGCCAAGCTGGCGGGCGTACCGGCGACGATCGTGATGCCTACGGCGACGCCGCTCATTAAGATCAACCGCACGAAGAATTACGGGGCGGAGGTGATTCTTTACGGAGACGTCTTCGACGAGGCCTGCGAGTACGCGAAGAAGATCGCCGGGGAGAGAAATATGGCTTTCGTTCATCCCTTCGACGATCTGGCCGTGGCTACGGGACAGGGAACCATCGCGATGGAGATCATCAAGGAGCTGCCGACCGTGGATTACATTCTGGTGCCGATCGGCGGCGGCGGCCTGGCAGCCGGCGTCTCCACGCTGGCGAAGCTTCTGAACCCGAAGATCAAGGTCATCGGCGTAGAGCCGTCCGGAGCCAACTGCATGCAGGAGTCCCTGAAGGCCGGTCATGTGGTCGCATTAAATTCGGTCAGCACCATTGCCGACGGCACGGCCGTCAAGTGCCCCGGCGAGAAGATTTTCCCTTACATTCAGGAGAATGTGGACGATATCATCACCGTGGACGACAACGAGCTGATCGTGGCGTTCCTGGATATGGTCGAGAATCATAAAATGATCGTGGAAAACTCCGGCCTTCTGACCGTGGCCGCCCTGCGTCATCTGGATGTGAAGAAGAAAAAGATTGTCTCCATCTTAAGCGGCGGCAATATGGATATCATTTCCATGGCGTCCATCGTCCAGCACGGCCTGATCCAGCGCGACAGGGTTTTCACCGTATCCGTGCTTCTGCCGGATAAGCCCGGCCAGCTGGCCAAGGTGTCCACGCTTCTGGCGGAGCACCAGGGCAACGTCATCAAGCTGGAGCACAACCAGTTCATCAGCATCAACCGCAACGCGGCGGTGGAGCTGCGGATCACGCTGGAGGCCTACGGCACCGATCATAAGAATGAGATCGTCCAGGCGCTCAACGACGCCGGCTACCGGCCAAAGGTCGTGAAATCGACGGGAGCGTTTTAGAACCGGGGTGTTCTAGAGCCGGGGTGTTCTGGAGCGTGGATGTTCCAGAGCGCGGATCTTCTGGAGCGGGGATGTTCAGGAGCCGGGGGCCTTCAGGAGCCGCGGATGTTCTGGAGCGGAAGCGTTCCGGAGTCGGGAGAGCTTCGGAACTGCAGGCAGCGGCGATTCGTTTACGTCAGTACGCAAAAAGGATGTCGGCATAGCGCCGGATAATAAGACGGAATATTATAGAATATTTCGTCTTATTTTTATAAATCGATAGAATTTTTTGCAAAAATGTGCTATACTGTAAAAACTAACCGCCAGAACGCGGAGAGAAAGGGAGGGCTTCGGTATGATGATCGAACTTGGCAGGGCAAAACGGCAGGCGATTCAGCCGATCTGCGAAGGCAGCAGGGACGTGCTGCTTCGGGGCGCGGCGGAAGGCGCGATCGGCCGGGTGTGGGTTCCCCATCTGACGAATCCCTCGTACTGTCTTGTGGTAGTCGGCGATTTCGCCTATCTTCTGGGGCTGCCGCCCAAGGGAGAGAAGGCGCTGGATCTGAAGGGCCAGATCTTTGAGTCGGCGCAGCAGGCGTTCCTCTATCCGCAGGATGAGCGGTGGGCCGACTGGCTGGAAGAACAGTTTCCGGCCCAGCTGCGGATCGTGACCCGTTACGCTCTTAAGAAGGACGAGCATCATTTCGATCTGGAGAAGCTTCGGGACTATGTAAAGTCGGTGCCGAAAGGCGTTCGGATCCGGCGGATTGACGAGCGGCTTTACCATCAGGTCATGAAGGAAGAATGGAGCCGTGATCTCTGTTCGAATTTCGATTCCGCCGAACGCTTTATGGAATACGCGTTCGGTTATGTGGCGCTTAAGGGCCGCGAGCTGATCGCAGGCTGCTCCTGCTACGGCGTCAGCGAGGGAATGATGGAGATCGAGGTGGACACGCGCAGGGACTGGCGGCGGAAGGGTCTGGCTCTGGCCTGCAGCGCGGCATTTGTCCTGGAGTGTCTGGATAAGGGGCTGATTCCCAACTGGGACGCGGTCAATCTCCAGTCCGTGGGGCTGGCGGAGAAGTTAGGGTATGTGTTTGAGAGAGAGTATCAGGTATATCGTTTGAAAGAAATGGAGGAAATGTAGCTTATGGACAGAAAGACAATGTTTCAGGCAGTCGATCACACGCTTCTGGCGCAGGGCGCCACATGGGAGGAGATCCGGCAGCTTTGCGACGACGCGGTAAAATACGGCACGGCGTCCGTCTGCATCCCGCCGTCCTATGTGAAGCGCGCGAAAGAATATCTGGGGGATCGGATGGCGGTCTGCACGGTCATCGGCTTCCCCAACGGCTACAACACCACGGCGACCAAGGTATTTGAGACGGAGGACGCTCTGGAAAACGGCGCCGACGAGATCGACATGGTCATCAATATCGGTGATCTGAAGGATAAGAACTATCAGAAGATTCTGGAGGAGATCCGTTCCCTTAAGGCGGTCTGCGGCGATCATATCCTGAAGGTCATTATCGAGACCTGCCTGCTGACCGACGAGGAGAAGGTAAAGATGTGCGAGATCGTCACCGAGGCGGGAGCGGATTACATCAAGACTTCCACCGGCTTTTCGAAGGCAGGGGCTACGTTCGCGGATATTAAGCTGTTTTCCGAGCATGTGGGCCCCGGCGTGAAAATGAAGGCGGCAGGCAGCATTTCGTCCTTTGCGGATGCGGAAGAATTTCTGCGGCTGGGCGCGTCCCGGCTCGGCACAAGCCGGATCGTGAAGCTGGCGAAGGCAGAGGAGGAATCCCATGGACAGGAAAAGTCTGATCCGAGCGGCTATTGAGAATCTGCCGAATTCCTACGCTCCTTATTCCCATTTCCATGTGTCGGCGGCGCTATTGTGTAAGGACGGAACCGTTTATACCGGCTTCAATATCGAGAACGCCACCTACACGCCGACGGTCTGCGCGGAGCGGAGCGCGTTCTTCCGGGCGATTAATGAAGGAAAACGGGAGTTTGAGGCGATCGTCATATGCGGCGGCTTAAACGGCGTGATTACCGATTACTGTTCGCCCTGCGGCGTCTGCCGGCAGGTGATGAAGGAATTCTGCGGGCCGGATTTCCTGGTGATCATGGCGAAGTCGGAAGAAGACTACATTGAGAAGACGCTTGACGAGCTTCTGCCGCTGTCGTTTGGCGCGGAGATGCTTGGAAAGTAAGAGAAAAAGGGGATAGTGAGTTATGATAAGAATGTATGATCTGATCGAGAAGAAGAAGCACGGCGGCGCTCTTTCCGGGGAAGAGATCCACGGGATGGTAAGCGGCTATGTGGCCGGGGAGATCCCGGACTACCAGATGTCGGCCATGCTGATGGCGATCTATTTTCAGGGAATGAACGCGCAGGAAACCACATATCTTACTATGGAGATGGCCCATTCCGGCGATACGGCGGATCTGTCGGGGATCAAGGGAATCAAGGTGGATAAGCACAGCACCGGCGGCGTGGGAGACAAGACCTCCCTGGTCATCGGCCCGATCGCAGCGTCCCTGGGCGTTAAGATCGCCAAGATGTCGGGGCGGGGGCTTGGCCACACCGGCGGGACTCTGGATAAGCTGGAGTCGATCCCGGGCCTCACGACGAGCATCGATAAGGAGAGGTTCTTCGAGATCGTAAATGAGACCGGCATCGCCATCATCGGACAGACCGGCAATATGGTTCCGGCGGATAAGAAGCTCTACGCCCTTCGGGACGTGACGGCCACGGTGGACAGCGTGCCGCTGATCGCCTCGTCGATCATGAGCAAGAAGCTGGCGGCCGGCAGCGACGCTATCGTGCTGGACGTAAAGACCGGCAGCGGCGCGTTCATGAAGACGCTGGAGGATTCCATTGCCCTGGCAAAGGAAATGGTCGCCATCGGCGTCGGCGCCGGCCGGAAATGCTGCGCGCTGATCACGGATATGGATGTGCCGCTCGGCCGCGCCATCGGAAATGCCATGGAGGTGCGGGAAGCCGTGCAGACGCTCCGGGGAGAAGGTCCGTCGGATCTGACCGAGGTATGCCTGCAGCTGGCGTCGAATATGCTTTATATGGCCGGGAAGGGAAGCGTTTCCGAATGCCGCGCCCTGGCGGAGAAGGTGCTGACGGACGGCAGCGCTGTGGATGTGCTGGCGGCTATGGTGAAGGCGCAGGGAGGCGATCCGGATTATATCTTCGATACGTCCCGGTTTAAACCGGCGCCCTGCAGAGCGGAGGTACTGGCTCCGGCGGACGGGTATATCACGCATATCGATACCGAAGGCTGCGGGATCGCGTCCACGATGCTGGGAGCGGGACGGGCAAAGAAGGAAGATACCATCGATTACAGCGCCGGCATCTATCTCCATAAGAAATACGGCGATCCGGTGAAGAAGGGCGATGTGCTGGCGGAGCTGTACGCGTCCGACGAAGCGCTTTTCGCGGGGGCGGAGCAGAAGTTTTTGAATTCTTATACGATCGGCGCGCAGCCTGCGCCGGAGAAGAAGCTGGTTTACGCAAGAGTGACGAAGGACGGAGTGGAGCGGTTCTGAGATGTTTCACTTTTACTAGTTTTGACAGTTATTTCCACGCTTTTTTGTGAAAAATTGCTTGCCAAGCGGCCGCTTCTGTAGTATAATAAGCGCAGTGGAACAGAAAGTGATTCCTGGGATGTACGACAACTCTTACTTTCTTTGAACCTACATTGTGACAGAAGGGATTCCTATATTTTCCGGTGGATGTCAGGCCTCCGTTTGCAGTGGAAGGCAGAAGCCGGAGTGCGGTTGCCCACCTAGCTTGGCTAGGCGTCAAATAGTAAGAACCGGCATCTTGGGAGTTACAAATGAAAAAAGCAGCGAGCAATCGCTGCTTTTTATGTCGGCTGAAGACCGGTTTTTCGAATGCCGGATGAAGACCGGCTTCCGAATGTTGGATGCAGGCCGGTTTTCCGGATGCCGGGTGAAGGCCGTTTTTCGGATGCCGGGTGAAGATCGGTTTTCCGAATGGCTTGCGTCCGCCGGTAAAATATGCTATTCTATAGGAGATGAGGATCATCCGGCATTTTCTTCTGGAACGGAGGAGCCGGACAACATATTTCCAAGGAACGGGGCATACAGATGAAGGATCAAAAATATGGAAGGTACATCGTTTGGGGAGTGACAGCGTTTCTGGTGATCGTAGCCTGTATTCTGGTGGCGCTCCTGCTTCTTCGCTGGCAGGCGGTCAGAGGCGTGATCGGTATGATCAATGCGATTCTGGCTCCGATCATTTACGGCGTCATCCTGGCTTATCTGCTGTCGCCGGTCTATAACCGTCTGTACAGCTGGATGGGAGTATTGCTTGAAAAGGCGGTGAAGAAGCCGGAACGCAGGGCGTCGTTTTCCAAGGCGCTGGCCACAGTGGGAAGCCTGCTTTTCCTGGCGGCGATCGTCATAGGTCTTATTTCGATGATCATTCCTACGGTCGTGGAGAGCATTATGGGCATCGTGAATTCCATTCCGACCTATGTGCAGAGGATTTCCAGCTGGATCCAGACCATATTTGCCAATAATCCCCAGGTGGAGGCGGCGGTGATGAACGCCTACCAGCACGGCGTGGACCGGCTGCTGGAGTGGACGAGGTCCACGGCCAACTGGATGCCGAATCTGGAGACCGCGTTAAGCAGCGTCTATTCCGGGGTCATGGGAGTCGTCAATGTGACGAAGAACAGCCTGATCGGCGTTATCGTCATGATCTATCTTCTGCTTATTAAGGACACGCTGATCGCGCAGGCGAAGAAGATCGCTTACGGCCTGTTCCCCATCCGCTTCGCGAATGAACTGGTGGAGAAGTGCCAGCTCGTGCACAGAATGTTCGGCGGGTTTATCCTGGGGAAGCTGATCGATTCCCTGATCATCGGGATCCTGACATTTATCATCATGAGCATTTTAAAAATGCCGTATACCATGCTGATCAGCGTGATCATCGGCGTGACGAACATCATACCGTTCTTCGGACCGTTCATCGGCGCGATCCCGAGCGCGGTCCTGCTCCTTTTGGTGAGCCCGAAGCAGTGTCTGATCTTCCTGGTCATGATCCTTCTGATCCAGCAGTTTGACGGGAATATCCTGGGACCGAAGATCCTGGGCAATTCCACGGGGCTTTCCAGCTTCTGGGTGCTGTTCTCGATCCTGTTTTTCGGCGGCATCATGGGGCCGGTGGGCATGATTATCGGCGTCCCGACTTTTGCGGTGATCAGCCAGCTGGTGAAGGAGACCGTGGAGAAGCGCCTGAAGAAGAAGTCTTTGTCTGTCAATACGGACGATTACAGGGGACTGAAGTATATTGACGAAGACCGGAAAACTTTTGTCAGGTAGGGGTGTATGAAGAGAGAAAAGGGTATCGTGTGGATGCTTGGCGTTCCATTCGTTGTACTGGCGCTGGTCATGGTGATCCTGTATAAGGAGAGACCGGCGCAGGATGGAATTACGAGGGCCGCAGCCTGTAAGGCAGCGGCTCTTTTTTTGACGACGGCGGACGCGTGCCGCAAGGAGGCGGAGACGGAGCGGTCCTTCTTCCCGGCGTCGGATCAGCGGCAGTGGTATGTGAAATACATGGACTGGTTATACCGCCGCAGCCTGCTCTCCGCGGAAATGACGCCGCCGGAAGGCAGGGCCGCGGAAGGCTGGCTGACGTATGAGGAAGCGGACCGGCTGGCGGAGAAGCTTGCGGAAGCGGTCTGGGGAGATAATGACATCGCGAAGGGCGCAGAGGGCCGGCCGGAGACAGATCTGGCAGAGGTGGTAATAAAATCGGCGGAAGCTTTGCCGGAGGCTTCCGGCGGGGCGCGGCCGGATGCGGAAGGGCTGTCGGAAATGAAGCGCCGGCTTGCGGATATTGTGCGCAGGACGAATCGGAACAGGCGCCGCCCGATCCCCGAAAAGCGTTTCTGGGAGATGTACGGGGAGCTTTGTGAGGCGGCCGCGGGCCCGGATAGAGGTGCGGGAGCGGATGCAGGTGCGGGCCCGGATAGAGCTGCGGAACTGGATGCAGGTGCGGGCCTGGATAGAACTGCGGAATCGGATGCGGGTACGGGCCCGGATAGAACTGCGGAATCGGATGCGGGTGTGGAACTGGATGGGAATGACAGCCCGGTGACCGAGAAGATTCTGCAGATCATCGGCACGCCGGATAATGTGGACGACGCGCCGGCCTGGACCGCTTACACCGATCAGGGAAAGTATGGTTTTGAAGGACTGGGGCTGGCCAGGTACATAGACTGTCAGATCCGGGTCCTGACGAAAGAGCGCGAGATAATCCGTATCATTGAAATTGTCTCGGAGGAAGCCGTCTGCCGGAACGTGTGGATCGTAAGCGCCTCTGCAACGGCGATCACCGGTTTTGCCGGGGACTGTATGCGGGAGTTCGCGGTGGAAAAGGAACTGGCGCAGGCGGGCGATCTCGCGAACCAGCTGGCCGATCTTGAACTGTCGGGAGGCAGGGTGGAACGGATCGCGTTAAAGAGGGAGAAAATCACCGCGAAGGTTCTGGCGGTCCGGGAGGACGCGATTGAACTGGAAGGCTACGGCGAGATCGGACTTGACGAAGGGTTCTGCGTCTATAAGACATACGGGGAATTTGAACGCCAGGATATTTCGCAGATCCTGGTGGGATACGATACACAGGAATTTATTGCAGCCGGGGGAAAACTGTGCGCCGCGCTGATTGTGAGAAGCTTCGGCGCGGAGTTGATCCGCGTGCTGATCACGGATACGGGCTTTCATTCTATTTTCCATCCGGAGATCCGGCTGGAATTCTTAAGCGGCGGAATCATGCGGCAGGGGGAGAAGGAGACCGTTTTCCATGCGGGGGAGAGCGTTGTGCTGACGGCGCTAAGCGGCAATGGGCAGGAGACCGAGGCTGGATCGGACGAAGTCGTGAGCGGGATATCAGAGGGGTCGGACGAAGTCGTGAGCGGAGCGGCCGGTCAAACGGATGAGGCTGTGGGCGGAGCGGCCGATGTATCGGATGAAGCTGTGAATGAAGCGCTCAGGGAGCCGCAAAGCGCAGATGACGGCCTGGCCGCCTCGGTGATTGGAGAGATATCCGATCGCATCGTGCTTGCACCGTCTGACGAACGCGTCATTTTCTGTCCGACAGATGAAAGCGCAGGAATCCGCATCGCGAGCGTGACGCGCGGGCAGGGCGCGCCGGTATGTCCGGGGCGGCTGGAGGTGTCCCGCGAGGAGAACGGCCTGGTGCTTGTCAATGAACTGTATATGGAGGATTATCTGAAACGGGTACTGCCGAGCGAGATGCCGCTTAGCTATGAGCCGGAGGCTCTTAAGGCCCAGGCGGTCTGCGCCCGGACGTACGCGTACCGGCAGATTCGGGACAATTCCTGCCGTCAGTACGGCGCGCATGTGGACGACAGCACCAATTATCAGGTCTACAATAACAGCGGGACCGGCCGTGAAGCCGCGGAGGCGGTGGACGCGACCTATGGGCAGATTCTGATGTACGGCGACAGCGCGGCGGAGACGTATTATTTTTCCACATCCTGCGGCCATACGACGGATATGGGGGCCTGGGGCCAGGAACCGGAGCGGACGCCGTATCTGCACGCGGTGGAGGTGCGGCCGGACGGCGGCGTGATCGAAGCCGGAAGCGGGTTGTATGCCGGTGCGGAGGCAGCCTTGAATGGAGAAACAGCCCAGGCAGCCCGGGTATCCGGATCGTCCGATTCTTCCGCCATCTCTGGTGAGGAAGCATTCGCCGCATTTATCCGAAGCGGCGGAGAAAACGGCGGGCAGGCCGATTTCGAAGCATCCTGCGGTATGTACCGCTGGCAGACCCGGATCACCGCCTCGCAGCTTCAGGAAAATGTTCCCGACATCGGCCGGATCACAGACATGCGGATTACCGGGCGGGGAGCGGGCGGCGTGGCGCAGCGCGTGACCGTGACCGGCTCCGACGGCACAAAGGAGATCGAGGGCGAAAGCCGGATCCGCGCCGCGCTGGGACATCCCGGCTCTGTAATTGCGAAGAACGGCGGAGGTACATTAAGCGGCTGGGGAAGCCTTCCGAGCGCCTTCATTTCCATCGAAGAAGGAACGGCAGAGGACGGAGAAATGTGCTGGCTTATCTACGGAGGCGGCTACGGCCACGGCATCGGCATGAGCCAGAACGGGGCGCAGGCCATGGCGAAGCGGGGATGGAAATACGGCGACATTCTGGATTTCTTCTATGGAGGAACGCGGATGGAGACAGTGTACTGAAGGTGCAGAAATTACCTTCGGTCGGGCAGGACTTCCAGAAAGGTTTCCTCATTCTGAATGCGTCCGCATACAGAAGGGAGCCCTGGCGATGCGATGTACGGGTCGCGTCCGTATGCGGAAAAGGGTGCTGATGGCGCCCTTTTTGGATCGCGTCCGTGTGCAAAAAAGCGTGCCGGTGACACGCTTTTTCTGTCTGCCGATGACACCGGTGACACGCTTTTTCTGTCTTGCAAAAATAGTTTGCATGCTATATAATAGAAAGGATTTTGATTACAGGTCGATAAAATAGGCTTTATAAAAGGGGTTATGTGTTGTGAAACTGATCTTCCGCTATATGAAACCATACGCGAAGGCGATCGCCGCCGTGATGGGACTGAAGCTTGCGGCAACTATGGTTGAACTCTTACTTCCGTATATTCTGGAGCATATCATCGACGTCACCGTACCGACCGGCAATCTTACGCAGATATTCTTCTGGGGACTTCTGATGATCCTGACCGCCGTCGCTACCCGGCAGCTGAACGTGACGGCCAACCGGGGCGCGGTGGAGAACGCCCATAATGTTTCTTACAACATCCGGCAGGATCTGTTCATCAAGACGGCCAATCTGTCCGGCAGCCAGTTCGACGCCTTCGGTCTTCCGAGCCTGATCAGCCGCATGACCAGCGACAGCTATAACGTCCAGTCCTGCGCCCAGTCTCTGCAGACCCTTTGCGTCCGCGCGCCGATCATGCTGGTAGGCGGCATTTTAATCACGATGACCATGGACTGGGTGCTGTCGGCGGTGCTCTGCGTGATGCTGCCGATCATGCTGGTCGTTATCTTAAGCGTATCCCGGTACGGGATCCCGCTTTACAATAAAGTGCAGGAGAGCCTGGACGATGTGGTTCGCGTCATGCGTGAAAATATCACCGGTATCCGCGTGGTAAAAGCCCTCTCCAAGACAGATTATGAGAAACGGCGCTTCGCGGCAAGCAACGACGCGATGACCCGTAATGACGTCAGGGCCAGTACGATCATGGCCCTGCCGGGACCGATCATGCAGCTTTGCCTGAATACCGGCCTGACGCTGGTGGTCTTTATCGGCGCGATCCGCGTCAATAACGGGCAGATGAATCCCGGCGTGATCCTGGCGTTTCTGACGTATTTTAATATGGTGCTGCAGGGCGTTATGGCGATCAACCGCATTTTCATGATGATCAGCAAGGCGTCCGCGTCCGCGAACCGTATCGCTCTCATTATGGCGGCGCCGCAGGATCAGCGCATTCTGACGGCGGAGGAGGCGAAGAAGCCGTGCGGCGATGAATTTATCCGGTTCGAGCATGTGAATTTCAGCTACGGCGAGGCCGGCACGGCCCAGGCCGAAGCCTTCGGCGGCAGCAGCCGCGAGCAGTGCCTTTACGATATCGATTTCTCCATTAAGAGGGGCGAGAGTCTGGGAATCATCGGTCCCACCGGCTGCGGCAAAACGACGATCATCAATCTGCTGATGCGTTTCTACGACGTGGAGGACGGACGGCGTATTCGTGGACGGGAAGGACGTGCGCAGCTATGAGAAGGACGACCTTCACCGAAAGTTCGGCGTGGTCTTCCAGAACGATATGGTGTTCAACGACACCCTGCGCCAGAATATTTCCTTCGGGCGGGACATCCCGGAGGACAGGCTTACCCAGGCGACAAAGGACGCCATGGCTGCGGAGTACATAGCGGGTCTGGACGGCGGCCTCGACTATATGGCGGATATCAAGGGAGCCAATCTGTCCGGCGGGCAGAAGCAGCGCCTTTTGATCGCCCGGGCCCTGGCGGCGAAGCCGGAGATATTGATCCTGGACGATTCTTCCTCTGCGCTTGACTATAAGACGGACGCTTCCCTCAGGAAGGCGGTCTTTGAAAATTACGGCGGCACGACGACGATCCTGATCGCGCAGCGCGTCAGTTCCGTCATGAACATGACCAACATTCTGGTCATGGACAACGGGCGCTGCATCGGTTACGGAAACCACGAACATCTGCTGGAGACATGCCCGGAGTACCGGGATATCTTCAACACGCAGATGGGCGCGCTGGCGTAAGGAGGAAGATGGGATGAAAAATTATTTTCTGAATTACGTCGATGTGCGGCGAGCGCTGCCTGTGGCGGGGATCTGCCGTATGCCTCAACGGATGAGCATGCGGGAAGGCGTCGGACGGTATCGGGAAAGTGTCGGACGGTATCGGAAAAATGACGGGCTGTATCGGGAAAATGACGGGCTGTATCGGGGAAGTGCCGGACTGTATCGGGGAAGCGCCGGACTGTATCGGGAAAACGCCGGACTGTATCGGGAAAACGCCGGACTGTATCGGGAAGGCGCCGGACTGCATCGGGAAAACGCCGGGCTGTGCGGACAGAGCGCAGAAGTGCGGCTGGAAAACAGCGGACTGTGCCCGGAAAGGAGGCGGTGAGAATGCCTGGAAGAGGAGATCGGGGCGGCAAAAAGGAGAAGCCCAGAGA
>CANPYE010000049.1 GCA_947588005.1 uncultured Lachnospiraceae bacterium | reverse complement strand
GTTGAAACCGCCGTGTACCGAACGGTACGCACGGTGGTGTGAGAGGACGGCGGCTAATCACTGCCTCCTACTCGATTGCGCGCCGGCCGCCTTATTTTTATTGCAAAAAATCCGCCGGGGTGGTACTATCAGAATATCGTTTGACGAATACGGCGCGGATGCGGGAAACGCAGAGGGGAAGCGGCTTCCGCGAGGCCGGCATACAGGGGAGGCTATAACAGCGATGAAGATTACAGAATTAAGATGCACAGCCTGCAACGGCACGTTAATGATTGACGAGAAAAACCCGAATTACGCGGAATGCGAGTATTGCCATACCCGGTATACGATCGAGTGGGACAGGCCGCAGGGCCGGGGCTCTGCACAGGAAGAGGAGCCTCATTTAAAGCCCATGACTGCGGGGGCGATGCCGAAGATCGAATACCAGGCGATTCCCGATCCGGCAGAGAAGAAAAGAACCGGCTGGGAGTATGACGGCTGGAAACGGCTCCTTGCGTGCCTGGTGACCCTGGTGGCGATCCTTGCCGTATGGAGGGGACCCGCGATTGTGAAACGGTATCAGATGGATCATCCGAGACAGCAGGAGACAGTTTCCGGGCCGGCCGGGATGTCTTCGGAAATGGATTTGGGCTATGCGGGAGCGGAGAACGCGTCTGCGCAGAAGGCGGAACTGGATGGGATTCTGGCAGATTTCGCGGAAGCGGTTTTCGGAAAGCCGGCGGAGGAAATCACCGGCGATGAGCTTGCGAAGATCGCCTGGCTGGAGACACGCAGCACCATTGATAACCGGGAGATCGGCTACAGCTTCGCCAGCCCGGTTACGGATCCGAAGGCGGAGCTTACCTGGATCCTGTTTCCGAGGGATGATTACCGGGAGATCGATCCGAAGCAGCTTCGCAATTTCACGGGTCTTAAGGTTCTGGGTTCCATAGGAACGGCGGTGACGGCGGAGGACATGGAAGGGCTTGACCTGGAGGGAATCCGGGGGTATTACCACAGCCTGGAGGAGGTTGCGGCCTGTGTAAGCGACCCGTCCCGGCTGAAGCTGGTGGAGATGACCGGAAGCCCGGCGAGCCTTAAGGGGCTGGAACTGCTTACAGGCCTTACGAGCCTTTCTATAACCGCGGATTCGATCGAGGAGGAGAAGACGCTGGCCGCCGCGAAGAACCTGAAAGAAATTTCCCTTGATATGTACGACGGTTCTATGGATTTTAGCGTGTTCGGCGTGATGCCGTGGCTGGAATCTCTGACCATCGAGTCGCAGAATCTGCGGGATATCAGCTTCGTAACTAAGATCGAGTCGCTGAAATCCCTAAAGCTGAAGTACGGCACGTTCCTTTCGCTGGAGCCGCTTGAAGGACTGACCGGCCTGGAAACGCTGTCCCTGCAAAGCTGCGATGCGATCGGTGATATGTCGCCCATCGGTTCCCTGACCGGCCTTAAGGAACTGACGCTGGAGCTTCCTTACGGCTGCGAGGCGCCGGATCTTAGCGGGCTGGCCGGGCTTGAGAAGCTTTATCTGGACGGCTTTGAGGAGACGGGCTTTCTGCGGAATATGACGAACCTGCGGGAACTGACGCTGGACGGCTGTCCGGTCAGTTCGCCGGAGGATTTTGCCGGACTTCAGAATCTGAAAGTGCTTCGGTGTACGGCTTTCGGCTATATGGAGCAGGATTACAGTTTCATTACAGAACTTCCTGTCATCGAAACGGTCGATCTGCACGGTACCATAACCTATGGGGACCTGGCCGGGATTTTTAACCTGCCGACTCTTAAGTCTTTCAATATCAGCGGCATGGAATGCGGAATCGGATTCGATGCGGTGGAGGAAAATACAACGCTGGAAGAACTGTACATCGACGATGTGACCCTTTATACCAATGTACAGGTCAGCGGAGGCGGCGGCATTTATTCAGTGGACTGGGATCCGGTGAGCCTGACGGAGCATCTGGATTTTCTGTCGAAGTTTTCCGGCCTTAAGAAGTTAAGCATCCGTTCCAATGAACTGACGGATCTGAATTTCGTGTCGGGTCTTCCCGGTCTTGAGAGCATTGATTTCGGAGATAATTATGTATCGGATCTGGCGCCTCTTTCCGCGCTTAAGGCGCTTAAGCAGGTAAACTGCGAGGATAATCCGGCGTCGAATTTCAGCGTGCTGGGAGATTCGGTCATCGTGGTGCGGTAGACAGGCGGTCTGCGGCTGGAATTTTCGCGGTCTGCGGAGGCATCTGCGGTCTGCAGCTGGAATTTCCGCGGTCTGCGGAGGCAGCTGCGGTCTGCCGCTGGAATTTCCGCGGTATGCGGAGGAAACTGCGGTCTGCGGCCGGAATTTCCGCGGGCCGGGGAAACTGCCGCGTCCATTTAAGAGATCGTTAAGAGAATATTCCCTTTTCAAAAAGGATTATATTTGTTATAATAGGCTATCATAGGATTTGAGGAGGTATTTATCCGTGACTGAGATGGAAAACAGGAGTACCCATAAAGTATATGAGAAGGATACCATCGGCGAGGTTCAGATCGCCGACGAGGTAGTCGCCATTATCGCCGGGCTGGCCGCCACGGAGGTGGAAGGCGTGGACAGCATGGCCGGCAACATCACCAACGAGTGGGTCAGCAAGCTGGGGATGAAGAACCTGTCCAAGGGCGTGAAGGTGGACGTTACGGAGGAGCATGTGTCGGTGGATCTGTCTCTGACGATGCGCTACGGCTACAGCATCCCGGACGTCTGCGGGAAGGTTCAGGAGAAGGTCAAGACCGCGATCGAGAACATGACCGGACTGTCCGTTCTGGATGTGAATATCCGGGTCGCGGGCGTGAATACGGAGGAAGAACACTAGGCAGAACAACCGGCCGGAATAAGCGGCGGGGAGAGGCGGAAGCCGGGTCGCGGGGACAGCAAAGACAGGCTGCGGAAGCCGGATCGCGAAGGCGGCGAAGGCAGATGGAAACCGGATGGCGGGATGGTACAGACAGGGAGGATAAGCGATGACCGGAAGGGAATTGCGTGAGCATAGAAGGGAATTGCGTGAGCATTGCTTTAAGATGCTGTTTTGCGCGGATTTTTATCCCGCCGGAGAGACCGGGCAGCAGTTTGTGAAATATTTTGAAGCTCCCGGAGAGGACGAGGCCGGAGAAGCGGGCGAGAACATAACGCTTCACGCGGTGGACGACATCTCCGTGGATGACATGAATTATCTGGTGAAGAAGGCTGAGGCCGTTACAGCCCGGATCCCGGAGCTGGATCAGAAGATCGACAGCATCGCCGAGGGCTGGAAGACAAAGCGCATGGGCAAGGTGGACCTGACCATCCTTCGGCTGGCTCTGTATGAGATGCTTTATGATGACGAGGTCCCCGAGCGGGTCGCCATCAACGAAGCGGTGGAGCTGGCCAAGCGGTTCGGTCAGAACGAGTCGCCGTCTTTTGTCAACGGCGTATTGGCGAAGCTGGTATAGTCGCCGCGCCGCGCATTGTCCGGCTGCAGGGAGGCCCCATGGCAGAAGCAAGTATTTATTCCGTTGGTCAGGTAAATTCTTATATCCGAAATATGTTTACGCAGGACTTCCTCCTGAAGCGGATAAGCGTCAGGGGGGAGATTTCCAACTGCAAATACCACTCAGCCGGTCATATTTATTTTACATTAAAGGATCCGTCGGGGACGCTGTCCGCGGTGATGTTTGCCGGACAGCGGCGGGGTCTTGATTTTCAGCTGCAGGAAGGCCAGCAGGTGGTGGTGACCGGGACGATCGACGTCTACGAGCGGGACGGACGCTACCAGCTTTATGCGAAGGAGATTCGAAGGGACGGCGTCGGCGGTCTCTACGAGCGTTTTGTGAAGCTGAGGGACGAGCTGGAGGAAATGGGGCTGTTCGCGAAGGAATATAAGCAGCCGATTCCCAAATACGCCCGCACGGTGGGCATTGTCACAGCAAGCACCGGCGCGGCGGTCCGGGATATCATCAATATCGCGACCCGCAGGAACCCTTATGTGCAGCTGGTTCTCTACCCGGCTCTGGTGCAGGGCGAGAACGCCAAATACAGCATCGTCCGCGGCATCCGCGCCCTGGACAGGCTCGGACTGGACGTGATCATCGTGGGGCGCGGCGGCGGCTCCATCGAGGATTTGTGGGCGTTTAATGAAGAAATGGTGGCGCATGCTATCTTTGACTGCCGGACGCCTGTGATTTCCGCGGTGGGACATGAGACGGACGTGACGATCGCCGACTATGTGGCCGACCTGCGGGCTCCTACGCCTTCGGCGGCGGCGGAACTGGCAGTCTTCGATTACCGCCAGTTTACGGAACGACTGGCAGTCACGCGCACGGCGCTGATCCGCGGAATGGAGCGGAGCGTGGAGCGCAGGCGCTACCGCGCGGAGCAGGCAAGGATGCGGCTTGAGCTGTGCAGCCCGGCGCGGCGGATCGACGATATGCGCCAGCGGCTGGCGGACGCGCAGGAAAGGATGGGCGCCGTTTCGGAGCGCCGGCTGATCGAGACGAAACACCGCCTTGCGCTTGACGCAGGCAGGCTGAACGGATTGTCTCCGCTTAAGAGATTGTCCGGCGGCTTCGGGTATGTGACCGATAAGGACGGACATGCGGTTGAGTCGGTTGAGAGGCTGTCGGCCGGGCAGACGCTGAATGTACGCTTCGCCGACGGGTGGGCGCGGACGAAGATCGAGGAGATAGAGGCGGAGCGCAGGGTCACGCAGGAATGTATGACGGATGAGTGACAGACCGGCCCGGATGCGGTTCCGCGAAAGAATACGCGGGACGGCGAACGGACGCAGGGTTCTGTGAAAGGATACGCGGGACGGCGGATGGACGCAGGGTTCCGCGAAAGAATACGCGGGACGGCGGGATGTATTTGTATGGAGGTTGGAGCATGGAAGAAGACAGAAGGGCCAGCGAAGCGGCGCCGGACGGAGCGAAGCAGGAAAAAGGAATCGAGGAGCTGTTGACGGAGCTGGAAGCCCTGATTGAGAAAATGGAGGACCGCGCAAGCCCCCTGGAGGAGACATTTTCCTGCTATGAACAGGGCATGAAGCTGGTGAAGGAGTGCAGCGATAAGCTTGACCGGGTCGAGAAGAAACTGATGATCCTGACGGAGGACGGACAGAATGACGGAGTTTGACGAATGGCTTAAGAAAACGACGGCCGAGACGGAAAAAACGGTCTATGCGTATCTTCCGGCGGAGGAAGGCTGGCAGAAGACGGTTCTTTCGGCCATGAATTACAGCATGAAGGCCGGCGGCAAGCGGCTGCGCCCCCTGTTCCTTAAGGAAGTCTATCGGATGTTCGGCGGGAGCGGACGGGAAGCGGAGCCGTTTATGGCGGCGATCGAGATGATACATACCTTTTCCCTGATCCACGACGATCTGCCCTGTATGGACAATGACCGGCTCCGCCGGGGGCTTCCGACGGCGTGGGTGGCTTACGGCTACGATATGGCGGTGCTGGCCGGGGACGGACTGGCGATCTACGCCTTCGAGACGGCCGCGAAAGCATTTGCGCTTACAGACCGGCCGGAGAGGGTGGCCGAAAGCATTGGCCTTCTGGCTCAAAAGAGCGGGATCTACGGTATGATCGGCGGACAGACCGCGGATGTGGAACTGACAGGGAAGCCGCTTGATGGGGAGCAGCTGGATTTTATTTACCGGCTGAAGACCGGGGCGCTTTTAGAAGCGCCTATGATGATCGGCGCGATTCTGGCCGGAGCGTCAGAGGAGCAGGTGCGCACGGTGGAGCGGATGGCTTCCTGCGTGGGTTACGCGTTCCAGATTCAGGATGATATTCTGGATCTGACCAGTACCCAGGATGTATTGGGCAAGCCGGTCCTAAGCGATGAGAAGAACAATAAGACCACGTACGTAAGCCTGTATGGTATGGAAAAGGCGCGGCAGGAAGTGGAAGCGCTGTCTGCCGAGGCCGCCGGACTGCTTGAGACGCTGCCGGGGGAGCATGAGCACCTGAGGCAGCTGATCGGGATGCTGGTGACGAGGCAGAAGTAACCTTCCCGAAGCCGGACGGAACAGGGTGAATACGCCGCATGGCGGGCGCGGGAGCGGAAGCCCTGCGGCTAAGCAGGCGGCGGGAGCGGAAACCCTGCGGCTAAGCAGGCGGCGGGAGCGGAAACCCTGCGGCCTAAGCCGGACGGCGGGCGCGCCAGAGTTAAGACTATGCGGGAAGCGGCTGAGCTGCTTTTGCGTGACAAAAGCTGTGGACGCGGATCCTGCACCCGCCGGGATAACGGAATGAACTGCAAGAAAAGGAACGATCGTAATGCTTGAAAGGATAAACGGGCCGCAGGACATCAAGGCCCTGAATAAAGAGGAGCTGGAGATGCTGGCCTCCGAGATCCGCGAATTTCTGATCGAGAAAACAAGCGAGCGCGGCGGCCATCTGGCTTCAAACCTGGGCGTGGTAGAGCTTACCATGGCCATGTTTCTGACCTTTGACCTGCCAAGGGATAAGATCATCTGGGACGTGGGACATCAGTCCTACACCCATAAGATATTGAGCGGCCGCAAGGACGAGTTCAACGACCTGCGGCAGTTCGGCGGCATCAGCGGCTTCCCGAAGACGAAGGAAAGCCCCTGCGACGCTTTTAATACAGGACACAGCTCCACGTCCATTTCGGCCGGTCTCGGTATGGCTCAGGGGCGCGACCTGCGGGGTGAGGATTATTTCGTGGTGTCCGTCATCGGCGACGGGGCGCTGACCGGAGGTATGGCCTACGAGGCGCTGAATAACGCTGCCAGGCTGGATTCGAATTTCATCATTGTTCTGAATGACAATGAGATGTCCATTTCCGAAAATGTAGGCGGTATCTCCCGGTATCTGAGCGGCATCCGCACCGGCGAGGGGTATAATGATTTAAAGGAGAATGTGACCGGATTCCTGGAGAAGATCCCAGGAGTGGGCGGGAAGCTGATCGAAAAGATCCGGCGGACGAAGCAGGGCATCAAACAGCTCCTGATTCCGGGAATGTTTTTCGAGGACATGGGTATTACCTATCTGGGGCCGGTGGACGGGCATGACCTGCGGCAGCTCCGCAAGGTACTTGGTGAAGCGCGGCGGCTTGATCACGCGGTGCTGGTCCATGTGGTGACGAAGAAGGGAAAGGGGTACGCTCCAGCGGAGAAGAATCCAGCCAGGTTCCACGGCGTGGAGCCCTTCGACATCGCGACCGGGAAGCCGAAGAAGGAGAAAATATATCCCGGCTATACGGATGTGTTCAGCCGGGAGCTGTGCAGGCTGGCGGAGAAGGACGAACGGATCGTGGCTCTGACGGCGGCCATGCCGGACGGGACGGGACTGAACCGGTTCAGAAAGCAGTTCCCGAACCGTTTCTTTGATGTGGGGATCGCGGAACAGCACGCGGTAACCAGCGCGGCCGGGATGGCGGCCGCGGGACTGCGGCCGGTGGTGGCGGTTTATTCGTCGTTTCTGCAGAGAGGGTACGATCAGATCGTCCATGACGTGTGTCTCCAGAATCTGCCGGTGGTATTTGCCATCGACCGGGCGGGACTGGTCGGCAGCGACGGAGAGACCCACCAGGGAATCTTCGATCTGTCCTATCTGACGTCCATTCCGAATATGACGGTGCTTGCGCCGAAGAACCTGTGGGAGCTTCGGCGGGATATGGAATTTGCCCTGAAGCATAACGGCCCTATTGCGATCCGCTACCCGAGGGGAATGGCGTACCGGGGATTGAAAGAGTTTGATTCGCCGCTCGAATACGGAAAGGGCGAGATCCTTTTCGACGAGGGAAGGCCGGCTGGAGGCGCTGATACGGCCGGAACGCAGGGCGGCGCCGCGGAAGATGCAGGTTACCGCGGCGGGAAGGCGGTCCTGGTGGAAGATGCAGATTACCGCGGCGGGAAGGCGGCTTCGGAGGAAGATGCAGGTTACCGCGGCGGGAAGACAGGCCCGGCGGAGGGAACGGACGCCTGTCCTGCCGCAGATGCAGGAAAAACAAAGCCCGCGGACATGCACATCGCGCTTCTCGCGGTTGGAAGCATGGTCAGTACCGCAGAGCATATCCGTGACAAATTAAAATCAGAAGGTTACAAGGTTACGCTGGCGAATGGCCGTTTTGTTAAGCCGGTTGATTATGAACTGGCGGAGAACCTGGCGTTCCGTCACGACTGTCTGGTGACGCTGGAGGAGAACGTTCTCCAGGGCGGTTACGGTCTGCAGGTTACGGCGTGGGCGAAGAAGCACGCGCCGCAGCTTCCGGTGCTGAACATCGCGCTTCCGGACGCCTACGTGGAGCACGGCAATGTGTCGCTTCTGCGGGAAATGCTGGGGATCGACAGCGATTCGATCATTAAGAAGATGAAAGCGGAATTTGGACTGCCGGATACGGCAGAGACAGAAGACAGGACTGTACAGCCGCAGGGCGCCCAATCGCCCGCTTCTGACCCGGAGGAGGCATCCGATGAAGGAGAGGCTTGACGTTCTGCTGGTAAACCGCGGTCTGGCATCCTCCCGCGAGAAGGCGAAGGCTGTCATCATGTCCGGAATCGTCTATGTGGACGGGCAGAAGGAGGACAAGGCCGGAGCCGCGTTTGAGGAGACGGCTGCGATCGAGGTTCGCGGCAGCACGCTTAAATATGTGAGCCGGGGCGGCTTAAAGCTCGAGAAAGCCATGAATGTGTTCGGCGTCGATGTGAAGGACAAGATCTGCATGGACGTGGGCGCCTCTACCGGCGGCTTTACCGACTGTATGCTGCAGAACGGGGCCGCGAAGGTCTACGCGGTGGACGTGGGTCACGGACAGCTGGACTGGAAGCTGCGCAACGACAGCCGGGTCGTCTGCATGGAGAAGACGAATATCCGTTATGTAACGCCGGACGACGTGGCGGATGGGATCGGGTTCGCGTCGATCGATGTATCGTTTATTTCGCTTACCAAGGTGCTGGGGCCGGTTCGGGAGCTTCTGGATGACGGCGGCCGGGTGGTCTGCCTGATCAAGCCCCAGTTTGAGGCCGGCCGCGAGAAGGTGGGAAAAAAGGGCGTAGTCCGTGAGAAAAGCACGCATCTGGAGGTGATCCGCATGGTCATGGATCATGCGGCCGCAAACGGATACGCCGTGCTGGCTCTGGATTTTTCACCGATAAGGGGACCGGAAGGAAATATCGAGTATCTGTTGTATCTGGAGAAGACGGCCGCAGCGCGGACGGAGGAAGGCGGCGCAGATGCAGGCGGTATTTCCATCGATCCGGAGAGCGTCGTTGCCAAAGCGCACCGGACGCTGCAGTCATAGGAAGGAAAGACTGCGGCTTTCAGGCGTTTTGCAGTCCTGGAAAAGGCAAGACCCCGGAGGGAAAGGGTGCGGTTTATGAAACATTTTTATCTGATATGGAACCCGCAGAGAGACGGAACCGGGGCCATGGCGGAACGTATCCGCGATTATCTCGAGACCCACGGCTGTACCTGCGCGGTACGGGACAGCGATGGAGCGGGCGGCGCGCCCGGCGGAGCGTATACCGCCCGTACAGATCCGGAACAGGTTCCGGCGGAGACGGAGTGCGTTATTACGCTTGGCGGGGACGGGACGCTGATCCGGGCGGCCAGGGACCTGGCCCTGCGGCAGCTGCCGATGATCGGCGTCAATATGGGACATCTGGGCTATCTGACCCAGGTTGGCTGCCAGGAGCCGGGAGAGGTCACGCAGATGCTCGACGATCTGGCGGCGGGACAGTTCCAGCTGGAGCGGCGGATGCTGTTAAAGGGTACGGTCTTAAGCGGCGGGACTGCCGTGAAGGAGGAGCTTGCCCTCAATGAGATTCTGATCTCGCGGCGCGAGATGCCCAAGATCCTGGATCTGCGGCTGTCGGTCAACGGCGAGCAGCTCTGCCGTTATAAGGCGGACGGAATGATCATTGCCACCCCGACCGGATCCACAGCGTATAATCTGTCGGCGGGCGGACCGATCGTAGAGCCGTCGGCGCGGCTGATGATTTTGACGCCGATCTGCCCTCATGACTTAAACGGCCGGAGTATCGTGCTGGCGGCGGAGGATACCATTGAGATCGAGATCATGGGGCATGACAATGAGGGACAGGCCGTGGTGTTTGACGGAGGCGCGGCCGTGAAGCTTAAGGTAGGCGACCGCCTTTTGGTGGAACGCTCCCGGGTGGAAACGGTGATGGTGAAGCTTCACGAGGTATCGTTTGTAGATAATCTGAGAAGCAAGATGGCGGGAAGATGACCGGCTGCACAGCGAAGACCGGGATATGCGGAGCATGATCCGCGTTAAGAGCGGATATAGACGCGAGGAGGTACGAAATGAAAGTTGAACGGCACAGTAAGATCGTGGAACTGATCAGCAAATACGAAATCGACACGCAGGAGGAGCTGGCGGAATATCTGAAACAGGCCGGGTTCAATGTGACCCAGGCCACGGTTTCCCGCGATATCCGGGAGCTGCGGCTGACAAAGGTACAGTCGGAGAACGGAAAACAGCGCTATACGGTCCTTCACGCCCAAGGGGAGTTTAATGACAAATACATCCGTATCCTGCGGGACGGATTTCTTTCCATGGACATGGCCCAGAATATCCTGGTGATCAAGACCGTCTCCGGAATGGCCATGGCGGTTGCGGCGGCGCTGGACGCGATCCATTTCCAGGAGATCGTAGGCTGCATAGCCGGAGACGACACGATCCTTTGCGCGGTGCGAAGCGTGGACGACACGATCCTGGTGATGGAGAAGATCCACAAGCTGGTCGCGGGGTAAGAGGGCCGGCGAAGCCGCAGGAAACGGCTGGAGGCCGGGGAAGGGAAGGCATCCCGTTTTCGCTTAGCGGGCAGACGGCCAGTTCAGGGAAGAAGCCTCAGCGGCGGAAAGACGGCCGGGCCGGCGCGGGGATATGGAAGCAGCCGGCGTACGCGGCAAAACGAACAGGACAGGGGGTTATACATATGCTTTTGGAGCTTCGGGTTAAGAACCTGGCCCTGATCGAGAAGGCGGAGGTGGCTTTCTCGGAGGGACTTACTATACTGACCGGCGAGACCGGCGCGGGCAAATCGATCATCATCGGTTCCGTGGGAATGGCCCTGGGCGGAAAGGCGTCAAAGGACGTGATCCGGCAGGGGGCGGAATCGGCGTATATCGAGCTGGTATTTTCCGTGACGGAGCCGGAAAAGAGAAAGGCGCTTGAGGAGCTGGAGGTGGAGCTGCCGGAGGACGGGACGCTGATTTTGTCCCGCAGGATCACGCCGCTCAGAAGCGTCAGCAAGATCAACGACGAGACCGTGACGGTCGGGCGGCTGCGGGAGATCACCGGGCGGCTCATCGATATTCACGGACAGCACGAGCATCAGTCGCTTCTTTACAAATCAAAGCATCTTGAGATCCTGGATTCTTACGCCAAATCCGAGACAGAGCCGTTAAAGAAAGACATTTCCCTGGTCTATGACAGATACCGGGAGCTGAAAGCGCGTCTTGCGCATATGGACATGGATCAGGACGCGCGTCTGCGGGAGACGGATTTCCTGCGCTATGAGATCCGCGAGATAGCGAACGCGAAGCTGAGGGAAGGCGAGGAAGAGGAACTTACGGCGGCGTACCGCCGGCTTCAGCACGCCCAGAAGATCATGGAGCATCTGTCCGGGGCCTACAGGCTGCTGGACGGCGACCAGATCGGCCGCGCCGCGCGGGAGGTATCTCAGGCGGCGGAATACGACGGGGCGCTTGCAGGGATCCGCGACCAGCTGATGGACGCGGAGGCTGTCTTAAGCGACGCCGTTCACGATATCCGTACCTACATGGACGAATTTGCCTTCGATGAAGAAACCTTCCGCCAGATGGAGGACCGGCTGGACCGGATCCACAGTATGCAGGCGAGGTACGGCAATTCGGTGGAGGCGATCCTTGGAAAGCTGGCGGAAAAGAAAGCACGCCTCGATGAACTGGAGAATTTCGATCTGGTGAAGGAAAAGCTTGAGAAGGAACTGGCGGAGCAGGAAAAGGAGCTGGACAGTCTCAGCACGCGGCTTTCCGGCGTGCGTCATAAGGCGGCGGAGGCCCTGACGGAGAAAATCCGGCAGGGACTTACGGACCTTAATTTTATCGACGTGCGGTTTGAGATGGAGTTTGGGCGCCTGCCGCATTATACGGCGGAAGGTTACGATGAGGCGGAATTTATGATTTCCACCAATCCCGGCCTGCCCATGCGGCCGTTAGGAAATGTGGCGTCCGGCGGCGAGCTGTCCCGGATCATGCTGGCGATCAAGGCGGTGCTGGCGGACACGGACGATATTCCGACGCTGATCTTTGACGAGATCGATACCGGAATCAGCGGACGTACGGCGCAGATGGTTTCGGAAAAATTGTCCTATATCGCGAGGCGGCGCCAGGTGATCTGCATTACCCATCTTCCCCAGATCGCGGCCATGGCCGACAGCCATTTTGCGATCGTCAAGGAGGCGGAGGAAGGAAACACGGTGACGCGGATTCGCGAGCTTGGTGAAGACGAGATCGTGGAGGAGCTGGCGCGGCTTTTAGGCGGGGCGGAGATCACCGCCGCGGTTCGCGAAAACGCCAGGGAGATGAAAACGCTGGCGGAGGAGAGAAAGGCAGAAGCGGCAAAAAAACGGCCCGGCGCATAAATTTTTGCGTCCGGGTCATATTTTTCGCCAGATCAGGAGAGCCAGGATCACTCCGATAATGCTTGCCATCGTGATTTTGATCGAAAGACCGAATGTAATCACCAGGATCCCGAGATTTAAAACGACCGGGTCATCCAGTCCGAAGGACTGTCCGAAATTCAGCCATGAAAGGAAAGGCACGCTTTCCGTAAGACTTCCGATAAATCCGCCGAGCACGATGCCCGACAGCATTAAAAGCAGCAGAATCCAGAAATTCTTATTGGCAGCACGTTTCATCTGAAGGTTTTCTCCGTTTCTTTATTATAACCATAATCAGTTTATCACATCAGTTAAAAAGTGACAACTAAAAAATTACAGAGTGTTTTTCCCGGCTCGACACATACTAAGAGAGGCTTCAGAGAAATTCAGCAAGGAGGTGTGTTGTGTTGAGAAAAACAGGATACCGCAGATTCCTGGTCTGGACCTTCTGGATCAGCCTGCTGTTTACGATCGGATTTTCATACTGTTATATGGAGCGTGCCATTCCGGACCGGCTGAGCATTGTTCTTGATCAGGAAGAAACGCTTACGCTGCCCCTGCCCTTTCGCTTCACCCTCCAAAGCGGCAGCGAGGAGGTGGTTCTGGGAAATGGCTCTGACATTCCGTCCGATCAGATCACGCTCACCCATGAGCAGCCCTTTCATCTCTATGGAAAGAGCGAGGGCAGCTATCTTCTCGGACTGGATTTTCTTGGGATCCGGTTTAAGGAGATTCAGGTGGATGTGGTTGATACACAGTACGCGGTCCCCTGCGGCGCGCCGGTGGGTATTTATCTGAAATCCGACGGCGTCATGGTCATTGGGACAGGCGAGCTGGTCGGCCAGGACGGTCTGACAGTGGAACCGGCCGCCGGCGTGCTGAAATCCGGCGATTATATAGAAAGCATCAACGGCGCCGCTCTGGAAACGAAGGAGGAGCTGGCCGAGGCGGTAGCGCGGCTTAAGGATGAGGACGCACATCTGACGATCCGCCGCGGCGACGAGCGGATGGAGGTGTCCCTTCATCCTACGATCACCCAGGATGGAGAAAGCAAGCTGGGCGTCTGGGTCCGCAGCGATACCCAGGGCATCGGAACGGTTACTTACCTGGATCTAAACGGCCGTTTCGGCGCTCTCGGCCATGGGATCAGCGACACGGATACGGGGGAAATGGTAGAGACCCGCGAGGGCAATCTTTACGATACCCAGATCGTGGGGGTCGAAAAAGGCTCCGCCGGCAGTCCCGGCGTTATGTCCGGCGTTATATATTACGGCCCGAGCACGATTCTCGGCACCGTGGAATCCAATACGGAGGAAGGAATCTTCGGCACGGTCAACGACCGTTTCATGAAAACGATCTCCTCCGAGCCCCTTAAGATCGGCTACCGCCAGGATATCCATAAAGGCTCCGCCTTCCTGCGAAGCGGCGTTTCCGGGGAGATAAAGGATTATGCGATCGAGATCGAAAAGATCGATTATTCCACATCCCACACCAACAAAAGCCTTGTCATCCGTGTAACCGACCCGGAACTTCTTGAACTGACCGGCGGAATCGTCCAGGGAATGAGCGGCAGCCCGATCATTCAGGACGAAAAGCTAATCGGCGCCGTAACGCATGTGTTTATACAGGATAGTACGAGGGGATATGGGATATTTATTGAAAATATGCTAAAGCATTGAGCCGGGCAGGACGGGAGCGAAAAGAAGGCGATGCAAGCTTGCTTGCAAGAGCCTTCTTTTTGCGAGCGGACTATGGGGCGAAAGCCCCACATCCGATGGTGCCGCCAGGCGCCAGCGGATGCAGCCCGGCGGAGTCGCGGGTAGAGCAAGCTTGCTTGCAAGAGCCTTCTTTTTGCGAGCGGACTATGGGGCGAAAGCCCCACATCCGAGAAAGAACTCTCAAAGTATTGCGCGAAGGCAGGTTACATGAGGCTGCCGCTTCAGGAGCAGCATATCAGTATAAAGTCAGTTTACAAAAAAAGAACATCACGATATAAGCGGGAATTGCCCTGGCAGGCGGTTCCCGTTTTCTGTTTTATTCTGTAAGGTTCTATTTCTCCCTTTTACCCCCCAATAATTGCGGCAATAAAATCACCCTGCATCAATTTGGCCTGTAACGCCCGTAGGGGAAGGGCGGGAGAACTGTTTCCGTTACAGGGTGACGTACTACAGCGGCGTATACAAAAAATTATCGTAGAGTGCCCCACTCTACGACAGTCCCTTCAAAGCAGTATTTCCTTTAACGCAATAGATTCTACAAAATAACGGGAAATTTGTCAATACCGTTTATTTGGAAACATCTTAAGATTTTGGCTGGAAATATCTTAAGATGTTTTCTGTAGATAAGTGTCTGATTCTCAGGCAAAGACCACACAGAAGTATTCACAATTTAATGAGGAGGGGACGTCACAATGTTAGAAAAAGGAAGGAAAATCTATCTGGAAACGGATACACGGCAGGTTGAGAAGTACGTTATTGAACAGGCAGAGGACGGAAAACTCATTCTTCTGGCATGCGGGGCTGAAGCGCCGGAGACGCCGCCGCCTTCAGCGGTCCGAAATACTGCCACGCTGGGGGAGTATGCGGAAAAGTGGCTTGAAACGGTTCGGTTTCAGGTCAAGGAGTCTACTTACGTGAAGTATTGGAATCTGCTTTATTCCTATATTATTCCGGAGCTTGGCAGTCTGGAATGGTGCGCGCTTAACAGAGAGACGATAGAACTTTTCTGCGGCAGGATGCGTTCTGCGGGAGGACAGAAGCATAGCGGCCTTTCAGCTAAGACCGTCACAGATATCATGTCTGTGCTGCGCCGGATCTTCTATTACGCTGCCGATCATGGGGAAGTCATGCCGTTTAATATTTCTTCCATTACTGTGAAGAAGGAGCAGAAAGAGATGAAGGTACTAACTGGAAATGAACAGAGCAGGCTGTACAAATATCTCTGCATCAACCATTCTGCACGGAATTTAGGGATCCTGATCTGCATGTTCACCGGACTGAGGCTTGGGGAGATCTGCGCACTTAAATGGGACGACATTTCGTTTTCGGAACAGACGATTTTTGTGCATCGGACGATGCAGCGGATCCAGACGAAGGATGATCAGGGGAGAAAGACGAAGATCATCATCACATCTCCCAAGAGCGGAAGTTCTGTTCGAAAGATTCCAATCCCGAAGGAACTGAATAAAATCCTGTTCTCCTGCAGGGGAAGCGGAAAAGGCTATATCCTGACCGGTCGTCAGGACACCTATGTGGAGCCAAGGACGATGGAGAGACATTTCGCAAAAGTCCTTGAGCAGGCGGGAATAGAGAAGGTGAATTTTCATGCGCTCCGCCATACGTTTGCGACAAGGTGCGTGGAGATGGAATTTGATGTGAAGAGTCTGAGCGAAATTCTTGGACACGCGAACGTCAATATCACGCTGAATCGCTATGTGCATCCGACGATGGAAATGAAACGGAAGAATATGCAGAAACTGTCGGTGCTGATGAAAGTCGGATAGCGCTGACCGGATAGCGCGATCAGTTACCCCCAGCATACCGTATGAAAGCCGTAGAGTGGGGCACTCTACGACACGCGGCCCCGCCAGCGCTGTTCCTGCCCGAAATCAGGATGTGCGCTGATAAGTAATATTATACTTCGATTGCGTCAGGATTGCTGAGAAATTGTTTTATCGATTACAAAACCTGGATGGGACTCGTGAGCCTCGGGAGACGTTTCTGCTGAAGGGGGTTATAGCGGCCACAGCGGTCCGGTTCGTCCGGTGAGGACGGAACGGAGTGGCGGAGCCTGCTTTTCCGAAAGGATAAGGAGGAATGGCGGAGCCTGCCCCTTGGGGAGAAAGGAGCAGGACGGCGAAGCCTGTCCCTTGGAAAAAAGGAGGAGGAATGGCGGAGCCTGCCCTTTGGAAAAAGGAGCAGGACGGCGAAGCCTTCCCTTCTGAAAGAAGGCAATACGGCGGAGGCTGTTTTTGAAAAGACATGAAAGATACAGAAAGGAAGCGGCTCTGATCATGCTGTGGTACGCAATACAGACCTTTACAGGAAAGGAAGAACAACTGACGGAGATGATCCGCCGCGTAGTACCGGAAAGATACTTCGGGGAATGTTTTGTGCCCTATTTTGAGCGGCTGCGCTGCTGGCGGCAGCAGAACCAGATCCATATCCTGCGGCTGTTCCCCGGATACATCTTTATTTCTACAGATACGATTGAGGACGTCTTCCAGCGTTTGAAAAAGATCCCGGCCATGTCGAAGGTATTAACGGCCGGGGCGTTTGAATTTACTCCGCTGTATGACAGCGAGGCGGAGTTTCTGAAGGAGATATTGGACGCTGACCATATCGTGCGCCTGACCTACGCGGCGACGGACGGGAAAGGCCACGTTACATACATGGCGGGGCCGCTTGAGAAATGCAGCGGCCGCATCGAGGCATATAAGTTCCGGGACCGTTACGCGCAGGTGCGGCTGACGATTGCCGGGCAGGAAAAGACCGTGCGGATGGGGATCATCCTAAATAACGATGTCCGCAGGGAGATGGCCTACGGGAAGGTGGAGGCGCATATCCCCGCACAGGGGAGATATGAGCTTGGCAATACGGGCAGCGCGTCGCTGGCATCTGGCTCGCAGGGAAATATAAACAGTGTGTCACAGGCGTCTGGTTCGCTGGGAAATGCAAACAGGGCGTCACAGGCGTCTGGTACGCAGGGAAATACAAACAGTATGATTCTGGCACCTGGTTCGCTGGGAAATGCAAACAGGGCGTCACTTGGGGCCCGCCCGCATGGAAATACGAGCGGAGTGACGCTGGCGTCCTGCCGGCATGGAAATGGAAAATCGGCTGCTTTGCTGCGGCCCGGCGATCACGTGGCGGTGGTCAGCGGTGTTTTCGAAGGAAATATAGCCGTCATCCGGGAAGCGAGAAGCAGTACGGTCTCGATCGCCGTGCATATGTTCGGCCGGGAGATCCCGGTGGAGGTATCCGCGGAGGAAGTGAGGAAGCTGGAATCGGCGGACTGACGTCTTATTTTTGGCCAATAAGATAATAGCGAAACCAGAAGTTATGGCTGAAAAGGTCATTAACAGGGAAACAGATCAAGTTTTGACTGGCTGCTGGGTATCTGACTAACACTTTTATTGCAGAAGGAGGGGAAATAAATGCTCTGGTACAAATTGAAGACGTGGTACGGCGGGGAGGAAGCGCTGGTGAAGGAGATCCGGCGCACCGTCCCGCCTTATCTGTATCAGGACGTATTTGTAATCTATAGTGAACGGGATGTCAGGCGGCAGGAGCGGGTCCTGATCGAGCAGAAACCGCTTTTCCCCGGCTGCGTCTTCATCACCTGTGAAGGGACGGAACCGCTGTTCCGACGTCTGGAGAAGATCCCCGCCATCAACAGGCTGATTGCCACAGGGTACTTAACCATGTTCCCCCTGATGGAGCGGGACGTGGAGTTTTTGGAAACCATTTCCGGAAAAGACCATGTGGTGCGCGCCTCTTACATCCTGAGGGAGTCTCCGGAAAGCATTTATTAC